>NZ_JBEOYI010000004.1:0-477771 GCF_040297005.1 Streptomyces sp. NPDC001904 | reverse complement strand
CGCAGTTCCCCGCGCCCCTGAACAGCGAGCTTCGCTCGCTTCAGGGGCGCGGGGAACTGCGCGACCAGCCACGACGAGAGCCGCGGACGTCGAAGCAAGCGCACCCCTACGGCGCGAACACGACCTCCTGCGCAGCCTCCCGCGCCATCAACAGGGCCCCGCGCAACACGGCCCCACCCCCCAACTCCCCCGCCCGCACCTCGGTGGCCAGCGGTGACATCGAGGCCAGCCGCGAAGCGACCCGCTCGGCGAGCACGTCACCGCCCGCCCGGCCGACCTCCCCGGCGAGCACCACACAACCGGGATCGAGCACGGCGACGACGGCGGCCGCGCCGAGCACCACCCGGTCGGCCAGGACGTCGAGGAACCGGTCCGCGCCGGAGGCGACGGCGGCGCGGACGACCTCGGCGGCACGGACGACGGGCTCCCCCGGCCCGACGAGCCCGTGCTCCACGGCGAGTTCGAGGATCGCGGCCGAGCCGGCCAGCGAGTGGAAGCCTCCGTCGCAGTTGACGGCGGACGGCACACCGCCGGTGCCCGGCACCGGCAGGAACCCGACCTCGCCGGTGCCGCCGGAGGCCCCGCGGCGCAGCCTGCCGTCCAGGACGACGGCCGCGCCGATGCCGAGGCCGAGCCAGAGCAGCACGAAGGTGTCGCGGTCCCGGGTGGCGCCGTCGCGCTGTTCGGCGAGGGCGGCAAGGTTCGTCTCGTTCTCCACGAGGACGCGCGCGGGGAGCCGCTCCTGGAGGGCCGCGATCAGGCGGCGATGCCATTCGGGCAGGCCGGAGGAGTCACGCAGTTCGCCGGTCGCCGGGTCGATGAGGCCGGGGGCGCCGACGCCGACGGTGTGCAGGGGGCCTGCGCCGACCTCCTTGGCGGTGTGCTCCAGGAGGGCGACGGCACGCTCGACGGCGGCGCCGGTCTCCTCCCCCGGCGCGACGGGGGCGGAGGCCTCCGCCAGGACGGTGCCGAGCAGGTCGGCGACGACGAGCCGGACCCCTTCGGTGCGCACGTCGAGGGCGGCGAGGTGGGCGCGGTCGGCCACGATCCCGTACAGCTTGGCGTTCGGGCCGCGGCGCTGCGCCCCGGCCTCCCCGACGACCGCGACGAGGCCGGAGGCCGTGAGGCGTTCGACGAGGTCGGCGACGGTGGGCCGGGACAGCCCGGTGCGCTCCTTCAGCTGGCCCGCGGTGAGCGGCCCCTCTTCCTGGAGGAAGCGCAGCGCGAGCCGGTCGTTGATGGCTCGGGCGGTCCTCGGCGATGCGGGCATGGCGGGATCCTACGGCTCGGCGGCGCAAACAGGTTAACTATCAGGCAGGGTTCCTGATAGTTTACGGCGGCATCGTGACGGACGAGCACGGGGACACACCGGGAGGGGCCCGCGAGATGAGTGAAGTCACATACGGAACAGGGGAGTTGAAGCGGGCGCGGTACGCCGTCGCGACCGTCTTCTGCGTCCACGGGGCCGTGACCGGTTCGTTCGCGACCCGGGTGCCCTGGATCCAGGAGCACGCGGGCGTCAGTGCGGGCCAGCTCGGGCTCGCGCTGGCCTTCCCGGCGATCGGTGCCTCCGTGGCGATGCCGCTGGCCGGCAGCATCAGCCACCGGTTCGGGGCGCGGACCGCGCTGCGCGGGCTGCTCGCGCTGTGGACGCTGGCACTGACCCTGCCCTCCCTCGCGCCGAACCTGCTCACGCTCTGCGTGGCCCTGTTCGTCTACGGGGCGACGGCCGGCATGTCGGACGTGGCGATGAACGCCCTCGGCGTGGAGGTCGAGACCCGGCTCGACAAGTCGATCATGTCGGGGCTGCACGGCATGTGGAGCGCGGGCGCCCTGATCGGTTCGGCGGGCGGCACGCTCGCCGCGCATCTGGGCGCGGACGCCCGGCTCCACCACGTGCTCGCCGCCGCGGTGCTGACCGTCGCCGGATTCACCGCCTGCCGGTGGGTACTGGATCTGCGGCCGACCGAGGACGAGGAGCCGCCGCCGCGCTTCGCGCTGCCGCCGAAGTCCGCGCTGCTGATCGGCGCGGTCGGGTTCTGCGCGGTGTTCGCCGAGGGCGCCAGCCTGGACTGGTCGGCGGTCTACCTGAAGGACGTGCTCGGCACCTCGGCGGGGCTCGCGGCCGCCTGCACCACCGGCTTCACCCTCACCATGGCGGTCGCGCGGATCGCGGGCGACCGGATCGTGGACCGGTTCGGGGCGGTGCGCACCGTACGGATCAGCGGCATCGGGGCGGCGTTCGGCGCGCTGATGGTGGTCGTCGCGCCGAACCCGGCCGTCGCCATGGCCGGATTCGGACTGCTGGGCCTCGGCATCGCGGTGGTCGTACCGCTCGCCTTCGCGGCGGCCGGGCGCAGCGGGCCGAACCCGAGCCAGGCCATCGCCGGTGTCGCCACGATCACGTACACCTCGGGCCTCGTCGCACCGTCCGCGATCGGCACGATCGCGGAGACGACGAGCCTGGTGGTGTCGTTCGGTGTGGTCACCGTGCTGGCCTGCGGGCTCGCGGTGTTCGCGGGGGTGCTGCGCGCCGGCGACCGGACCCGGGCGACGGTGCCGGAGCAGGTCAGCCCTGCGGCAGCAGATCCTGTGCGCAAGCCCTGAATCCGTCGCTCCAGCGCGTGGGGCGCAGCGTCCCGGGGTCGAGCCGGACCAGGACGCGCCGCCCGCGCGCGTACGTGGTCGCGCCGTCCGCGGAGCAGAAGCGGAAGCCGTAGGTCAGGCCGGTGTTGCCGAGCCGCTCGATCCACAGGTGCACGGCGTACGTGCCCGGGCGCAGGACCGGGGCCTCGTAGCTGACGGTGAGTTCCTTGACCGCGTTGCAGAAGTCGCCGGCCGCGTCCCAGTCGCCCTCGAAGACGAGCCCGCGCTCGTTCCACAGGGCCGTCCAGGCGCGCTCGACGAGGACCGGGTAGCGGGCGTTGTGCAGCATGCCGAGCGCGTCGAGGTCGTCGAAATGCACCTCGACGGGAACTGCGGGGACGGGGCGGCCGGTGCTGCCGGTGGTGTGGTCGGGGGCGACGGCGGTCACGGATGGGGCTCCTGGTGCGGTGCGGATGGGAGCGTCATCGTACGGCCACGGGCTAAGCAAACGCTCAGAAGTCTGGCGTGACCTGCACCTCAGCGGCGCTCGGGCCGGGCGAAGGACACAACAGGAGCGCGCACTTACGTCGCATTAACATGAGGCGATCGTTTCAGGCCACAGAAAGCAGAGTGCGCACATGGACCTCGGCGTCCGCTGGAAACTGCACGGGGACGGCAAGGTCCCGGCCCCGGGAGCCGTCGTCCGCCCCGATGAGCGGCTGTCCTGGCCGCGCACGATCGGGCTCGGCGCCCAGCATGTGGTCGCGATGTTCGGCGCCTCGTTCGTGGCTCCGGTGCTCATGGGTCTGGACCCGAACCTCGCGATCATGATGTCCGGTGTCGCGACGGTCATCTTCCTGCTGGCCACGCGCGGCCGGGTGCCGAGCTACCTGGGCTGTTCGCTCTCCTTCGTGGGCGTCGCCGCGGTGATCCGGGCCTCCGGCGGCTCCAGCGCCACGGTCACCGGCGCGGTCTTCGTCGTCGGTGTGCTGCTCTTCGTCGTCGGTCTTGCGGTGCAGAAGTTCGGGGCGCGGATCATCCACGCCGCGATGCCGCCCATCGTGACCGGCGCGGTCGTGATGCTGATCGGCTTCAACCTGGCGCCCGTCACGGCCTCCACGTACTGGCCGACCGACCAGTGGACGGCGCTGCTCGTCATGCTGTTCACCGGTCTGGCCGTGGTCTGCCTGCGCGGCTTCTGGTCCCGGATCGCGATCTTCCTCGGCCTGATCTTCGGCTATGTGCTCTCGTGGCTCCTCGACGAGATCTTCGGCAAGATCCACTCCACGAACGGCGGGACCGCGGCCGTGGACCACTGGCGCCTGGACCTCTCCGGCGTCGGCAAGGCCGACTGGATCGGACTGCCCTCCTTCCACGCCCCGTCGTTCGAGTGGTCGGCGATCCTCGTCGCGCTGCCGGTGATCATCGCGCTGATCGCGGAGAACGCCGGACACGTGAAGGCCGTCGGCGAGATGACCGGCGACAACCTCGACGGCAAGCTGGGCACCGCGATCTCCGCCGATGGCGTCGCGTCCATGCTCTCCACCGCCGTGGGCGGCCCGCCCAACACCACGTACTCCGAGAACATCGGCGTCATGGCCGCGACCCGCGTCTACTCGACGGCGGCCTACTGGGCGGCGGCCGGATTCGCGCTGCTCTTCGGCCTGTGCCCGAAGTTCGGCGCGATCGTGGCGGCGATCCCGGGCGGTGTGCTCGGCGGCATCACCGTCATCCTCTACGGCATGATCGGCCTGCTCGGCGCGCAGATCTGGATCAACGCCGGGGTCGACCTGCGCAACCCGCTGAACCTGGTACCGGCCGCCGCGGGCATCATCATCGGCGTCGGCAACGTCTCCCTGAAGTTCACCGACAACTTCTCGCTGAGCGGCATCGCCCTCGGCACGATCGTGGTCATCACCGGCTATCACGCGCTGCGGGCGATGGCCCCCGCCCACCTCAAGCAGCAGGAGCCGCTGCTCGACCAGGGCACGTCCACGTACGACGGGAAGAAGCCCGACCAGCAGTAGGACCGGCGGGGCCGCCTCAGCCGGCCGCCAGTTCGTAGGCGTAGCCGGGCGCGAAGGTGCCCGGCTCGCCCTTGCAGCCGTCCGACTCCCCCGGCAGCTTCACCCACAGATAGGCGTCGATCCGCGACCGGCCCGTGGCGAGGGTGGGCGGCTGCCCGATCCTGCGGCCGGCGGGGTCGCACCACGCGCCGCCCGGCGCCGCGCCGTTGCCGTTGCGGCTGGTGTCGACGACCGCGCCCAGGGAGTCGGGGGCGTCCATCGCGCTGAGCACCCGGCGGGCGTACGCGATCTCGTCCTCGGAGCGGTTGAAGTTGGAGACGTTGGTGAAGACCCCGTCGGACGAGGCCGGTGCGGCGGCGCCCGCCGCGCGCAGCCGGGCCGCTTGCGCCCCGGCGGGGTTCCAGTCGGAGTGCCCGGCGTCGTAGTAGACGCGCGCCCGCGGGTTCGCCGTCTTCATGACGCGGCCCGCGCGCGCCAATGCCGCGTAGCGCTCCGCCCGTTGGCGGCCGCTCAGGCACTCCGTCTGGGAGAGCGCGTCCGGTTCCAGGATCACGATGACCTCGTGGGAGCGGAGCCCTGCCGCGAACCGGTCGATCCACTCGTCGTACGCGCCGATGCCGGGCGCCCCGCCGTCGGAGGCGCCGCCGCAGTCGCGCATCGGGATCGCGTACGCGACGACGACCGGCACGCGGCCCGCGCGCGCCGCGCCGGAGGTCACCGCGCGCACCCGGGAGGCGATGGTGTCCAGCGTGAAGTCGGCGAACCAGACGGCGGCCGGGCGGGCCGCGATCCGGGACTCGATGAGCGGGCGGCGCGGGTCGGAGGGATGGGCCCGCACCCAGTCGAGCACCTGGGAGCCGCCGTACCGGTACAGGCCGGCGGGCGCGGGCGGAGCGGTGGACGGCGCCGGACGGCCGGCCGTCGGCTTCGTCGGCCCGGGTTCCGGCCGCGCGGAACTCCGCGCCGGGGAGGGCGAGTCGGCGGTGGGCGTCGCGCTCGGCACGGCGGGCAGCGGCACCCGGCTGGGGACCGGGCTCGCGGTGGGCCGCGCCGAGTCGCCGTCGCCCCCGCCCCGGTCGAGGGCGGACAGCAGACCCGCGACGGTCCCGACGGCGGCCACGGCCGCGGCGGCGGTGACCATCGCACCCCGCCACGCCGACCGCCGCCGGGCCGACCGCCGCTCGGCGAGCCGTCGCGCTCTGCTCCCTGGCACCGTGCTCTCCCCCGGCTTCCCGGCCGCCGGTTCCCTCGTTTCGGGGAAGCCCCCGGCCAGCCGACACCCGCGTCACCCTAGGGCTGGGACGCTTCGTGCATGGCGCAGTTGGAACGCATCGCGGGGCCGCACATCCCGGCCCAAGGAGTCGACTCGGTGATCGCACGGATGCGCGCGGTCGCCGCGCAGCTGCCGCCGCAGGACGGTGTGGCGGTCTTCAACCGGGTCTACCTGTCCGTCACGGAGGCCGTGGATCACGCCATCGACCAGGGAGTACGCGGCGGGTTCCCGGACCGCTCGGCCGCTGTCGCGCTGGACGTCCGGTTCGCCGAGCGCTATCTGACGGCGGTCGACGCGGCGGCCCGCGGGGTGCGGCCACCGGCCTGCTGGCGGCCGGTCCTGCAGTTCCGCAGCCATCCGGGAGTACGTCCCCTGCAGTTCGCGCTCGCGGGCATCAACGCGCACATCGGCCACGATCTCGCCCTGGCCGTCGTGGACACCTGCCGTACGCTCGATTGCGAACCGGCCACCCTGGAGGACGAGTTCGACCGCGTCGGCGATGTCCTCGTCTCGATGGAGGAGCACATCCGCGAGGAGCTGATGCCGGGCCCCGACCTCCTCCAGGTCGCCGATCCGCTCACCCACCTGCTCGGCTCCTGGAGCCTGGAGCGGGCCCGCGACGGGGCATGGGCGGCGGCCCGCGCCCTGTGGGCCCTGCGCGCATTACCGCCGCTCCAGGACGAGTTCGCGCAGCGTCTCGACGCGTCGGCGGGGCTGGTCGGCCGCATGCTGCTCACCCCGCTGCCCGCCTTCCGCGGCTGAAACCAGCCGTTCCGGATCCGGAACTCCCTTGTCCCACGGATACGTTGAAGGTGCACGTTCCTTTGCACCGGACACGTACGCGACGAGAAGGAGACCTGGATGACGACCCGACTCGGACTCGGACTCCCGCAGATGCGGCAGTACGCCATCGGCCGCGACATACCCGAGGTGGCGCGGGCCGCCGAGGCGACCGGCTACGAGAGCCTGTGGGTCTTCGAGCGGATCCTCTACCCCGAGCCCGCCCGGCAGGGGCTGTACGGGATACCCGGGATGCCGTGGCCCGACGGATACCGCTCGGTCGCCGACCCACTCGTCTCGCTGACCCTGGCGGCGGCGGTCACCTCGACCGTCCGCCTCGGCACCAGCGTGCTGGTGGCGCCGCTGCACGTGCCGTTCCAGCTGGCGCGCTCGCTCGCCTCGCTGGACGCGGCGAGCGGCGGCCGGGTGGTGGCGGGTCTCGGCACGGGCTGGTCGCACGACGAGTACGCGGCGGCGGGCGTGGCGCCCTTCGAGCGGCGCGGCCGGGTCCTCGACGAGCTGATCGAGGTGTGCCGAGCGGTGTGGGGCCCGGACCCGGTCGCGTACGAGGGCGAACTGACGACGATCGCCCCGTCCGTGGTCGGCCCCAAGCCCGCCGGGCCGGTGCCGATCCTGCTCCCGGCGAGCAGTCCGAAGGCCCGGCGCCGCCTCGTCGACCGGGCGGACGGCTGGATGCCGGTCGGGATGGGGGTCGAGCCGCTGAAGCGGGAGTGGGCGCAGCTGCGGGAGCTGGCCGAGGAGCGCGGCCGGACGGAGCCGCTGCAGAGCGTGCTGCGGGTGAACACGCTCCGCACGCGCGAGCCGTACACGGGCGACGACCGCCGGCCCTTCCAGGGCAGCGTCGACCAGATCGTCGAGGACCTGGTGGCGCACGACGAGGTGGGTCTGGACGAGATCCTCATCGAGCTCCAGGGTCCGCTGCGCGACGCCGAGGAGCTGAAGGACGTGGCGGCGGAGGTCTACGAGAAGGCGCGGGCCGCGGGCGTCTGACCGTTTCCACAGGTCAAGGGCGACCGTGTCACGAATCGGTGCCGGTGGCCCGAACAGGGATGCGGGGGAAACCCGTTCCACCACTGCCTTCCCGTGCCGCGTGTAACAGGCATGTATGGGGAACGTGGAGGGTGGAACGGGCCGCGCGGCCGGTGAGTCTTGATGATCAGTGAGCCGCTCACGCCGAGTGGCCGTCACCGACCACGAAGGAAGCCACGATGCGCGCCCAGAAGCTCACCCTCGCCGCCGTCGCCCTCACCGCCGGCCTCGCCCTCACCGCCTGCCAGGACAACGGGGACTCGGCGTCGGCCTCGAACGACTCGGGCGCGGCGACTTCGTCCTCGTCGTCCTCGTCGTCCTCGTCGTCGGCTGCTTCCTCGTCCTCCTCCGCGGCGTCCACAGCAGGGGGCTCGACGTCCTCCAAGGGCAGCGGCTCGTCGGCCGACGACGACGCCCCGGGCAGCGGCGGCGGCCAGATCAACACCGGCCCCTGCAAGACCGCCGCCCTCGGCTTCAGCACCGCCCACGGCATGGGCGAGGGCGACTTCATGGTCGCCCTGAAGAACACCGGCGACGCCTGCTACCTCAAGGGCTTCCCCGGCGTCGACCTCAAGGCCGGCAACGGCGGGGGCAGCATCAGCGCCGGACGCACCGGGGTCGCCCCGGTCACGGTCGTCCTCAAGAACGGCGAGGAGACCCGCTTCCACCTGCACTACACGCCGAACACCACGGGCGGCTCCGGCGTCACGATCACCAGCCTCGTCGTCACGCCCCCGAACGAGACCCACTCCAAGAGCGTGCCGGTCTCCCTGAACCTGCCGGCCTCCGACAAGCCCTCCGGCGGCGTCACCGTGGACCCGGTCGGCACCGGCAAGCAGTGAACCGGGCCCGGACTCAGGGCGAGGCGGGCGTCAGCAGCCCGCGCTCGCCGACCGCGGCGAGCGAGAGCGTGCGGTATCCCGCGTCGGCGAACAGCACCGTGACGTGACCGTCCTCCTGGCTCATGACCTCGCCCTCCCCCCAGGACGTGTGCCGCACGCGCTGCCCCGGAAGGAACCCGCCGTCGCGCGGTTCGTCCCGGCGGGGTGCCACGCCGCCGGTGCCGGCCAGGACACCGTGCTGCTCCTCGCGGGAGGCGGACTCGGGACGCGCGGGGACGCACACGTCGCAGCCCGCGCAGTTCTCCTTCTCCGGAACCTCGCCGAAATAGCCCAGCAGATGGCGTCGGCGGCAGCCGTTCCCCTCCGCGTACGACCGCATCATCTCCAGGCGGGAGCGCTCCAGTTGGACGCGGGCTCCCGCGATGCGCAGAGCCTCCTTGCCGCAGGTGTCGCGTCGGGCACCGGGGACCACGTGGACGACGCCGTCGGCGGCGAGCCGGACGCCGCCCGCTTCCTCCAAGAGGTGCAGCAGCGAGGTCAGCGCCGTCTGTGACAGGTCCGTCTCCTCGCGCAGAGTCGTTCCGGAGACGCCTCCCGCGTGGGCGCGGACGGCGTCCATCACGTGCAGGAGCGTGTCCGCGTCGGGCCGGCCGCCCGCGCGATAGCGCTGGGCCGAGAGGTCTTCGGGGCGGTACGCGAGGATCGCGGCCGCCGGGTCGCCGTCACGGCCGGCCCGGCCTATCTCCTGGTAGTAGGCATCCAGCGAGCCGGGAACGGTCGCGTGCAGCACGAAACGGATATCCGCTTTGTCGATTCCCATTCCGAAAGCCGAAGTGGCGACGACGACATCGAGTGTGCCGTCGCGGAAATTCTCATGAGTACGGGTGCGTTCCGCGGCAGAAAGTCCCGCGTGATAGGCGGCACTGTCGAATCCAAGATCGGACAGTTCTTCGGCGTACTGCTCGGCCTCTCGGCGCGTACCGGTGTAGATGATTCCGGGTTTCGCTTCCGCTGCGGCGCGTTCCACGACCCAGCGGCGCTTTTCCGCGTCCTTTTGGTGACGGACGACTTCCAAGTGAAGGTTGGGGCGATCGAAACCCGCGATCACCTGATGCACGTCGCGCATGCCGAGGCGCTCGATGATGTCGGTGCGCACCGGGGCGGCGGCGCTGGCCGTCAGGGCCAGCAGGGGCGGCCGGCCGATCCGCTCGCGGACGCGGCCCAGGGCGAGATAGTCGGGCCGGAAGTCGTAGCCCCACGTCGAGACGCAGTGGGCTTCGTCGACCACCAGCAGGGCGGGGCGCGCGGCGGCGATCTCGGCCACCACGTCGTCCTTGGCCAGCTGCTCGGGCGAGACGAACAGGAAGTCCAGGGCGCCTTCGCGCATCCGCTCCCAGGCGCCCTCGTTGGCCCGGTCGCCCTGCGCGGAGTTGACCGCCCGCGCGTCGGGGCGGCCGCGTGCACCCGTGAGCGTGGCCACCTGATCGCGCTGCAGCGCGATCAGTGGCGACACGACCACGGCGGGCCCGCTCAGGAGGACGCCCGGCACCTGGTAGACAGCCGATTTACCGGCGCCCGTGGGCATCACGACCATGGTGTCCCGCCCCGACATCACGGCGGTCATCGCGTCGAGCTGTGCGGCTCTCAGCTGCTTCCAGCCGAACACCTCACGGGCGCTGCGCCGGAGCCGTCGACGGAGGGACAGGTTCCTGAGGGGCATGGTTCTCCCGCTTCGTAACGGGCGAACTAGAAGTAGTGCTTCCGACCGCCGACGGCCCGACCGGTGGCACCGAGAATCCACAGAATGGCGCCGACCAGGATGAGGATTCCACCTATGGTCGTCAGCAGGCCCATGCCCACCAGCAGGCCGATGATCAGCAGGATCAGTCCAAGGAGAATCATCACGAGTCCATTCGTCCGAGTCGATTTCTACGAGCCCAGTCCGCGTACCCCGACCCGAACCGCATATGCGGCCGAGAAGAAGAATCGCGGTGAGTGCCGATCGGGAGAGAAATGGCCACCGGAGACACATCAGTCGCCTCCTTCGCCATCTTCACCCACCACCTCGAGCACTCGTACTGGCGCCTTCCGCAGGCACGATTGCCCCACAACACTCCGTGCACGCATACAACCTTCATCAGATCTCACGGAGTGTGGTTCCTCGGGGTGTCCGGGGGGACCGAAGTGATCCGTATCCGCAGAAAAGCCCCTAGTCCTCGGGCAGTTCGACCGGTGCGAGCGACTCGTACAGGTCGCCCGGGCCGGGGTTGGTCGCGTCGGTCCGGCCGCCCAGGTGGTGCATGACGCCCCATACGGCGTTCAGCGCGGTCTGCACCGCCCCCTCGGCCCAGCCCGCGGTCCAGGAGATGTCGTCGCCGGCGAGGAAGAGTCCGCGGCGGTCGACCGGCAGCGTGTCCTGCATGAAGTGGGTGAACAGGCGGCGCTGGTAGCGGTAGTGGCCGGGCAGGTTCGCCTTGAAGGCGCCCATGAAGTACGGCTCGTTCTCCCAGGACACGGTGACCGGGTTGCCGATGATGTGCTTGCGGATGTCGACGTTCGGATAGATCTCGCCGAGCGACTTCAGCATCACCTCGAGCCGCTCGTTCGCCGACAGCGGCAGCCACTTCAGGCTGTCGTCGCACCAGGTGTAGGAGAGGCAGATGACGGCGGGCTTGTCCGGGCCGTCGTCCAGGAGGTACGTGCCGCGCGTCATGCGGTCGGTGAGCGTCATCGACATGACGTCCCGCCCGGTGGTCTCGTCCTTGTCGAGCCAGAACGGCCGGTCGACCGGCACGAACAGCTTGCTCGACTCCATGTAGTGGGTGCGCTCGATGGCGGTCCAGTGGTCGATCGGGAAGAGCGCGTCGTCGCACGCCACCTTCGACAGCAGCATCCACGACTGGGCGGTGAAGATCGCGGCCTTGTACGTGCGGATGTCGCCCTCGGCGTCGGTCACGGTGATGCGGTTGCCCGCGGTGCGGGACAGCCGGGTCACGGCGGGACGCGGGGTCCGGTCGGGGTGCAGCGAGGCGAGGGACGTGCCCGGCGCCCAGTGCACGAGCTTGCGCGGCTCGCGCTCCCACAGCCGCAGCGGCAACTGCTGCGAGCCGCCGACGATGCCGCGGTGGTGGTCGTCGGCCTCGGTGTAGACGACGCGCAGGATCTCCAGGATCGAGTTCGGGAAGTCGGTGTCCCAGCCGCCGGTACCGAAGCCGACCTGGCCGAAGATCTCCCGGTGCCGGAAGGAGCCGAAGGCCTCGGAGTCGCACAGGAACCCGTAGAAGGTCTGGTTGTCGAGCTTCTCGACCAGCTTCGCCCAGATCTCCCGGATGCGCGGCACGTCCCGCTCGCGCATCGCCTGGTTCATGTCGGAGAAGTCGGCGCCCTCCTCCAGGCAGGCGTTCCACGCGGCGGCGACGTCGCGGTAGACCTGCGGCAGGTCGTCGACCGTCTCCGCGTAGTGGCTCTCGCCCTTGAGGTCGACGACGGTCGACGGGGTCGTCTCGGCGAGCGGGTTCGGGAACGGCCGGGTCTCCAGACCCACCAGGTCGATGTAGTGCTGCAGCGCCGTCGACGACGGCGGGAAGCGCATCGCGCCCATCTCGGCGGTCAGCGCCGGGTCACAGCCGTCGAAGCCCACCGTCCGCAGCCGTCCGCCGATCCGGTCGGCCTCGTACACGACGGGCTTGAGGCCCATCTTCATCAGCTCGTACGCGGCGACGATGCCCGACAGGCCGCCGCCGATGACGGCGACCTCGGTGCCGTGCTCGGTCGCCGGTATCTGCCCCAGGCCCGCCGGGTGCGCGAGGAAGTCGTCGTACGCGTAGGGGAAGTCCGGTCCGAACATGGTGATCGGCGGCTGGGCGTCGGTGTGCTGGACGGCGGTGGGCACCGTGGACGTCATGGGGTGCGGACTCCTTGCGGACGCGGTCGAGAGCGTCGGGACAGCCGGGACAGCCGACGCGGTCGAGACAGAACAGTGCCCGGCACGGACGAGCCGGGGCGCGGCCCACGACAGATCAGCAGGCCTCGAAAACGGTACGTTTTCGCTGGTCAACCGGACAAGACGGGACTGTTGCGTCTGCGTGTGCGATCTGTTGCGTGCGCGGCGCCCCGGGCGGCGATTCGTTGCGCGCCGGACGCCGTCCGCGGCGCATCGCGTACGCCGGCCCCCGCGGGCCGGCGTCCGGTCAGGCGGGCGAGCCGGAGGTGAAGCGGCGCATCAGCGGCGACAGGACGAGCACGGACTTGGTCCGCTCGACGAACGGCTCCCCCGCGATCCGCTCCAGGACCCGCTCGAAGTGCCGCATGTCGGAGGCGAAGACCTGCACCAGCGCGTCCGCGTCCCCGGTGACGGTGGACGCGGCGACGATCTCCGGATACCGCTCCAGGCCCCGCCGGATCGCGTCCGGCGAGGTGTTGCCGCGGCAGTAGACCTCGATGAAGCCCTCGGTCTCCCAGCCGAGCGCGGCCGGGTCGACCCGTACGGTGAAACCGGTGATGGCGCCGGTGGCCCGCAGCCGGTCCACGCGCCGCTTCACGGCGGGCGCGGACAGGCCGACCAGCTGGCCGATGTCGGCGTAGGAGCGGCGGGCGTCCTCGGCGAGGGCGTGCACGATGCGTTCGTCGAGCTCGTTCAGCAAGGCAGGAGGTTCACTTCTGGGCTGCGGGGTCAGCGGTGACTTCCGGGGCGGCGAGACGGGAGCGACGCATCCCGTAGCAGAAGTAGAACACGAGGCCGACGGCCATCCAGACACCGAAGACGATCCACGTGATCGTGGACAGACTGCCCATCATCCACACGCAGAAGCCGAAGCCGAGAACCGGCAGGAGCGGGAAGAGCGGCACCCGGAAGGTGCGGTCCATCTCGGGGCGGGTCCGGCGCAGCAGCACCACGGCGACGTTGACCAGGGCGAACGCGAAGAGCGTGCCGATGCTGGTGGCGTCGGCGAGCTGGCCGAGCGGGATCGCGGCGGCCAGCACCCCGCAGAACAGGGAGACGATGACGGTGTTGACGCGGGGCGCGCCCGTCTTCGGGTGGACCCTGGCGAACACCTTCGGCACGAGCCCGTCCCGGGACATCGCGAAGAGGATGCGCGTCTGGCCGTAGAGCACGGTCAGCACGACCGAGGCGATCGCGATGACGGCGCCCGCGGCGAGCAGCGTCGCCCAGAACGACTGGCCGGTGACGTCCTGCATGATCCCGGCGAGGGTGGCCTCGGTGTCGTCGAACTGCTTCCAGGGCCGGGCGCCGACGGCGACCGCGGCGACGAGCACGTACAGCGCGGTGACGATGACCAGCGAGAGCATGATCGCGCGGGGCAGGTCGCGCTGGGCGTTCTTCGCCTCCTCGCCCGCGGTGGAGGCGGCGTCGAAGCCGATGTAGGAGAAGAAGAGCGTGGCACCGGCCGCGCTGACTCCGGCCATGCCCAGCGGCATGAAGTGCGCGTAGTTCCCGGACTCGAAGCCCTTGAGGCCGATGGCGCAGAAGAGCAGCAGTGAGACGATCTTCACGACGACCATGATCGTGTTGGCGCGGGCGGACTCACGGGCACCGCCGAGCAGGAAGACCATCGCGAGCAGGACCACGATGAGTGCCGGCAGGTTGAAGACGCCGCCGTCGCCGGGCGGCGCGGAGAGGGCGTCCGGGATGGTGACGCCGATGGTGCCGTCGAGGAGTTCGTTGAGGTACTCGCCCCAGCCGACGGCGACGGCGGCGACCGAGACGCCGTACTCGAGGATCAGACACCAGCCGCAGACCCAGGCGACCAACTCCCCCATCGTTGCGTATGCGTACGAGTACGAGGAGCCCGCGACCGGGATGGTCCCGGCCAGTTCGGCGTACGACAGCGCCGAGAAGAGGGCGGTCAGGCCGGCGATCACGAAGGAGAGCGTGACCGCGGGGCCGGCCTTCGGGACCGCCTCGCCGAGGACGACGAAGATGCCGGTGCCGAGCGTGGCGCCGATGCTGATCATGGTCAGCTGCCAGAGGCCGAGCGAGCGCCGCAGGCTGCCGCCCTCGCCCTGGCCGCCCTCCGCGACCAGGCGTTCCACTGGTTTGCGCCGCATGAGACGGGCGCCGAGCCCTGCGGGGGTTCCTGCTGCGGGTGGGGTTCCCTGGTCGAGCACGCGCTGGCTCCTTGATCGCTGCCGGTGGAGTCGGCCGTGACGGAAGGAGACGTGACGGTCCACACCCTGGCCGGGGACCGCCGAGCAGGCCGTCCCCCGCCATGCCACGTACAGCGGATGACTCTAGAGGACGTCCGTTCCCATCTGTAATGCAGCAACCTTGCGTGCACCCGCAAGATCGTTGCGCGTACCGTCGCCCTGCACGTGTTCATTGCGTTGCCGTCTCGCACCGGGGGCGCCCGGTGTGGTCGAGACCACACCGGGCCCGGACGAGTGAAAGCTCAGGACCGGGGTATTCGGTACGGCCACCCCTGCCCTGGACCGGGAAGACGACCTGACATCAACCCGGGCTTCGGCAGGGGTGGTTCGGGAAAGGCATCATGTGCTCGACGCACATGTCCGTAGAAACGATGTGAGAGAGGCTTGTGAGTACCAGCGACACCGACATCCGCACCCTGTTGCTCGAGGCGCTGAGGGATCAGGAGGACCAGATCGCCGCCCGCTGGACGGCGCTCCAGCTGGAACAGGCCGCGCTCGGCACGGACATGACCGAGGCCGAACTGCGCGAAGAGGCCCGCACCCTCATCGACGCGCTCACGGACGCCCTGGCCGGCGACGTCCCGGTCGAGCGCGTGGTGGCCTCGCACCACGATCTGCGCTCGGCGATCACGGAGCTGTCGCTGCGCCGGGTCCGCGCGGGTGCCACCCCCACCGACACCTCGCTCGCCGTGCTCTCCCTCAAGGAGGCGCTGCTCGCTGCCGTCCAGCACACCACGCGGGACATGGGCGAGCTGTTCTCGGCGGCGATCCTGGTGAACCGGATGCTGGACACGGCGGGCGCGCTCTCCTTCGAGACCTACGTCGAGGGCCGCGAGGAGATCATCCGGCGGCAGAGCCGGCAGCTGATGGAGCTGTCCACGCCGGTGGTGCGGCTGTGGAAGCACGTGCTCGCGGTGCCGCTGATCGGCACCCTGGACACGGCGCGCACCCAGATCGTCATGGAGTCGCTGCTCCAGGCCATCCAGGACGACGAGGCGAAGGTCGCCATCATCGACATCACCGGGGTGCTGACCGTCGACACCGCGGTCGCCCAGCACCTCATGCACACGGTCAACGCGGTCCGGCTGATGGGCGCGGACTGTGTCATCAGCGGGATCCGGCCGCCCATCGCCCAGACCATCGCCCAGTTGGGAATCGACCTGTCCACCATCCTGACCCGTGCCACCCTGGCCGACGCGCTGTCCGCGGCGATCAGCATCACGGACCGGCCCGCCGTGGGCCTGGCCGTCGCCGAGTCGGCAGCCCGGTGATCACCCCCCGCCCGCAGGGCGTTCCCATTCTCCGGCTGGGCGACGTCCTGGTGACGGGTCTGCTCGCCGAGCTGGACGACAGGTCCGCCGTCCTGTTCACGGACGAACTGACCGAGCGGATCGTGTCGGACCACGCCCGCGGGGTGCTGATCGACATCTCCCGCCTGGAGATCATCGACTCGTTCGTGGCCCGTACGCTCATGGAACTGACCACGATGTCGCGGCTGCTCGGCGCCCGGGTGATCGTCGCCGGGATGCGCCCCGCCGTCGCCATCACGCTGGTCGAACTCGGCATCCGGCTGACGGGCGTGGAGACCGCGCTCAACGCGGAGCAGGCCCTGACCGCGCTCGGCTGGCAGCGGACCCTGGAGGCTCCCGGCCATGACCTTGTCGGATGAGCACGCGGCACCCGCGGCCCACTCCCCGGGTCCGCAGGTGACCGTGCAGCGCGCCTACGAAGTCCGTTCGGACGACGACCTGCTGACGGTGCGTCATGCCGTACGGGCGGCAACGGTCGAGTGCGGCTTCGGCCTGGTCGACCAGACCCGGGTGGTGACCGCGGCGAGCGAACTCGCCCGCAACGCCTACGTCCACGGCAAGGGCGGCACCCTCACGGTGGAGCTGCTGACCCGGCCCGGCGGCAGCGGCATCCGGCTGGTGATCGGGGACGAGGGCCCCGGCATCGCGGACCTCGGCGCCGCGCTCCAGGACGGCTTCACCACCGGCGGCGGTCTCGGCCACGGCCTGGGCGGCGCGCGTCGGCTGATGGACGAGTTCCATGTCGACACCCGCCCGGGAGCGGGGACGACGGTGACCGTGGTGCGCTGGACGCTGCGATGACCAGCGAGCTCAGCGACCCCGCGGTCACCGCGCACGTCGTCGTCGATCACGCCAGTGCCGTGCACCACGCGGCGACGCTGGCCCGGCGGGCCGCCCGGCTCGGCGGCCTGGACAACACGGCCGTCGAGCGGGCCGCGGTGCTCACCACCGAACTCGCCGGGAACCTGCTGCACCACGCGGTGGGCGGCGCCGTGTACGTGCAGTGCCATCCGCTGGGCGACGGCCTGGACGTGGTCGCCGTGGACCGGGGCCCCGGCATGGCCAGCCCGGACCGGGCCATGGTCGACGGATTCAGCACCACCGGCACGCTCGGCTCGGGCATGGGCGCGGCCCGCCGGCTCGCCGACGAGCTGACGCTGCGCACCCTGCCCGGCGTCGGCACCCTGATCTGCGCCCGCTTCCACGCGCCCGGCGCCCGCCCGCCCCTGTCGGACCTGGGCCTGCTGTGTCTGCCGGTGCGCGGCGAGCGGGCCTGCGGGGACAGCGCGGCCGTGGTGGACGCGCCCGGCGGGCGCACCGCGGTCGTCGTGGACGGGCTCGGGCACGGGGTGGAGGCGGCCGAGGCGAGTGCCGCCGCCGTGGCCGCGTTCCGGGCCGCGCCCGACCGCCCGCTGCCCGGGATCCTCACGGCGATGGACCACGCGCTGCGCTCGGGCCGGGGCGCCGCGGTCGGCCTGGTGCGGCTGCGGCCCGGCTCGGTGGAGCACTGCGGCATCGGCAACGTGCGACTGCTGCTGGTCTCCCAGGACGGAGTGCGCTCCCGGGCGCTCGGCCAGCCGGGCGTGGTCGGCTGGAACATGCCCGAGCCGCAGGCCCGCACGCTGCCCATGCCCGAGGAGTGCGCCGCGGTCGTGCACAGCGACGGCATCACGGCCCGCTGGCCGGACACCGCCACGCCCTTCCTGCTCGGCCTGCCGCCCCGGCTGCTCGCCGCCGCCCTCGGGCACGGCCACCGCAGCGCACGCGACGACGCGACCGCTCTGGTCTCCGGGGCGGCAAGGAGGAGTCCATGACCGACAAGGCGGCCGCGCACCAGCGCACGACGCATCGGTCGCTGCCCGAGCTGCGCTCGGCGGTACGGGCGTTGGCGGCCCGGGTGCAGCTGCCCGTCGAGCTGCGCACCCGCCTGGCGCAGTCCGTGTCCCGGGTGGCCGAGACCGAGCTGCGGGCGGGCCGGCTGGTCACCCTGGAGGCAGTGCCGGACCAGGCCGCGGCCGACCGCGAGCTGACGGTGCGGCTGCGGGCCCCGTCCGCACCCGCCGTGGAGAACCTGCCGCTGCCCGCCCGGCGCGAGGCGGACACCACGGTGTGGCGCATCCCGCTGCCCGCGCAGACCCCGGCCCGGCGAGCGGCGGAATCCTCCCCCGTGGAGCTGCTGGAGGAGGAGCTGCGCGCGGCGGTGCACCGGGCCGAGACGCTGGAGGCGGACCGGCGCCGCCTCACCCACGAGCTGGACGAGACCAACAGCGGGGTCCTCGCCCTGTACGTGCAGCTGGAGGAGCGCGACGAGCAACTGCGGCGCGCACACGGCCAGATGCTGCGCGAGCTGGAGGACGCGCTGCGCCCGGCGCCGATCAAGGCCGACGGCCTGGAGCTGGCCATCCACTACGCGCCGGCCGGCACCGACGCCCCGACGGGCGGCGATCTCTACGACTGGTTCCAACTCCCCGACGGCACCGTGCACATCACGGTCGTCGACGCCCTCGGGCACGGCGTCACCAGTACCCGCAGCGCCCTGAACGTCACCCACGCGGTGCGCACCCTCACCCTGGAGGGCCACTCGCTGGAGACGATCGTGCGGCGCACCGACGAGATCCTGCTCCCCTACGACCGGGAGCTGATGGCGACGGTGCAGCTGGTCCGCATCGACCCGGTCTCCGGCCGGGTCGCCCTGGCCAACGGCAGCCATCCGCCGCCGCTGCTGGTGAGCGGCGACGGCAGCGCCCGCTTCCTGGAGGTGCGCGGCCGGGGCATCGGCTATCCGATGGCGGGCAGCGAAGGGCTGCGCCACGAACAGCTCGCCCCGGACGACCTCCTCGTCCTGTACACGGACGGTCTGACCGAGAGCCGCCGCGACCCCTACGAAGGGGAACGGCGGCTGACCGCGGCGGCCGTCCGCCACCGGCACCGCCCCACCGAAGAGATCCCCGGCGCCGTCGCACGGGAGATGCACACCGTGATCCTGCACCCGGACGACACCCTCGCCCTCACCGTACGGAGAAGCCGATGACCCACGCCGCGCCCGGGGCGATACCCGGGGACCCGTCCCACGTGCTGCGCCTGGCCACCGTGCCGGGCCCGGACGGTCCGGTCGTCGCCCTCACCGGCGACCTGGACTACGAGAGCGCGCCACGGCTGCTCGACGCCCTCACCCGGGTCACGATGACGGACGGGGACACGCTGACCCTCGACCTGTCGGACGTACGGTTCTTCGACTCGGGCGGCATCAACGCCCTGCTGCGGGCGCGCAACGCGTTGCAGGAGCGGGGCTCCGACCTGGCGGTGTGCAGGCTCTCACCGGTCGTCGAGCGGATCTTCCGGATCACCGGGCTCGACACGGTCCTGATTCCCGGCGGACCGGCCGGAACCGGCACCGGTACCGTGCCGTCGGCGGGGTAGCCGGTACAGATGGAGATCGTGATGGACGGTCCCCTGACGGGGACCGAGGCGCGGCACTCAGCTGCCCGGTTTCTTGCCGAGCACTGCCCCTGGGCCGACGCGGACGCGGTGCTCCTGGTCGTGTCGGAGCTGGTCACCAACGCGTCCCGGCACACGGGCGCGCTGGCCAGGCTGCGGCTGCGCGCGGACGCGAGCGGGCTCGCGGTGGAGGTGGAGGACGCGGATCCGCGCGCTCCGGTGCCGCGGACGCCGGATCTCGGCGGCGGGGGCGGCTTCGGCTGGCACATGGTGGAGCGGCTGGCCGAGCACCTCACGGTGCGTCCGTCGGCCGACGGGAAGTGCATCGCTGCCGGGTGGGCGGCGCCGACGGCGGTGTGAGCCGGGGCGCCGCCCTCGGCTGCGCTAGCTCCAGCTGGCGTGCAGCGGCTTGCCCTCGGCGTAGCCGGCGGCGGACTGGATGCCGACGGTGGCCTTCTCCTCGAACTCGGCCAGCGAGTTGGCACCGGCGTAGGTGCAGGAGGAGCGGACGCCCGCGATGATCGAGTCGATCAGGTCCTCGACGCCGGGACGCTGCGGGTCGAGGAACATGCGGGAGGTGGAGATGCCCTCCTCGAAGAGCGCCTTGCGGGCACGGTCGTACGCCGACTCGTCCGAGGTGCGGTTCTTGACCGCGCGGGCGGAGGCCATGCCGAAGGACTCCTTGTAGGCGCGGCCCTTGGCGTCGTGCTGGAGGTCGCCCGGGGACTCGTAGGTCCCGGCGAACCAGGAGCCGATCATCACGTTCGACGCACCGGCCGCGAGGGCCATGGCGACGTCGCGCGGGTGGCGGACACCGCCGTCGGCCCAGACGTGCTTGCCGTACTTCTTGGCCTCGGCGGCGCACTCCAGGACGGCGGAGAACTGCGGGCGGCCGACACCGGTCATCATGCGGGTCGTGCACATGGCGCCGGGGCCGACACCGACCTTGATGATGTCCGCTCCGGCCTCGATGAGGTCCTTGACGCCCTCGGCCGCGACGATGTTGCCCGCCACGATCGGGACCTGCGGGTCGAGCGCCCGCACGGTCCTGATCGCGGAGATCATCGACTCCTGGTGCCCGTGGGCGGTGTCGATGACGAGGGTGTCGACCCCCGCGTCGAGGAGCTGCTTGGCCTTGCCTGCCACGTCGCCGTTGATGCCGACGGCGGCGGCGATGCGCAGCCTGCCCTCGGCGTCGGTGGCCGGGGTGTAGAGGGTGGCGCGCAGGGCGCCGGTGCGGGTGAGGATGCCCGCGAGCCTGCCGTCCTTGCCGACGGCCGGGGCGTAGCGGCGGTTGGCGCCGTCCAGCTTGTTGAAGGCGTCGCGCGGGTCGATGTCCGCGTCGAGCAGCAGCAGGTCGCGGGACATGACCTCGGACAGCTGGGTGAAGCGGTCCACGCCGGTCAGGTCCTCGTCGGTGACGACACCGACGGGCCGCTGCTCGTCGTCGACGACCACACCGGCGTTGTGCGCGCGCTTGGGCAGCAGGGCCAGGGCGTCGGCGACGGTCTGGGTCGGGGCGAGGACGATCGGGGTGTCGAGCACCAGGTGGCGCGTCTTGACCCAGGAGATGACGTCGGTGACGACCTCGATCGGGATGTCCTGCGGGATGACGACGATGCCGCCGCGGCGGGCCACGGTCTCGGCCATCCGGCGGCCGGCGATCGCGGTCATGTTGGCGACGACCAGCGGAATCGTGGTGCCCGTGCCGTCCGGGGAGGAGAGGTCCACGGCCTGGCGGGAGCCGACGGCGCTGCGCCGCGGCACCATGAAGACGTCGTCGTACGTCAGGTCGTACGCGGGCTGGATGTCATTGAGGAAACGCACGTGCGCAGGTCCCGATCGCTAGAAGGGAGCCCCGGAAGGATGCCGCCGGGGCACAAAGCACGTACTTCATTTTCCCACGTGGGCCATGGTCACGTCTTCGGGCCGAACGTCCCAAGGGCGCGAGACCCACTTGGATGATCATCCGAGAGGGGTGTCGTCGCAGGTCGGGGCGGTCATTCGGGGAAGGCGTCCAGCGCCCCGGTGAAGCAGCTCAGGGGCGCGTGGGTGAGGCCGGCGCCGATCTGGCCGATGCCGGGCTCGCGGTGGGCGATGCCGGTGGTGACGACGGGTTCGAGTCCGGTGTCGACGACCTTGCGCACGTCGATGCCGACCGGGCTGCCCGCGAAGTCGAGCCCGGAGAGCCGGTAGTCGCGGTGCCGGCCGAGGGTGATCGCCGCCATCTCCTCGCTGACCCGGCGGGCCCGCTCAGGGGTGCCGCCGACGAAGCCGACGATCGCCGGGGCGGCCGCGAGGGCGAACCCGCCGAGGCCGTGGGTCTCGGTGATCGCGCTGTCGCCGACGTCGGGGTTGGCGTCGTCCGGACCGTACCCGGCGAAGTACAGCCCGTCGACGGGCGCGGCGGGCGCCGTGAACCAGGCGTCGCCGAGGCCGCTGACCCGGATGCCGACGTCGACGCCGTTGCGGGCGAAGGCGGTGACGAGGGTGGAGTGCTCCACACCGTGCCCGGCCATGAGCGCCAGCTTGCTGGCCGCCATGGAGAAGTTCAGGAACCAGTAGTTGTTGTCGCGCAGGAAGTCGAGCGCCTCGATGCCGCCGAGGTCCGCGTGGCGGGCGAGGGCGGCGGCGAGCTCCCGGGTGAGCAGGGCGCTGGCGGCGGTGTTGCGGCTGTGGCACTCGTCGCCCATCTGGAGCGCCTGGGCGGTGACGGTACGGAGGTTGACCGGTTCGGGCAGGGAGCGCAGTGCCGCGCGCAGCGCGGGTCCGAGCCGCTCCCCCATCCAGCGCAGCCGCCGCAGCACGTCGTCGCCGAGCGCGCCGTACCGCAGGCAACGCCCCTGCCCCTCGTTGAGGTTGGAGTACGCGCGCAGTCCGCTCGCCCGGTCCTCCACGACCATCAGCGGCATGGACGCGGAGACGATCCCCGCCATCGGGCCGACCGCGTCGTGGTGGTGGCAGGGCGCGAAGCGGACGGCGCCGGATCCGGCGAGCCGGAGCGCCTCGTCCTCGGTGGCGGCCCAGCCTTCGAGGAGGGCCGCGCCGACGACGGCGGCCCGCATGGGTCCGCACATCCGTTCCCAGGCGACGGGCGGCCCGGCGTGCAACAGCATGCGCTCGCCCGCGAGTTCGGGAATCAGCTCACCGGCCGCCCGGACGTCGGTCCACAGCGGCTGTACGTCCAGGACGCGCGCAAGCGCGGTCGCGTTGGCGGCCTCGATGTCGGGGCGGGCGGTGAGCCGGGCGAGTTTGGCGGCGAGGCGGGCGTCCCCGGCGGCGGGCGGCCGCCAGTCGATCTGGGTGACGGTCGCCCCGGCGGTGCGCGGCGCCGCGGCGAACTCCTCGACGCCCACGTTGACGACGTGCGGCGGGGCGGCGAGCAGCGGGCGGGCGGACGGGGTCATGCGGGGCCTCCGATCATGGCGGGGCGCGGCGCGGGCGGCCGCGCGGTCCGCTCCCCGCCGAGCAGGCGGGCGCAGGCGAGGGCCGCCTGCGTACTGCTGCCGACGACCTCGGCGCCCGCCTCCCGCAGCACGCGGCGCTGGGCGCCCGCCCGCTGCGGGTCGTCGTCGGTGCCGACGACGAAGCAGAGCACGGCGGGCCGGTCGGGGCCGGTCCCGGCCAGGGTTTCGGCGACGGCGGCGGCCGGGTCGGGGGCGGCGCCGTGGCCGATGACGAGGTCGAGCACGACCACGGCGGCGGCCGGATCGGCGAGCGCCGCCCGCAGCCAGGCCGCGCGCACCGCCGGGTCGATCATCGGGTGCGGGCGGCCCGCGGTGTAGGCGTCGTCGCCGAGGTCGAGGACGAGGTGGCGGGGCGGCAGCGCGGGCGGTGCGCCGGGCCGCCCGGCGGTGCGGTCCAGCGGCCCGAGCACGGGGCCGAGCAGCAGTTCCGCCTCGTGGGCGAAGGTGCCGCCCGTGTACAGGGCGCGCAGCAGTCGGCGGCCGGGCGGCGGCGCGGGCGGCGCGGGTACGGGTTCGGCGGGGACCGGGTGTCCCAGGGCCTGTTCCGCCGCGGCGCGCGCGGCCTCGTACAGGGTCGGGGCGAGGGTGACGCCGGGCGGCACCGGCACTCCCGCGGGGTCCCAGCCGAGGAAGCAGACGACGGCTGGCTTGCCCAGCTCGCCGATCCGGGCGAGCAGCCGCTCGGCGACGCGGGGCGCGGGCGGTTTGGAGACGAGGACGACGGAGTCGGTGCCCGGGTCGGCGGCGAGCGCGTCGAGCGCGGCCCGGGTCGTCAGGCCGCCGACGGCCTCGCTCACGTCACGGCTGCCGGTGCCGATGATGTGGCTGACCCCCGCGCCCAGGGCGTGCAGCAGCGTCGACACCTGTTGCAGGCCGGTGCCGGAGGCGCCGGTGAGGCCGATGGTGCCGCGCCGGACGGCGTTGGCGAAGCCCAGGGGGACGCCGCCGATGACGGCCGTGCCGCAGTCGGGGCCCATCACGAGCAGGCCGCGGCGGGCGGCCTCCTGTTTCAGCGCCACCTCGTCGTCGAGCGGCACGTGGTCGCTGAAGACGAAGGCGTGCAGGCCGCGGCGGAGCGCCTTGCGGGCTTCTGCGGCCGCGTAGGCGCCGGGGGTGGAGATCAGGGCCAGGTCGGCGTCGGCGGGTGCGGCGGCCAGCGAGCGCGGCCGCGGCGCGGTGGACGCGGCGGTGTCGTCGGAGGGACCGCCGGTGTCGCGCAGCGCGGTGACGGCCTCGGCCAGGGCGCGCTCCACGGCGTCGGGGGTGCCGCGCACGGCGACGATCAGGTCGTTGGGGGTGGCGAGGCGTCCCTCCTCGCCCAACAGCTCGGCGTCGGCGAGGACTTCGCGGTTGGCGGGGGTGCCCATGACGAGGCCGGCGGCGTCCACGCCGGGAGATCCGGCGAGGCGCGCGGCCACTCTCATCAGGGCGACGGAGTCGGCGTACAGGTCGTTGTGCACGGCGTTTCGCAGCACCATGGGCCGACTGTAGGCAGGGCGCGCGGCCCCGGGACATGGCTCTCGTTGCCAGTGCCCCCGTGGGTTTACCGGCACCGGATGACAAGGCCTGACGCGGCCCTCAGCCGCTCTCCCGCACCGCGAGCAACCGCTGGGCGTACACGGCGAGTTCGGTCTGCAGGCGGGCCATGGCGTGCCGCTCCAGGCCGCCGGTGAGGCGTTCGATCTGGCGCAGCCGGTAGCGCAGGGTGTTGTAGTGGATGTGCAGCCGGGCCGCGGCGGCGACGCCGTTGCGGTCGTGGAGCAGATAGGCGCCGAGGGTCTCGACGAGGGCGCCGTCCGTACGGGCGTCGTGGTCGATGAGCGGGCCGAGCGCGTCGTCGACCATGCGGTGCAGCTCGGTGTCGGGCACCTGGCCGAGCAGCCGGTAGACGCCCATGTCCGCGTAGGTCCGCACGAAGTCGTCGCCGTGCACCTCGCGGCCGAGCCCGAGGGTCTGCACGGCCTCCTCGTAGCTGCGGTGGTAGGCGGCGAAGTCGCTCTGTTCGGTACCGGCGGCGACGACCACGTTCCAGTCCGGGTGGGCGGCGGTGACGGCGGTGTGCAGGGCCTGGCAGCGGGCGGGGAGCGAGTCGCCGGGTTCGAGGAGCCCCGCGAGGCCGGTCTGGTTGCCCCACAGCAGCGCCTGTGGCCCGGCAGCGGAGCGCACCAGGCTCAGCAGGCGTTCCTCGAAGAGCGGTCCGGGCAGGGGTGCGGAGCCGTCGGCGGCCGTCGCCTCCAGGAGTACGGCGGCGCGCGGCAGCCGCAGGTTCCAGCCGAGCGCGGCGGCCCGGCTCAGGGTGTCGGCGCGGTCCCGGGGCGCGCGGGAGACCAGGTCCGTCAGCAGCGTGGTCCGGTAGTGCTGCTGGCGGCTGGCGGCGGCCTGCTCCTGGGCGGCGATCATGCAGGCGACGGTGGTGGCGTGGTCGAGCGCCATCCGCTGGTGCGGGGTGAGCCGGGCCCCGCCCTCGGCCCACAGTGCGACGGCGCCGCCGCGCCGCAGGCCGGTGTCGAGGGGCCGGGTGGCGGTGGCGGGCACGTCGCGCGGCGGGGCGCCGGCCGAGGCGAGGACGCCGCCCTGCGAGTCGTGGACGGCGGCCGCGCAGCCGGACAGTTCCAGGAGTACGTTCATCAGCTCCTGGTAGGAGCCGCCCTCGACGGCGACCGCGGTGAGCCGCTCGTGCAGGGCGCGGGACTGCTCCAGCTCCAGCGCGTGCCGGTTCAGGACGGTGCCGAGGACCTCGGAGAGGATGTCGTTGAACATGACGTCGCCGGGCAGCGCGATCACCGGGAAGCCGAGCCGGTCCCCCAACGCCAGCATGTCCGGCGGGAGTTCGGGCAGGTAGGGGCCGACCTTGACACCGAGCGCGGCGAGCCCGCGCCCGGCGAGGGTGGGCACGAGGGCGGTGAGCGCCGCCCGGTCGTCACGGACCGCGTAGGCGGTGGTGAGCAGCAGTTCACCGCCGCGCATCCAGCGCACGATGTCCGGTACTTCCATGATGTTGACGACGCGGATGCGGCGCGCCCCGCCGCGGGCTCCGGCGACGAGCCGGGCGCCGCCCAGGCACGGCAGGTCGAGCGCCTCGCGCACGGTGAGCCCCGCCGAGAGATCGTGGCCGCGGGCCTGGCCCGTACCGGTGCCGATACCTGTCATGTCCAGTCACTATGCGACCGCCCGATGCCATCCGTAAGACACCGCGCGTTACTTCCGTGTGTCCCGGCCGGGCATGTCGGAAGCGTTGTCATCCGATGTCAGCGCGGGGCCCGACTTCCTGGCGTCCGCTGCCCATGACGCCCCGGAGCGCCGCGCCTACCTTGACCGCATGATCTCGGGACCGCGCACGGCTGGGAGGCCGCAGTGACTCTGGAATCCGGGCAGGGCCCGATCGACGGCGCACACTATCTGGAGGCCACCCCGGAACACGTCCTGTGGGGCAGGCTCCCCTGCGGCGCCACCCCCGCAGCCCTCACCCTCGACTCCGGCGCGACCGTCACCTTCGACACGGTGTCGCACGAGGGCATCCTGGAGGACCAGGGCAGCGATCCGGTGGAGTTCTTCGGCCGGTACGGCGTCGCCGCCGGAGACGTCCTGTCCGACGCCCGGCTGCTCGCCAAGACCCCGCACCTGCGCGACGCGGACCGCGACGGCCCGCACGTGGTGTCCGCGCCGGTGCACGTGCGCGGCGCCGAACCGGGCGACCTGCTGCGCGTCGACGTCCTCGCGCTGCACCGCCGCGCCGACTACGGCCTGGTCTCCAGCCGCCACGGGCGCGGCGCACTGCCGGAGCAATTCGCGCTCGACGGGCCGGAGTTCACGTTCTGCGCGGTGGAGGGCGGGTCCGGCGTCATCCGCTACGGCAGCGACCGCGCGGCCCGCTTCCCGCTCCAGCCGTTCCTGGGCATCATGGGCGTCGCCACGGACACCGCCGAGCCCGCGCACAGCGTTCCGCCGGGCCGGCACGGCGGCAACATCGACGTGAAGCACCTCGGCTCCGGCGCGACCGTCTACCTGCCGGTGCAGACCGAGGGCGCGGGCTTCCACACCGGCGATCCGCACTACGCCCAGGGCAACGGCGAGGTCGCCCTCACCGCGTTCGAGGCGCCGCTGCGCGCGACGTTCCGGCTCACCGTCCTCAAGGGCGCGCGGGCCCGCGCCGCCGCCGCGACCCTCGCCGAACCGTTCGGCGAGACCGACCGCCACTGGATCCCCATCGGCCTGCACGAGGACCTGAACCTCGCCATGAAGGCCGCGGTGCGCTCCGCCCTCGCCTTCCTCACCGACCGCTTCGGCATGGAACCGCATGCCGCCTACGCCTACTTGAGCGCCGCCGCCGACTTCGAGGTCTCCCAGGTCGTCGACCAGGTGCAGGGCGTGCACTGCCTGATCCGCAAGGCCGACTTCGGCTCCGGGGGTGCCCGGTGAGCCGGCTGATCCTGCGCCGGGCCCGCGTCGAGGACGCGGCAACCCCCTGCGACCTCCTCCTCGCCGACGGAATCATCCACACCATCGGTACCGTCCCCGACACGACGGCCGACGAGACCGTCGACTGCGCGGGCCGCATCGTCCTGCCCGGCTTCGTCGAACCCCATCTGCACCTGGACAAGGCGCTGTTGGACTCCGTCCGGCCGAACCCCGACGGCACCCTGGCCGGCGCCATCGCGGTGACCGGCGAGCTGAAGCGGTCCTTCACCCGCGACGGCGTCCGCGACCGGGCCCGTACGGTCCTGGAGACGGCGGTCCGCAACGGCACGACCCTGATCCGCGCCCACCCCGACGTCGACCCCCTCGCTGGCCTGCTCGGCGTCGAGGTGCTGCTCGAACTCCGGGAGACCTACCGGTCGTTGGTGGACCTCCAGATCGTGGCGTTCCCGCAGGAGGGCATCTTCCGCTCCCCCGGCACCGAGAAGCTGCTGACCGCAGCCGTGGCGGCCGGCGCGGACGTCGTCGGCGGCTGCCCGTACAACGAGGACTCCCTCGCCGACGCCCGCCGCCATGTCGACCTCGTCCTGGATCTCGCGGTGGAGCACGGTCTGCCCGCGGATCTGCAC
This sequence comes from Streptomyces sp. NPDC001904, assembly GCF_040297005.1. Lineage (NCBI taxonomy): Bacteria > Bacillati > Actinomycetota > Actinomycetes > Kitasatosporales > Streptomycetaceae > Streptomyces > Streptomyces sp. NPDC001904. Next base: position 449,785 of record NZ_JBEOYI010000004.1, on the reverse strand, counting down.
GCGGACTTCGCGGACGACGCGAGCGATCCCCGGTACGCGCTCGCCGAGTTCATCGCGGAGGGGACGGCGCGCCGCGGCCTGTCCGGGCGGGTCGCGCTGGGCCACGCCACCTCCCTCGCGGGCCGTCCGCCCGCCGACCGCGGCCGTGCGCTGGCCGCGCTCGCCGACGCGGGCGTCGCCGTGGTCCCGCTCCCCGCCACCGACCTGTACCTCGGCGGCCGGCACGACTCCACGGCCGTCCGCCGCGGCATCGCCCCGGTGCGCGAGCTGTGGGACGCGGGCGTCCTCACCGCCTGCTCCTCGAACAACATCCGCAACGCCTTCACCCCGTACGGCAGCGCCGACGCCCTGGACACCGCGCTGCTGCTCGCCCAGACCGGCCATCTGTCGGGCCCCGCCGACCTGGCCCGGATCCTGCGCATGGTCACCCACGACGCGGCCCGGGTCACGGGCACCGCCGACACCTACGGCGTGCGCCCCGGCGCCCGCGCCGATCTGGTGGTCCTGGACTCGACCACGTACGACGACATCGTCCTGGACCGCCCCGACCGCGCCTACGTGATCAAGGCGGGCCGGATCGTGGCGCGCACCACCCGCACATCGGAACTACTGGCCCCCTGAGCCCCATGGGCCGACCGCTCACCCGCACCCGCACGGCACCCGCGCACGCATCCCACCCCTCCCCTCCGCCAAGGAGTCCTCATGCGCGAACGCCTCCCGCACGAAATCGTCGCCTCCGTCCTCGCCGGCCTCACGGCGTTCATCGGCGGCAACGCGCTCCATCTGCCGCCCTGGGCGATCTTCATCTCGTGGGCGGGCACCTTCCTGCTGGGCGGCCCGAGCCTGGCGAACGCCAGGAAGCTGTGGTTCGCGATGCCCGCGGGCTCGACGTTCGCCCTGGTCATCGTGGTGATCGAGAACCACGCGGGCGGGGCGTTCGGCGACGGCCAGTGGGCCCGCAACACGTTCCAGGCGCTGGTCATCCTGGTCGTCAACAGCGCCTTGATGTACGCGGGCCGGCTGAAGGCCCTTGCCCTGATCCCCGGCATGTTCTTCGGGTTCGCCTGCTACTTCGCCACGTACTTCGGCGGCTTCGGCCACGACCCGGGGAACGTGTGGGTGGCCTGGCTCAGCGTCGTCGCGATGAACGCCCTGGGACCGGTCTTCGCGTACCTGTCGACGAAGCTGACCTTCGCGACGGCGGACGCTCCCCGCTCCTCGGCCGCCCCCGGGACCGAGCCGGTGCGGCAGGCCTAGGGCGTGTGTCGAAAGTCCCGTCGTCCGCCCGGAGGGCGGGACTTTCGACACACGCCCTAGAGGGGGCCGAGCGCCAGGGCCACGCGCACCGCTCCGGCCTGCTCGAAGATCTCCTGGGCGATCTCCCACTGGCCGGGCTCCCGCCGCGCGTACTCCCGCCATCCGGTGACGACGAGCAGCAGTCCGCGCTCGGCGGCCTCCTCCGGCAGCTGTCCGGGGTCGCCGAGCGCGTCGGCCAGTGCGTCCCAGTTCCGCCCGAACCACCGGGGCAGGTCGAGGGCGGCGGCGCAGCGGTCCATGAGGGCGGCCTTGTCCACGGCCCCGTCGAGGTCGAGGACGCGGACCGTCCAGTCACCGCGCGCGCTCATCGCAGCACTTCCTTGAACGACTCGTAGTGGTCATCGGTGTAGTACGTCTCCCTCGCGTCACCGGTGACGATGCGCCGGGCACCACGGTCGCGCGAGCCCGGGGTGGGCACGGTGTACTCGTGGTAGTAGCCGCGCCGGTGCTCGGGCAGCTCGTGCTCGTAGTTCCCGAAGACGCTGCCGTCCTTCTCGTACGGGAACGGCCCGCCCTGATCGATGAGGGTGAGCGTCCGCCGCGCCTCGACGGGCAGCCGGCTCGCCTGCACGGTGCCCATGCCGGATTCGGAGCACCCCACGAGAAGGGCACAGCAGGCCAGCAGCAGGCAAAGGAGACGACGAGCCACGGATCAAGCCCCTCCGGCGATTGAGGAGCGGGGCCCGGGGCGGAGCCCCGCGACCTCACACTCCGTCGGGATCGGCGCGCTGCAACGCGGGCTTCGGCGTCGGCCCCGCTGTCAGCAGAAAATCGGCCGCGGACGTGTCGGTGACCAGACTGGTCACCAGCCCCGACCGCAGCACGGCATCGATGGCGGCAGCCTTCCGCTGCCCGCCCGCGATCGCGACGACCTCCGGTATGCGACGCAGCCGGTCCGCCTCCACCGTGATGCAGCGCTCGCCGAGGTCCCGGCCGACCCGGCGCCCCTGGGCGTCGAACAGGTGGGCCGACATCTCGGCCGCGACGCCCAGCGACGCGTAGTGCGCGCGCTCCTCGTCGCTGAGCATGTCGTGCACGGTGGAGATGCCCGGCTCCCAGGAGCCGATGGACACGCACGCCACGGTGACCTTGTCGAAGTACTCGAAGGCGCGGGCGATGCCGGTCTGGTGGCGCAGCGCCCCGGCGGTCGCGGCGTCCGGCAGCAGCATCGGCGCGTAGATGGGGTGGGCGTCCCCGCCCGAGACCTGCGCGGCCCGCCGCACGGCCTCCACGGAGCCGCGCTCGGCGGTCCCGGCGTCGTACACACCGGTCAGCTGCACGACGGTGCACGGCGGCAGCCGGTCGAGAGCGGCGGCCATGTGAATGGTGGAGCGGCCCCACGCGAGACCCAGGACGTCGCCCTCGGTGACCAGCTCGCCCAGGAGATCGGCGGCGACCTCGCCCAGGTTCTCCGGGTCGGGCGACTCCTCGGCCTCGGCCGGCGACTCGACGACCACCACGTGCCGCAGTCCGTACCGCGCGCGCAGCGCGTCGGAACGATCGGCGTCCAGCTCGGCCGGGACCCGGATCTCGATGCGCACGAGATCTCGCTCCAGGGCGGTCTCCAGGACCCGGGCCACCTTGAAGCGGCTGACGCCGAACTCCTCGGCGATCTGGATCTTGGACTTGCCCTCCAGATAGAAGCGACGGGCCATGGCCGCCGCCTGCATCAGCTCCGCGGGTCCCATCCGCAGGGCTGCGCGTCCCGCCGATGATGCGGACACGGCGATCTCCTCACTGCTCTTCTTCACGACTCACACGACAACTGTGGACACAAGCACTGATACCGCGCCCACCGCACACTCTTCTGTTCACAACCTGGATACGCCGTTCATCCTTGCAGATCCCGCGGACTCGATCAGCCCCGATGGAACGCCGTTCACGGAACCGTGGCTCAGTGTCCGCATGCCCAGGTCGACGCCGACGCCGCCTGCTCGCGCAGGCCCCGGACCGCCTCGGCCGGGTCGCTCGCCCCGTATACGGCCGAACCGGCGACGAACACGTCCGCCCCCGCCTCCGCGCACCGCTCGATGGTCGACGCGGAGACCCCGCCGTCGACCTGCAGCCACAGCTCGAGACCGTGCTTGGAGATCAGCTCACGCGTCCGGCGGATCTTCGGCAGCATGATGTCCAGGAAGGCCTGCCCGCCGAACCCGGGCTCAACCGTCATGATCAGCAGCATGTCGAGCTCGGGGAGCAGATCCTCGTACGGCTCGATGGGCGTCGCCGGCTTGAGCGCCATCGAGGCGCGGGCGCCCTTGGCGCGGATCTCACGGGCGAGCCGTACGGGCGCGTGGGCGGCCTCGGCGTGGAAGGTGACGGATCCGGCCCCCGCCTCGACGTACTGGGGAGCCCAGCGATCGGGATTCTCGATCATCAGATGGCAGTCCAGCGGGATGTCCGTCGCCCGCGCCAGGGACTCTACGACCGGCACTCCCAGGGTGAGGTTCGGGACGAAGTGGTTGTCCATGACATCGACGTGGAGCCAGTCGGCGCCCGCCGCCGCCTGTGCCTCGTCGGCCAGGCGCGCGAAGTCCGCGGAGAGGATGCTGGGGTTGATCTGAACGGCCATGCCCCAAGACTGCCATGCCCACGGCCGCTTTCCCTCCTCGGTCCGGACCGGTCCCGCATTCGCGGACCGTTCGAGCCCGTCCGGCGTTCGAGGACCGGGGCCCGGGGCGGAGCCCCAGGACCTCGCCCCCACCCACCCGCACGTTCCTAGGCGGTCCGCCGGATCAACGCCAGATACATCGCGTCGGTCCCGTGCAGATGCGGCCACAACTGCACATCGGGCCCGTCCCCCAGCCCCGGCACACCCTCCAACAGCGGCCGCGCGTCGATGAGTTCGGCCCCGCCGACCGACTTCAGCACGTCGTCGACGACGGCCCGCGTCTCGGCGAGGTGCGGCGAGCACGTCGCGTACCCCACGACACCCCCGACCCGCACGGAGTCGAGCGCCGTCCGCAGCAGGCTCCGCTGGAGCGGCCCGAACCCGTCCAGGTCCTCCGGCCGCCGCCGCCAGCGCGCCTCGGGCCGCCGGCGCAGGGCGCCGAGGCCGGTGCAGGGCACGTCCATGAGGACGCGGTCGAACGTCCCGGACCGCCACGGCGGCCGGGTCCCGTCCGCCGCGATCACCTGGTACGGCCCCGGGTTCCCGGCCAGCGCCTTGCCGACGAGTCCGGCCCGGTGCGGCTGCTTCTCGGAGGCGAGGAGCACGGCGCCGCGCTCGGCGGCGAGCCCGGCGAGCATGGCGGCCTTGCCGCCCGGCCCGGCGCACCCGTCGAGCCACGTGCGGTCGGAGCCCTCGACCGGGGCGTTCGCGAGCGCGAGCGCGACCAGCTGGCTGCCCTCGTCCTGCACTCCGGCGCGGCCGGTCCTGACGACATCGAACGCCCCCGGTTCGCCGCCCTCGGCGAGCCGCACGGCATACGGCGACCAGCGTCCGGGCAGCCCCGACTCCTCACCGACCTCGGCGAGGACGGCCTCGGCGGTGGTCCGGCCGGGGCGTGCCACGAGCGTCACCTCGGGCCGTTCGTTGTCCGCCTCCAGCAGGTCCTCGATCCCCGCGCGGCCTCCGCCCAGCGAGTCCCACAGCGCCGACACCACCCATCGCGGATGCGAATGGACGACGGCGAGATGGTCCTCGGGGTCCTCGTCGTACGGGGGCGCGACGCGCTCCAGCCAGGCGTCGAGATCGTGCTGCGAGACCTTCCGCAGCACGGCGTTGACGAACTTGGCCCGCCCGTCGCCGAGCACGACCCGCGCCAGCTCCACCGACGCGGAGACGGCGGCGTGCGTCGGGATCCGGGTCCCGAGCAGCTGGTGCACACCCAGGTTCAGCACGTCCAGGACGGGCGGATCGACCTCACGCAGCGGCCGGTCGATGCAGGCCGCCACGATCGCGTCGTACGTGCCCTGCCGCCGCAGCGTCCCGTAGACCAGCTCGGTCGCGAGCGCCGCGTCCCGCCCGTCGAAGTCGCCCTTGGCGCGGGCCTTCTTGAGCAGCGGCGGCAGCACGAGATTCGCGTACGCGTCCCGCTCGTCGACCGCGCGCAGCACCTCGAAGGCGAGGATGCGCACCGGGTCCTTCTTGGGACGGCGGTGGGGCTTGCCGGGCTTGCCGGGCTTGCCGGGCTTGCCTGCGCCACGGTTCGACGAGGTCGGCTGGTCGTTCAAAGGTGCTCCGCTGCTGGATTCGTACGGGCGTCACGCACACGGGCGTACGCCGATGTGAACCCTCCCAGCCTACGGCCCGGCCGCCTCCCGGGCCGCTCCGGGCTCAGCCCAGCCGCTCCCCCGCCGCGATCCGCACCCCGCGCGCCCAGTCCGCCGCCGCCATCGGCTTCTTGCCCTGGGCCTGCACCCAGAGCAGCTCGACGGCATGGCTGCCGGTACCGACGTACAGATTCTTCTTGCCGACGGCCAGCTCGCCCGGCGCCAGGTCGGTGCGGTCCGCCGCCAACGTGGCGGAGCGGACCTTGAGCCGCTCCCCGCGGAACTCGGTCCAGGCGCCGGGCGCGGGCGTGCAGCCGCGCACCACGCGGTCGACGCGGAGCGCGGGCGCGACCCAGTCGATCCGGGCGTCGTCGACAGTGATCTTCGGGGCGAGGGAGACGCCGTCGACGGGCTGCGGCACGGCCAGCACGGACCCGTCCTCGATCCCGTCCATGGTCGCGACGAGCAGCCCGGCACCGGCGAACGCGAGCCGCGTCAGCATGTCCCCGCTGGTGTCCGTGGGCCGGACCGCCTCGGTCACCGTGCCGTAGACGGGTCCGGAGTCGAGTCCCTCCTCGATGAGGAAGGTCGACGCCCCGGTGATCTCGTCGCCCGCCATGATCGAGTGCTGCACGGGCGCCGCGCCGCGCCAGGCGGGCAGCAGCGAGAAGTGCAGATTGACCCAGCCGCGGGCGGGCACGTCGAGCGCGATCTTGGGCAGCAGCGCGCCGTAGGCGACGACCGGGCAGCAGTCCGGGCCGATCTCGCGCAGCCGGGCCAGGAACTCCTCGTCGCGGGGCTTGGCGGGCTTGAGCACCTCGATGCCCGCCTCCTCGGCCCGCTCGGCGACCGGGCTCGCGATCAGGCGGCGGCCGCGCCCGGCGGGGGCGTCGGGCCGGGTGACGACCGCGGCGACCTCGTGCCGGTCGGAGGCGATCAGGGCGTCCAGGGCGGGAACGGCGACCTCGGGGGTGCCGGCGAAGACGAGCTTCATCGGTGGATCGTGGCCTCTCGGGCGGGGTGACGGGCAGCGCACCAGTCTATGGGGGCCCGCTCGCACACACGCATGGGGCGCACGCCAGAACGTGCGCCCTGCGCATATGCGGATACGCCCGAACAGCGTGACCCCTCACCGCATGGCGCGTTGGTCAAGAAAGAGTTGACCAGTCAGCGGGCCGTCAGCACTCGATCGTCGCCGGACACGGTCGCCGTTCGGTGCGTGACCGGCCCATCATTCTCATCTTTCATCGCCGGTTCGAGAGGCTTGTAAATGGCCGACCACGCAACCCACGACGCCCAGGCACGGGCCAGCCTGCACCTCCTTGTGCGGGACATCGAGCGGGTCCGACGGCAGGTGGACGCACTGCGCACCCTCACCGCACAGCTCGGCAACGTCTACCGCCCGCGCCGCTCAGGCCCCTCCGCGGGCTTCGTCGTCTACGGCAGGGCACCCGCCCCGACCGTCCGCCTCGCCCAGGAGCTGCGGGACAGTGTCGAGACCCTGGTGACAGCGGCCGTGGACTTCGACCGCTCGCTGGGATTCTCGTGGGACGCGGTGGGCTCCGCGCTCGGAGTCACCAAGCAGGCGGTGCACCGCCGTTACGGGGCGCGCCGGGCCGCGACCCAGGCCGCTGCCGAGGCCGAGCGCGCCACCGACACCCCGACCCCGACCGCGACCGCCCCCCGGCCGCCGCTGCCGCTGCCCCTGACCACGGGCCCGCTGCCCTCGGTGCCCGCCGCCCGGTCGATGCCGACCCAGCCGACCGCGGGCAGCTCGGGTCTGCGCGAGGAGGCGCGGCCGACCGCCTTCCCCGGTCCGCGCAACGGCTGACACGGCCGGTCCCCGTTCGACGCAGCCTCCCCGCACCTCATGTCCGGGGAGGCCTCGCCATGTTGACGCCCGTGCGGCAACCGGGCCTGACGCCGGGTCACCCGATGTCGGGCGGATCCACCCGCACGCGCACCGGCTCGACCCCGCCGCGCGCCATCCGTGCCGCCTGCGCCTGCTTGAGGGCGGTCGCCAGGGCGGCGCCGCTGCCCGGCGGGACCCGCACGAGGGCCCGCTCCCAGTGCTCACCGGGCGGGGGCGCGCCCGGCCTGCGTGTCCCCCCGCCGCCGCTCTCGGGCACCGGAACGGGCCCCAGCACCTCGGCGTCCGCGGGCAGCTCGACCGCCGCCAGGAAGGCGGCCAGCGCGTCCGGCGCCCCGCTCACCGCGGCCATCCGTGACACGGGCGGGAACCCCAGCTCGGCGCGGTCGGCGAGTTCCCGCACCGCGTGGCCCACCGGGTCCCAGCGCACCAGCGCCTGCACGGGCCGCAGCGTCGGCTCGGCCACGACGACGACGGTGCCGCCCGCCTCCTGGGGTCTGACCAGCGCGGACGCGGCGATCCAGCGCCGCAGCGCCTCCTCACCGGCCCGCAGATCGGGCCGCCCGAGCATGGCCCAGCCGTCAAGCAGCAGGGCCGCCGCGTAGCCCCCCTCGGCCACCGGCTCGGCGCCCGGCGTGCTCACCACGAGCGCCGGCTCCCCGGAGACGGTGTCGAGCACCTGCTCGCGCCCCGACGTCCGCACCGGCACGGCGGCGAACGCCCGCCCCAGTTCCTCGGCGGTCCGCCGGGCGCCGACGACCTGGGCCCGCAGCCGGGTGCCGCCGCACTCGGCGCAGCTCCAGCCGGGCTCCTCGCGGCCGCACCAGCCGCAGGCCAGCACCCCGGTCGCCTCCCGCGCCTCCAGCGGCCCGGCACACGCCCGGCACCGGGCGGGCTCCCGGCAGCGCTGGCAGGCGAGCCGGGGCACGTATCCGCGCCGGGGCACCTGCACCAGGACGGGTCCCTCGCGCAGCGCCGTCCGCGCCGTCTCCCACGCGATGCTGGGCAGCCGGGCCGCCCGCGCCGCCTCGTCCCGCGCGAGATCGAGGTCGCCGACGGTCCGCACGAGCGGCGCGGCCCGCCGGACCTCGGCCCGCGGAGCGGCGATCGCGGCGGCCCATCCGCTGCGCACCAGCTGCGCGGCCTCGACGGTGCAGCTCCAACTCCCGGCCAGGAAGGCGCACTTGTCCCGGGCGGCCCGCAGTTCGAGGACCTCCCGCACGTGCGGGAACGGCGCATGGTCGTCGCTGTGGTGGGCGTCCCCGTCGTCCCACACCACGACGAGCCCCGGATCACGTACGGGAGCGAACATGGCGGCCCGGGTCCCGACCACGGCCCGCACCACCCCGCGCCGCACGGCGAGCCACTCCGAGTACCGCCGCTGCTGCCCGGCCTCGGCGGTCAGCAGCGCATGCTGTCCCGGCCCGAGCTCCTGCTGGAGCGCCCGGTCGACACGGGCCGCGAGCCGCACGGTCGGTACGACGACCAGGGCCCCGCGCCCCGAGGCCAGGGTGGCCCGCACGGCCCGGGCGATCTCCTCGGCCCACTCGGGACCGGGCAGCGCGGTCCACACGGCCCGCGGCGCGCCCCCCGCGGCGAGCGCGGCGACGAAGTCGGCCCCCCGCTCGTACCGCTGCCAGGAACCGGGCTCGGGCGCCGTGGGCGGCGCGGGCGGAGGCGGGAACGTGCGCGCCTCGGCCTTGGCGTGCCGGGGCGGGATCGCCAGTTGCAGCACATCGGCGAGGCTCCCCGCGTACCGGTCGGCCACCGCCCGCGTCAGCCCCAGCAGCTCCGGGCCGAGCACCTGCTCGGGTGAGACGACCTGTGCCAGGGCGGCAAGGGGGCCCTGGTACTCGGCCTCGGCGACCCGCTCGACGAGGAACCCGTCGATGAGCCCGCCGCCCTCGCGCCGCCCGTCCCGCACGTTCTTCGACCCGGCTCCGAACCGCACCCGGACCCGGACCCCCGGCTGCGCGACCGCGTCCAGCTCCTCGGGCACCGCGTACTCGAAGTACCGGTCGAGATGCAGCACCCCCTTGTCGACGAGGACCCGCGCGACGGGCAGCTCCTTGGCCAGCGCGGCCCCCCGCCACGTCCGCGGCTTGGCCTTCGGCGCCCTGGCCCGGCGCACGCTCTCCCGGATCAGCGCGAGCTGCTCGGGCTCCTCCGCTCCGCCGTCCCGCTCGGACCTGCCGTTCTCGCTGCTCACAGGTGCATTCCTACCAGAGGGCACCGACAGTGGTCCGGGTCCGGGAAAGCAAGCGGGCCCGGCTCTCCCGAAGGAGAACCGGGCCCACAGGGCGGGGACGCGGGGCCTACAGCCCGGCGGCCTTGCGCAGCGCGTCGACGCGGTCGGTCTTCTCCCACGTGAAGTCGGGCAGCGCGCGCCCGAAGTGGCCGTAGGCGGCCGTCTGGGAGTAGATCGGGCGGAGCAGGTCGAGGTCGCGGATGATCGCGGCCGGACGGAGGTCGAAGACCTCGGAGATCGCCGACTCGATCTTGTCGGTGTCGACCGTCGCCGTGCCGAACGTCTCGACGAACAGACCCACCGGCTCGGCCTTGCCGATCGCGTACGCGACCTGGACCTCGCAGCGCGAGGCCAGACCGGCGGCCACGACGTTCTTGGCGACCCAGCGCATGGCGTAGGCGGCCGAGCGGTCGACCTTGGACGGGTCCTTGCCGGAGAAGGCGCCGCCGCCGTGGCGGGCGTAGCCGCCGTACGTGTCGATGATGATCTTGCGGCCGGTGAGGCCGGCGTCGCCCATCGGGCCGCCGATCTCGAAGCGGCCGGTCGGGTTCACCAGCAGGCGGTAGCCCTCGGTCTCCAGCTTGATGCCGTCGTCCAGGAGCGCCTTCAGCTCCGGCTCGACGACGAACTCGCGGATGTCGGGAGCGAGCAGCGACTCCAGGTCGATGTCGGAGGCGTGCTGCGAGGAGACCACGACCGTGTCGAGGCGGACGGCCTTGTCGCCGTCGTACTCGATGGTGACCTGCGTCTTGCCGTCGGGGCGCAGGTAGGGGATCGTGCCGTTCTTGCGGACCTCGGACAGGCGGCGCGACAGGCGGTGCGCGAGGTGGATCGGGAGCGGCATCAGCTCCGGGGTCTCGTCGCACGCGTAGCCGAACATCAGGCCCTGGTCGCCCGCGCCCTGCTTGTCGAGCTCGTCGTCATCGCCCTCGACCCGCTTCTCGTACGCGGTGTCGACGCCCTGCGCGATGTCCGGGGACTGCGAGCCGATCGAGACGGAGACGCCGCACGAGGCGCCGTCGAAGCCCTTCTTCGACGAGTCGTAGCCGATCTCCAGGATCTTCTCGCGCACGAGCTGCGCGATCGGCGCGTACGCCTTGGTGGTGACCTCGCCGGCCACGTGCACGAGGCCCGTGGTGATCAGCGTCTCGACGGCGACGCGGGACGTGGGGTCCTCGCGGAGCAGCGCGTCGAGAATGGTGTCGCTGATCTGGTCAGCGATCTTGTCGGGGTGACCCTCGGTCACGGACTCCGAGGTGAACAGGCGACGGGACACAACGCTCCCTGTGGTTGCAGCGGCTGCTGGCTGATCATTTGCGGACGGGTTCGGGAGCTGCGCCCGACGACGTCCGGGAAACAGTTTATCGGTCGTGCTCGCTCGCCGGACCACGTGTCTCGCCTACTGGGAGCGCTGTGACCTGCGACACCGCATTCTCCGATATGACGATCGGTCTTAGGAAGAGTGCCGGACGCCCGAAATTACGGCGTTTCCGTGGTTTCGATGCATCCAATGGGGCGAAAGCGTTTTTTCATCCCTCGTGGGGCAACCGGGGCACGACGGCATCCCAGATCCGGTCCGCGAGGGCTTCCTTGGGGCCGTGGGGCACCGGGGTCTCACGGCCGTCGGCGCCGAGGATGACGGCCTCGTTCTCCTCCGCGCCGAACGTCTTGCGCTCCCCCACTTCGTTGACGACGAGCAGGTCACAGCCCTTGCGGGCGAGCTTGGCGCGTCCGTTGGCGAGGACGTCGTCGGTCTCGGCGGCGAAGCCGACGACCACCTGGCCGGGGCGCGGCCGCCCGGCGGAGATCTCGGCGAGGATGTCGGGATTGCGGACGAGGACGATCGGCGCGGGCTCCTCGCCGTCCTTCTTCTTGATCTTCCCGGTGGCGTACGTCTCCGGGCGGAAGTCGGCGACGGCGGCCGCCATGACGACCGCGTCGGCGTCGGCGGCCGCCTTCAGGACCGCCTCCCGCAGCTGGACGGCGGTGCCCACGTGGACGACGTCGACACCGGCCGGGTCGGGCAGGCCCGCGTTCGCGGACAGCAGCGTGACCCGGGCGCCGCGCGCGGCGGCGGTGCGGGCGAGCGCGTAGCCCTGCTTGCCGGAGGAGCGGTTGCCGAGGAAGCGGACCGGGTCGAGGGGCTCGCGGGTGCCGCCGGCGCTGACGACGACGTGCCGGCCGGTCAGATCCGGGGCCTCGGCGCCGCGGGCGAGCACCCGGCGCACGTACTCGAAGATCTCGACCGGGTCGGGGAAGCGGCCCTTGCCGGTGTCCACGCCGGTGAGCCGGCCGACGGCGGGCTCGATGACGAGGGCGCCGCGGCGGCGCAGCGTGGCGACGTTCTCCTGGGTCGCCGGGTGCTCCCACATCTCGGTGTGCATGGCGGGCGCGAAGATCACCGGACAGCGGGCGGTCAGCAGGGTGTTCGTCAGGAGGTCGTCGGCGAGGCCGTGGGCGGCCTTGGCGAGCATGTCCGCGGTGGCCGGGGCGACGACGACCACGTCCGCGTGCTGGCCGATCCGCACGTGCGGGACCTCGTGGACGGAGTCCCAGACCTCGGTGGAGACCGGGTTGCCGGACAGCGCGGACCAGGTCGCGGCGCCGACGAAGTGGAGCGCCGAGTCCGTGGGCACGACGCGTACGTCGTGGCCGGACTCCGTCAGGCGACGCAGCAGCTCGCACGCCTTGTAGGCGGCGATCCCGCCGCTGACTCCCAGAACGACCTTCGGCTTCGACGACACCGGCTCTCCCCTGACTCCACTGCGTACGAGGAAACGTACGACTCCATGACACACCACAGGCCCGACAGCGGCGCTGTCGGGCCTGTGGTGACGACGAACGAGGGTGTTACTGCGCCGGGCCCTCGATGGCCTCGGACGTCAGCAGACCCGCGTTGATCTCGCGAAGGGCGATCGAGAGGGGCTTCTCGTGGACGTGGGTGTCCACCAGCGGGCCGACGTACTCGAGCAGGCCCTCACCGAGCTGCGAGTAGTACGCGTTGATCTGACGCGCGCGCTTGGCGGCGTAGATGACCAGGCTGTACTTCGAGTCGGTTGCTTCGAGCAGCTCATCAATCGGCGGGTTGATGATGCCCTCGGGCGCGGTGATGGAAGAGGACACTCTCTGCCTTCCGATGGGGGCCGGGACCGGAGTCCCGACTGGGGTAAAGATCAAAGGACCTTCATCAAGGCTAGCAGCTCGCGGGCCACGTCCTCGACGGAGGTGTTGACAAGGGTCGTGTCGAACTCCGCCTCCGAGGCCAGCTCCACCTTCGCGGTGTCGAGGCGGCGCTCGATCACCTCGGCGGACTCGGTACCGCGCCCGGTGAGCCGGCGCACCAGCTCGTCCCAGCTCGGCGGGGCGAGGAAGACCAGCTGCGCCTCGGGCATCGACTCACGGACCAGGCGGGCGCCCTGGAGGTCGATCTCGAGGAGCACCGGCTCGCCCGCGTCGAGGCGGTCGAGGACGGCACGCCGCGGGGTGCCGTAGCGGTTCCCCGCGAACTCGGCCCACTCAAGGAGCTCGCCGTTGGCGATCAGCTTGTCCATCTCCTCGTCGGTGACGAAGAAGTACTGGACTCCGTGCTTCTCGCCCGGGCGCGGCTTGCGGGTCGTCGCCGACACCGAGAGCCAGACCTCGGGGTGTTCCTTGCGCATATGAGCGACGACCGTGCTCTTGCCGACCCCGGAGGGGCCGGAGAGCACGGTCAGCCGCGGACGTTCACTCATGCAGCGATTATTCCAGTTGTTCCGGAGTGCCCGGACCAGCCCCGGGGCCGGTCCGGAGTCACTCAGGCGCCGGTGCTGCCGAACTCGCGCTCCAGGGAGGCGATCTGGTTGGAACCGAGACCGCGGACCCGGCGGGATTCGGAGATCCCGAGGCGCTCCATGATCTGCTTGGCGCGGACCTTGCCCACGCCCGGCAGGGACTCGAGCAGGGCGGAGACCTTCATCTTGCCGATGACGTCGTTCTCCTGGCCCTGCTTGATGACCTCGTGCAGGGAGGCGCCGGAGTGCTTGAGTCGATTCTTGACCTCGGCCCGCTCCCGGCGAGCCGCGGCGGCCTTTTCGAGCGCGGCTGCGCGCTGTTCAGGGGTAAGGGGCGGAAGAGCCACGCCTACGTCACCTCGGATGTCAACTGTCGGATACGGACCGGTGAGGAACCTAGTCGCCCCACACCTGGTGAGCTACGAGCAACGCGCTTGCCTGCGTTCGCCCGTTCGCTCTCGTCGGAGACTAGCGGCCACGGCGGTCAGAGTCAGCGAGAACAGAGGAAAAGTCCTGGTCAGCCTCTCCCAGGCCGCGCATTTCGGGCATATCGTCTGCTAAATCGGTCAGGATTCGGACGCTCGGCCAAAGGTCGGCACGCAGTGCCACCCCTGAGCAGCCTCAATTCGCGGTCCCGACCGCCTCACGCACCTCGTCCGCGAACCGCACGGCCGCGTCCCGCAGCGCCGTCACGGAGGGCCCTTCCTTCAGGACGGCCCGGCTCACGTTCGGTACGACGTTGTGGACCGCGGAGCCGAAGACGGCCGGAAGATCGGCCGCCGTGGCGCCCTGCGCGCCGATGCCGGGCGCGAGGAGCGGGCCGTTGATGTCGAGCGCGTACGAGGAGAGGTCGCCCAGGGTCGCGCCGACGACCGCGCCGAAGGAGCCCATGGGGGCCGCGCCGGCGTTCTCCTCGGCGAGGTGCGCGAGCATCGTGGCGCCCACGTTCCGTCCGTCGGCCCGCACGGCGTGCTGGACCTCGCCGCCCTCCGGGTTGGAGGTCAGGGCCAGCACGAAGAGTCCGGCGCCGGACTCGCGCGCCAGGTCCACGGCCGGCTTGAGCGAGCCGTAGCCGAGGTACGGGGACACGGTCAGGGCGTCCACGAACAGCGGGGAGTCCTGGTGCAGGTAGGTCTGCGCGTACGCGGCCATGGTCGAGCCGATGTCGCCGCGCTTGGCGTCCATGACGACGAGGGTGCCGGCGGCGCGCAGGTCGGCGACCGCCTGCTCCAGGACCGCGACGCCGCGTGAGCCGAACCGCTCGAAGAAGGCCATCTGCGGCTTGACCACGGCGACCGTCTCCGCCAGCGCCTCGACGCTGGTCCGGGTGAAGGCCTCCAGGCCCGCGATGTCGTCCTTCAGGCCCCAGGAGGCCAGGAGGGCGGCGTGCGGGTCGATGCCGACGCAGAGCGGGCCGCGCTCGTCCATGACGCGGCGCAGACGTGCGCCGAAGGGCTCCAGGACGGTCATGCGGACACCTTCTTCACATCGGCGCCGACGGCGTCGGCGAGCGTGGCGTACGGGGAGTTGTTCAGGCGGGCGGCGAGGCCCTTGTGGATCGCGCGGGCGTAGCACGGGCCCTCGTAGATGAAGGCCGAGTAGCCCTGGATGAGCGTGGCCCCGGCGAGGATGCGCTGCCAGGCGTCCTCGGCGTTCTCGATGCCGCCGACGCCGACGAGGGTGATCCGGTCCCCCACGCGCGCGTAGAGGCGCCTGAGGACCTCCAGGGAGCGCTCCTTGAGGGGCGCGCCGGACAGGCCGCCGGTCTCGTTCACGACGTCGCCCGTGGTCTTCAGGCCCTCGCGGGAGATCGTCGTGTTGGTGGCGATGATGCCGTCCAGGCCCAGCTCGACGGCCAGGTCGGCGACGGCGTCGACGTCCTCGTCGGCGAGGTCGGGGGCGATCTTCACCAGGAGGGGGACGCGGCGCGCGCGCACGGTGCGGTCGGCGGCCTCGCGCACGGCGGTCAGCAGGGGGCGCAGCGCCTCGGTGGCCTGGAGGTTGCGCAGGCCGGGCGTGTTCGGCGACGAGACGTTCACGACGAGGTAGTCGGCGAACGCGGCGAGCCGCTCGGTGGACTTCACGTAGTCGCCGACGGCCTCGGCCTCGGGGACGACCTTGGTCTTGCCGATGTTCACGCCGACCGTGGTCCTGAAGACCGGGTTGCGCGAGGCCAGCCGGGCGGCGACGGCCAGCGAGCCCTCGTTGTTGAAGCCCATGCGGTTGATGAGGGCGCGGTCCTGCACGAGGCGGAAGAGGCGCTTCTTGGGGTTGCCGGGCTGCGGCTCGCCGGTGACGGTGCCGATCTCGATGTGGTCGAAGCCGAGCATCGACATGCCGTCGATCGCGATGGCGTTCTTGTCGAAGCCGGCGGCGAGGCCGAAGGGCCCGTGCATCCGGAGACCGAGGGCCTCGGTGCGCAGCTCCTTGTGGCGGGGGGCCAGGGCGGCCGCCACGAAGGTGCGCAGGACCGGGGTGCGGGCCGCGAGGCGGATCCAGCGGAAGGCGAGGTAGTGGGCCTTCTCGGGGTCCATGCGCTTGAAGACGAGGTTGAAGAACAGCTTGTACATGACTGAAGTCCTAGTGGTGCGCGCGAGGCGGTGGGCTCATGAAGAGGGGGACACCGTTGTGGTGTCCCCCTCTTGGGCTGCTAGTCGCGGGCCGCGGTCAGGTGTTCCGCGTGTTCCTGCAGTGAGCTGACGCCCACGTCGCCGTGGTTGAGCGCGTCGATGCCCTGGACGGCGGCCGCGAGGGCCTGGACCGTGGTCAGGCAGGGCACGGAGCGGGCGACGGCGGCCGTGCGGATCTCGTAGCCGTCGAGGCGGCCGCCGGTGCCGTACGGCGTGTTGACGATCAGGTCGACGTCACCGTCGTGGATGAGCTGGACGATCGTCTTCTCGCCGTTCGGGCCCTCGCCCTCGGACTGCTTGCGCACGACGGTGGCGTTGATGCCGTTGCGCTTGAGGACCTCGGCGGTGCCGGAGGTGGCCATCAGCTCGAAGCCGTGGGCGACGAGCTCGCGCGCCGGGAAGATCATCGAACGCTTGTCGCGGTTGGCGACGGAGATGAACGCGCGGCCCTTGGTCGGCAGCGGACCGTAGGCGCCCGCCTGCGACTTGGCGTAGGCCGTGCCGAAGACGGAGTCGATGCCCATGACCTCGCCGGTGGAGCGCATCTCCGGGCCGAGGACCGTGTCGACGCCGCGGCCGTGGATGTCGCGGAACCGCGACCACGGCATGACGGCCTCCTTGACGGAGATCGGCGCGTCCAGCGGCAGGGTGCCGCCGTCGCCGTTCTTCGGGAGCAGGCCCTCGGCGCGCAGCTCGGCGACGGTGGCGCCCAGCGAGATGCGGGCGGCGGCCTTCGCGAGCGGCACCGCGGTCGCCTTCGAGGTGAAGGGGACGGTGCGCGAGGCGCGCGGGTTGGCCTCCAGGACGTAGAGGATGTCTCCCGCCATCGCGAACTGGATGTTGATCAGGCCGCGCACGCCGACGCCCTTGGCGATGGCCTCGGTCGAGACGCGCAGGCGCTTGATGTCGTAGCCGCCGAGGGTGATCGGGGGCAGGGCGCACGCCGAGTCGCCGGAGTGGATGCCGGCCTCCTCGATGTGCTCCATGACGCCGCCGAGGTACAGCTCCTCGCCGTCGTAGAGGGCGTCGACGTCGATCTCGATGGCGTCGTCGAGGAAGCGGTCCACGAGGACCGGCCGCGAGGGGCTGATCTCGGTGGACTCCTCGATGTACGCGGACAGGCGGGTCTCGTCGTAGACGATCTCCATGCCGCGGCCGCCGAGCACGTACGACGGGCGGACGAGGACCGGGTAGCCGATCTCGTCGGCGATGGCCTTGGCCTCGGCGAAGGTGGTGGCGGTGCCGTGCTTGGGCGCGGGCAGACCGGCCTCGGCGAGCACCCGGCCGAAGGCGCCGCGGTCCTCGGCGGCGTGGATCGCCTCCGGGGAGGTGCCGACGACGGGCACGCCGTTGTCCTTGAGCGCCTGGGCGAGGCCCAGCGGGGTCTGGCCTCCGAGCTGCACGATGACGCCCGCGATCGGGCCCGCGAGGGACTCGGCGTGCACGATCTCCAGCACGTCTTCCAGCGTCAGCGGCTCGAAGTACAGGCGGTCGGAGGTGTCGTAGTCCGTGGAGACCGTCTCCGGGTTGCAGTTGACCATCACGGTCTCGTAGCCCGCGTCGCTGAGCGCGAAGGAGGCGTGGACGCAGGAGTAGTCGAACTCGATGCCCTGGCCGATGCGGTTCGGGCCGGAGCCCAGGATGATCACGGCGGGCTTGGTGCGCTGCGCGACCTCGGACTCCTCGTCGTACGAGGAGTAGAAGTACGGGGTCTTCGCGGCGAACTCGGCGGCGCAGGTGTCGACCGTCTTGTAGACCGGGCGGACGCCGAGCGCGTGCCGGACCTCGCGGACGACGTCCTCGCGCAGGCCGCGGATCTCGGCGATCTGGTGGTCGGAGAAGCCGTGCCGCTTGGCCTCGGCGAGCAGGGACGCGTCGAGGCGCTCGGCGGCCGCGAGCTCGTCGGCGACCTCCTTGATCAGGAACAGCTGGTCGACGAACCACGGGTCGATCTTCGTGTAGTCGAAGATCTCCTCGGGCGTGGCACCGGCGCGGATCGCGTCCATGACGGTGTTGATCCGGCCGTCGGTCGGGCGCACGGCCTCTTCGAGGAGCGCGGTCTTGTCGCCGACCGGGCCCACGAAGGTGAACTGGCTGCCCTTCTTCTCCAGGGAGCGCAGCGCCTTCTGGAACGCCTCGGTGAAGTTGCGGCCGATGGCCATGGCCTCGCCGACCGACTTCATGGTCGTGGTCAGCGTGGAGTCGGCGCTCGGGAACTTCTCGAAGGCGAACCGCGGGGCCTTGACGACCACGTAGTCGAGCGTCGGCTCGAAGGAGGCCGGCGTCTTCTCGGTGATGTCGTTGGGGATCTCGTCGAGCGTGTAGCCGACGGCCAGCTTCGCGGCGATCTTCGCGATCGGGAAGCCGGTCGCCTTGGAGGCGAGCGCCGAGGAGCGCGAGACGCGCGGGTTCATCTCGATGACGATGACACGGCCGTCGTCGGGGTTGATCGCGAACTGGATGTTGCAGCCGCCGGTGTCGACGCCGACCTCGCGGATGATCGCGATGCCGATGTCGCGCAGCCGCTGGTACTCGCGGTCGGTGAGCGTCATCGAGGGCGCGACGGTGATCGAGTCGCCGGTGTGGACGCCCATCGGGTCGAAGTTCTCGATGGAGCAGACGACCACGACGTTGTCGTTCTTGTCGCGCATCAGCTCCAGCTCGTACTCCTTCCAGCCGAGGATGGACTCCTCCAGGAGCACCTCGGTGGTCGGGGAGAGCGTGAGGCCCTGGCCGGCGATGCGGCGCAGCTCCTCCTCGTCGTGCGCGAAGCCGGAGCCGGCGCCGCCCATGGTGAAGGAGGGGCGGACGACGACGGGGTAGCCGCCGAGCGTGTCGACGCCCTTGAGCACGTCGTCCATGGAGTGGCAGATGACCGAGCGGGCGGACTCGCCGTGGCCGATCTTCTTGCGGACCTCTTCCACGACGCCCTTGAAGAGGTCGCGGTCCTCGCCCTTGTTGATCGCCTCGACGTTGGCGCCGATCAGCTCGACGCCGTACTTCTCCAGGACGCCCTGCTCGTGCATGGAGATGGCCGTGTTGAGGGCCGTCTGACCGCCGAGGGTCGGGAGGAGCGCGTCGGGGCGCTCCTTGGCGATGATCTTCTCGACGAACTCGGGGGTGATCGGCTCGACGTACGTGGCGTCGGCGATCTCCGGGTCGGTCATGATCGTCGCCGGGTTGGAGTTCACGAGGATGACCCGCAGGCCCTCGGACTTCAGGACGCGGCACGCCTGGGTGCCGGAGTAGTCGAACTCGGCGGCCTGGCCGATGACGATCGGGCCCGAGCCGATGACCAGGACGGACTGGATATCGGAGCGCTTAGGCACGCTGGCCCTCCATCAGGGAGACGAAACGGTCGAACAGGTAGGCGGCGTCGTGGGGACCGGCCGCCGCCTCCGGGTGGTACTGGACGGAGAAGGCCGGCTGGTCGAGCAGCTGGAGGCCTTCGACGACCTGGTCGTTCAGGCAGACGTGCGAGACCTCGGCGCGGCCGAACGTCGTCTCGCTCACCTTGTCGAGCGGCGCGTCCACGGCGAAGCCGTGGTTGTGCGCGGTGACCTCGACCTTGCCGGTGGTGCGGTCCTGCACCGGCTGGTTGATGCCGCGGTGGCCGTACTTCAGCTTGTACGTGCCGAAGCCGAGGGCGCGGCCGAGGATCTGGTTGCCGAAGCAGATGCCGAACAGCGGCGTCTTCCGCTCCAGGACGGCGGTCATCAGCGCGACCGGGCCCTCGGCGGTGGCCGGGTCGCCCGGGCCGTTGGAGAAGAACACCCCGTCGGGGCCGACGGCGTAGACGTCGTCGACGGTCGCCGTGGCGGGCAGCACGTGCACCTCGATGCCGCGCTCGGCCATGCGGTGCGGGGTCATGCCCTTGATGCCGAGGTCGACGGCGGCGACGGTGAACTTCTTCTCGCCGACCGCCGGGACGACGTAGGCCTCCTTGGTGGCGACCTCCTCGTACAGGCTCGCGCCCTTCATCTGCGGCTGCGCCTGGACCTTCGCGACGAGCTCGGCGTCGGCCGGGAGCGTCTCGCCGGAGAAGATGCCGGAGCGCATGGAGCCGCGCTCGCGCAGGTGGCGGGTGAGGGCGCGGGTGTCGACGCCGCTGATGCCGACGATGCTCTGGGCGACCAGCTCGTCGTCGAGCGAGCGCCGCGAGCGCCAGTTCGACGGGATGCGGGCGGGGTCGCGCACGACGTAGCCCGAGACCCAGATGCGGCTCGACTCGTCGTCCTCGTCGTTCCAGCCCGTGTTGCCGATCTGCGGGGCGGTGGCGACCACGATCTGGCGGTCGTACGACGGGTCGGTGAGGGTCTCCTGGTAGCCGGTCATGCCGGTGGAGAACACGGCCTCGCCGAAGGTCTCCCCCACGGCCCCGTAGGCGCGGCCGCGGAACACGCGGCCGTCCTCCAGGACGAGAACGGCGGGAAGCACCTTTGTCCTCTTCGAGGGACTCCCCTGCTGTGAGGTGGTCATCGTGCGGTGCCTTCCGTCGTGATGGGCGTGTTGATCATGTTGTTGATGGTGGTGACCCACTCGGCCTGCTCGGCCGCCTGGTCGGAGCGGAAGCCGGAGTCGATCAGCTTGTCGCCGTGCGCCCAGGTGACGATCAGCAGACCGCCCTCCGTGAGCACCTTGCCGGCGATGCCCTTGTCGAGCCTGGCCTCGCGCAGCGCCTGCGCCGGGACGAAGAAGTCGGCCGCTCCGGGGCGTACGACGTCCAGGCCCTCGTCCGTCAGCGTCAGCTCGACGCGGCTGCGGGTACCGAGGCCGTGCGCCACGATGCGGTCGAGCCACTGCCCGGCCGTGGTCGAGCCGTGGTAGCGGCCGCTCAGCTCCAGTTTCGCCGGGCCCCGCTCACTCGGCGCGGCGGGCAGCGGCGGCAGGTCGCTCTGGAGCGTGCCGCGCCACTTCCAGCCCTGGCGCATCAGCCAGTAGACGAGCGCGATGAAGAGCAGCAGTCCGACGATCCAGCCGATCCGGTCGGGCCAGTCGGTCACGTCCGCCGACTTCTGTTCGGCGGCCAGGTGCAGCAGAGGTGTCACGCGAGCTTCCCGTCGGCGAGGGTGGCCTTGCCCCGCAGCCAGGTGTGGGTGACGCGCCCCGGCAGCTCACGGCCCTCGTACGGGGTGTTGCGGCTGCGGGAGGCGAAGCCCGCGGGGTCAACGTCTCCACGGTAGTCGGCGTCGACCAGAACCAGGTTGGCGGGCTCACCTGCCGAGACGGGGCGTCCGTGGCCGGCCGCCTGCCCGATCTCGGCGGGCTTGACGGACATCCGGTCCGCGACGCCCGCCCAGTCGAGCAGGCCCGTCTCGACCATCGTCTGCTGGACCACGCTCAGCGCGGTCTCCAGGCCGACCATGCCCATGGCGGCGGCGGCCCACTCGCAGTCCTTGTCCTCGTGCGGGTGCGGGGCGTGGTCGGTGGCGACGATGTCGATGGTGCCGTCGGCCAGCGCCTCGCGCAGCGCCATGACGTCCTTCTCGGTGCGCAGCGGCGGGTTCACCTTGTACACCGGGTTGTACGAGCGCACCAGCTCGTCGGTGAGGAGCAGGTGGTGCGGGGTGACCTCGGCGGTGACGTCGATGCCGCGGGACTTGGCCCAGCGGACGATCTCGACGCTGCCCGCGGTCGACAGGTGGCAGATGTGGACGCGGGAGCCGACGTGCTCGGCGAGCAGGACGTCCCGGGCGATGATCGATTCCTCGGCGACGGCGGGCCAGCCGCCCAGGCCCAGCTCGGCGGAGACGGTGCCCTCGTTCATCTGGGCGCCCTCGGTGAGCCGGGGCTCCTGCGCGTGCTGGGCGACGACGCCGCCGAAGGCCTTCACGTACTCCAGGGCGCGGCGCATGATCACGGCGTCGTGGACGCACTTGCCGTCGTCGGAGAAGACGGTGACGCCCGCGGCGGACTCGTGCATGGCGCCGAGCTCGGCGAGCTTGCTGCCCTCCAGGCCGACCGTGACGGCACCGATGGGCTGCACGTCGCAGTAGCCGTGCTCCTGGCCGAGCCGGTAGACCTGCTCGACGACGCCGGCGGTGTCGGCGACGGGGAAGGTGTTGGCCATGGCGAAGACGGCGGTGTAGCCACCGGAGGCGGCGGCCTGCGTGCCGGTCAGGACGGTCTCGGAGTCCTCGCGGCCCGGCTCGCGCAGGTGGGTGTGGAGGTCGACGAGGCCCGGCAGGAGCACCTTGCCCCCGGCCTCGACGACGGTCTCGACGCCCTCGGTGCTGAGGCCGGTGCCGACCTCGGCGATGACGGCTCCGTCGATCAGGACGTCCTGCGGCTCGCCGCCGAGCACCTTCGCACCACGGATCAGGATCTTGCTCATGTCGTTCAGTTCCCCTCGGTACGGGTGTGCGTGACGGCGGGCTCGTTGCCGCCCAGAAGCAGGTAGAGGACGGCCATCCGGGTGTGGACCCCGTTGGCGACCTGTTCGACGACCGTGCAGCGCTCGGAGTCGGCGACCTCGGCGGTGATCTCCATGCCGCGGACCATCGGGCCCGGGTGCATCACGATGGCGTGCTCCGGCATCCTCGCCATGCGGTCGCCGTCGAGGCCGTAGCGGCGGCTGTACTCGCGCTCGGTCGGGAAGAACGCGGCGTTCATGCGCTCGCGCTGCACGCGGAGCATCATCACGGCGTCGGTCTTCGGCAGCGTGCTGTCCAGGTCGTAGCTGACCTCGCAGGGCCAGGACTCGACGCCGACCGGCAGCAGGGTGGGCGGCGCGACGAGGGTGACCTCGGCGCCGAGCGTGTGCAGCAGGTCGACGTTGGAGCGGGCGACGCGGCTGTGCAGGACGTCGCCGACGAGGGTGACGCGCTTGCCGTCCAGGCCCTGCCCGATCCCGGCGTCCCGGCCGACCAGGCGGCGGCGCATGGTGAAGGCGTCGAGCAGCGCCTGGGTGGGGTGCTGGTGGGTGCCGTCGCCGGCGTTGATGACGGGGGCGTCGATCCAGCCGGAGGTCGCGAGCCGGTACGGGGCGCCGGAGGCGCTGTGCCGGATGACGACCGCGTCGACGCCCATGGCCTCGAGCGTCTGGGCGGTGTCCTTCAGGGACTCGCCCTTGGAGACGCTGGAGCCCTTGGCGGCGAAGTTGATGACGTCGGCGGACAGGCGCTTCTCGGCGGCCTCGAACGAGATCCGCGTCCGCGTCGAGTCCTCGAAGAAGAGGTTGCAGATGGTCCGGCCGCGCAGGGCGGGCAGTTTCTTGATGGGCCGGTCGGCGACCCGCGCCATCTCCTCGGCGGTGTCGAGGATGAGGACGGCGTCGTCGCGGGTGAGGTCGGCGGCCGAGATGAGGTGTCGCATCATCGGGGGTGCTCCGTAAGGAAGTTCAGGACGTTTCGGGGCATACGGGCGCGCGCGGGCGCACCTGTCTCGCCGTACGTGGCACACGTACGGCAGGAGAGGTGGCTACTGCTCGGCCGGCTTGGCGCCGAGCAGCACGGCGTCGCGGCCGTCCTCCTCGGCGAGCTGGACCTTGACCGCCTCCCGCAGCGACGTGGGGAGGTTCTTGCCGACGTAGTCGGCGCGGATCGGCAGTTCGCGGTGGCCGCGGTCGACGAGGACCGCGAGCTGCACGGCGCGCGGGCGTCCGATGTCGTTCAGCGCGTCGAGGGCGGCGCGGATGGTGCGGCCCGAGAAGAGCACATCGTCGACGAGCACGACGAGCCGGCCGTCGATGCCCTCGGCGGGGATGTCGGTACGGGCCAGCGCGCGCGGCGGGTGCATCCGCAGGTCGTCGCGGTACATCGTGATGTCGAGCGAGCCGACGGGAATGGCGCGGCCGGTGATCTCTTCGAGCTTGTCGGCCAGGCGGCGGGCGAGGAAGACGCCCCGCGTGGGAATGCCCAGGAGGACCACGTCCTCGGCACCCTTGGCGCGCTCGACGATCTCGTGGGCGATACGGGTCAGTACCCGCGCGATGTCAGGGCCTTCGAGAACGGACCGGGCATCGGAATTCTGTGTGTCCATACGAAACGGACCCCCTTCTCCGCCTCACGGGACGGACCTTAAAGGACGTCGGAATTGCGCCATCCACACTACCAGGCCCGCAACACCGCTGATCACCCGCCTGAAGGTGCGAGAACGCCGGATTCGGGAGATGGTCGGTACGGACCATTCGGCTTGACGCGGCCAAGTAACGCTGCGTAACCTCACAGTGAGTTACCAGCCACGCGGCGCAGCCGCTAAGTGATGCAGTGTCCGGGGAGCTATATGTCCAGCGAATACGCCAAACAGCTCGGGGCGAAGCTCCGCGCGATCCGTACCCAGCAGGGCCTTTCCCTCCACGGTGTCGAGGAGAAGTCCCAGGGCCGCTGGAAGGCGGTCGTGGTCGGTTCGTACGAGCGCGGCGACCGTGCCGTGACCGTGCAGCGCCTCGCCGAGCTGGCGGACTTCTACGGCGTGCCGGTTCAGGAGCTGCTTCCGGGCACCACCCCGGGCGGTGCCGCCGAGCCGCCGCCGAAGCTGGTTCTCGACCTTGAGCGGCTGGCCCACGTGCCGCCGGAGAAGGCGGGCCCGCTGCAGCGCTACGCCGCCACGATCCAGTCGCAGCGCGGTGACTACAACGGCAAGGTGCTGTCGATCCGCCAGGACGACCTGCGCACGCTCGCGGTCATCTACGACCAGTCGCCCTCGGTCCTGACCGAGCAGCTGATCAGCTGGGGCGTGCTCGACGCCGACGCGCGCCGCGCCGTGGCCCACGAAGAGGCCTGATCCGGACCCGTCCGGCGGACCCGCTGAGGGTTATCAGAAGAAACGTCACACCGAGGGGCGGAGCCGACCGGCTCCGCCCCTCGGGCGTCACTGCCCCGCCTTGTACAGCCGCCCGATGACCTCGGGCAGCAGCCGCTCGCTCAGTTTCGGCGGCAGCGCCTGGAGGACCGCGAGGACCGGTGCCATCCGCCGCGGCAGCACCCCGCCCTCCCCCACGCCCGCGAGAGCCAGCGCGATCTCGACCTCCTCGGGTGTCAGCGCGTCCGGGTCCAGCGAGGCCGCGGCCTCGACGATCGCCGGATCGACCCGCACCGGACCGGCCGCCCGCGCCCGTCCCACGGCCTTCTCCAGCTCGCCGAGGAGCAGCCGCACGGTCGCCTCGTCCGCGACCGCCGCCGTCACCGTCAGATGCAGATTGGCCGGCGAGGATCCGAAGGCCGGCTGTGGCTGGAGGTACCAGCCGCTCTCGCGCATCTCGTCCGCCACGACGAAGACATCCACCTCCGGGTCGTCCGAGGCGACCGCGATGAGCGACGCCTCGGGCCGGGCGAGCAGTCGCAGACCGTCGATGGCCCGAACACCGTCGGCGAGGTCGAGGGTCGTGCGGTGTACGCGCGTCGACAGCGCGGTGTAACCATCGGTCCCGACGCGCTCGGTCACCGCCCAGGCCGCGGCGAGCGGTCCGGCGGACTTGGTGCCCTGGAGGGTGGAGTTGACGACGGGATAGCCGGGCCAGGAGGCGTGCGCGAACCATCCGTGGCGGCGCAGCTCGGCGTCCGCGAAGAGCAGCAGCGAGGCGCCCTTCGCCGCGTAGCCGTACTTGTGCAGATCGACGGAGAGCGAGGTGACGCCCGGGACGGTGAGGTCGAAGTCGGGGACGTCCGGGGCGTCCGCCGCGCGCCTGAGGTGGCCCAGGTACCAGCCGCCGATGCAGGCGTCGACATGGCAGAGGACCCCGCGCCGCGCGGCCAGGGCGGCGACCTCGGCGACCGGGTCGACGACACCGTGCGCGTACGAAGGGGCGGAGACGACGACCAGGGCCGTGTGCTCGGTGATCGCCGCCGCGACGTCGGCGGGGCGCACCTTGAAGGTGGCCGGATCGACGGGCACGGTCACCACGTCGAGACCGAAGAGCTCGGCCGCCTTGTGGAACGCCGCGTGCGCGGTGTCCGGGAGGACCAGCTCGGGACGGGTCACCCCCCGTGTCCTGCACGCGTGCTGGCGGGCCGTCAGTACGGCGAGGAGGCAGCTCTCGGTGCCGCCGCTGGTGAAGGTGCCCGCTCCCCCGCCGAGCAGCGCGGTGGCGCGCCGCACCAGGTCGTTCTCCAGCTCGACGACGCTCGGGAAGGCCGTCATGTCGAGTCCGTTGACTCCGGCGAAGGCGGCCTGCGCGGCGACTCCGAGCTCTTCGAGGCCGTCGAGCCCGGAGTCGTAGACGTAGGCCATGGTGCGTCCGCCGCGCACGGGCAGGTCGCCCGACCGCAGCTCGGCGAGACGCTCCAGGATCGCGTCGTGATCGGTACTCATGCGGGACTCTCCTCGTCGTACGGGGCGATGGCACTGCCGGAAGGGGTCAGGCGGCGGAACGCGTCTCGGCCGCGTCCCGCAGGCGGGTCAGCCCGGCCTCGGTGAGCCGGTAGCGGGCCAGCAGCGGAAGGCTCAGGAGGAGCAGCACGGCGGGCAGCACGCCGAAGCCGGTCACGATCGCGGTGAGCGCCGAGCCGGGCTGGGCCACCCGGTGGTCGGCGTCGGAGGAGACGAAGCCGCCGAGCGAGAGCACGAGCCCGAACAGGCCGGGCCCCAGGGCGAGTCCGAGCGTCTCGCCCGCGGTCCACAGTCCGGTGAAGACGCCCGCCCGGCGCCGTCCGCTGGTGTACGCGTCGGCGGCGATCGCGTCGCCGAGCATGGCGAGCGGCAGCATCTGCATGCCCGCGTACCCGATGCCGGCCAGGGCCACGGAAGCGTAGATCAGCGCGTCGGGCAGGTGTCTTCCCGCAGCCGCGCCCAGCGCGCCGACGAGGAAGCAGAGCGAGGCGCCGATGGCCGCGTCGCGCTTGCCGCCCCGGCGGCCGACGGCCAGCCACAGCGGCATCGCGAGCAGCGACGGCACGATGAGGCAGGCGAAGAGGACGGTCGTGGCGCTCGGCCGGTCCAGGATGTACGTGGCGAAGTACTGGGTGCCCGCGAGCATCAGGCCGGTCGCGGCGGCCTGCACCACGAAGGCGGCGAGCAGCCAGAAGAAGGGCGCGTTGCCGCGGGCGGCGCGCAGTTGGGCCCGCAGGCCGGGCTCGCTGGTGGTGCGGATGACGGTCCGGGTCCCGGCCGTCGCGCCCACGGCGGCGAGCATCCCGCATGCGAGGACCGCGCCGATCACCAGGCCCATCAGCCGGTAGCCGCCCGCACTCCCCCGGTCGTCGGCCGTGGAGCCCGCGAGCACCGGAGCGACGGCGCCCGACAGCAGGATCGCCACGGCGAGGAAGGCGACGCGCCAGGACATCACGCGGGCGCGCTCGTCGGGGTCGGCGGTGAGTTCCGCGGGCAGCGCGACGTACGGGACCTGGAAGAAGGCGTACGCGGAGGCCGTCAGCAGGAAGAGCACGGCGACGTACGCGGCGGCGGGCCCGCCTTCGAGGCCGCCGGGCGCCGCGAACATGGCGGCGAAGCAGAGCGGCATGGTGACGGCCCCGAGCAGCATCCAGGAGCGGCGCGGGCCGAAACGGGAGCGGGTGCTGCGGTCGGAGAGGCTGCCGATCCACGGGTTGAGCAGCACGTCCCACGCCTTGGGCAGGAAGACCAGGAGTCCGGCGAGGCCCGCGCCGACGCCGAGGACGTCGGTCAGGTAGTAGAGCAGCAGCAGACCGGGGACGGTACCGAAGGTGCCGGTGGCGAAGGAGCCGAGGCCGTAGCCGATCCGGACCCGGGCGGAGAGGCCTGTTGGGGACATGGCGAGAACTTACGCAGGATCCCCCGGAACGCACCAGGCCCGAAGCAGAACAATGTTCAGGTTCTGCTTCGGGCCTGCGAGCTTGCTGATCGACTGCGGCTTTTATGCCTCGTCGCGGCGCAGCGACGGCTTCAGGTCCTTGAAGCGGGCCAGAAGTCCGTTGATGAACGCCGGGGACTCGTCGGTGGAGAACTCCTTGGCCAGGGAGACGGCCTCGTCGAGCACCACGGCGTCCGGGGTCCCGTCGACCCAGATCAGCTCGTACGCGCCGAGCCGCAGGATGTTGCGGTCGACGACGGGCATCCGGTCGAGGGTCCAGTCGACGGCGTACTGCGAGATCAGGTCGTCGATCCGGCGCGCCTTGGGGGCGTACCCCTCGACCAGCTCCATCGTGTACTCGCTGACCGGCGGCTGCTGCGGGTCGCTGTGCGAGTTCTTGACCCAGTCGGCGAGCACCGTGACGACGTC
The DNA here is from genome assembly GCF_040297005.1 of Streptomyces sp. NPDC001904. Lineage (NCBI taxonomy): Bacteria > Bacillati > Actinomycetota > Actinomycetes > Kitasatosporales > Streptomycetaceae > Streptomyces > Streptomyces sp. NPDC001904. The sequence continues at coordinate 421,599 of NZ_JBEOYI010000004.1, read as the reverse complement.
GGCGCCGCGCTGGTCGGCCTCGAAGAGGATCTGGAAGGCTCGCTTGCGGGCCGTGTTACGGGCGGCCACGGTTAGCTGTTCACCCGGCCGAGGTAGCTGCTGTCACGGGTGTCGACCTTGATCTTCTCGCCCGTGGTGATGAAGAGCGGGACCTGGATCTGGTGGTCCGTCTCCAGCGTGGCGGGCTTGGTGCCACCGGTGGACCGGTCGCCCTGGACGCCCGGCTCGGTCTCCTTGACGACCAGCTCGACGGCGGCCGGCAGCTCGACGAAGAGCACCTCGCCCTCGTGCTGGGCGACCGTGGCGGTGAAGCCCTCGATCAGGAAGTTGGCGGCGTCGCCGACGGCCTTGCGGTCGACCATGAGCTGGTCGTAGGTCTCCATGTCCATGAAGACGAAGTACTCGCCGTCCATGTACGAGAACTGCATGTCGCGCTTGTCGACAGTGGCCGTCTCGACCTTGACGCCGGCGTTGAACGTCTTGTCGACGACCTTGCCGGAGAGCACGTTCTTGAGCTTGGTGCGCACGAAGGCAGGGCCCTTGCCGGGCTTGACGTGCTGGAACTCGACGACGGACCAGAGCTGGCCCCCGTCGAGCTTGAGCACCAGGCCGTTCTTGAGGTCGTTCGTGGAAGCCACGGTTGCGGAATCTCCTGGACTGACGTGGACGACCCCGGGTCCCGCGCCCAGCCCTACGGGGCTAGAGCGCGAGCAGCTCCTTGGTCGTGATGGTGAGTAGCTCGGGTCCGCCGTCCGCCTCGGGGCGGACGACGAGCGTGTCATCGATCCGGACGCCGCCCCGGCCCGGGAGGTGGACCCCCGGTTCGACGGTGACCGGCACACAAGCGTCAAGTTTACCCATGGCGGCGGGGGCCAACTGCGGGTCCTCTTCGATTTCGAGTCCCACCCCGTGTCCGGTCAGCTGCGCGAGTCCGTCACCATACCCTGCGGCGTCCAGTACCTGACGGGCGGCCCGGTCCGCTTCCCGGCACTCCACGCCCGGCGCCAGGCTCTCCCGGCCGGCCCGCTGAGCGGCGAAGACCAGGTCGTAGAGGTCGATCTGCCAGTCGGCGGGCGAGGTCCCGATGACGAAGGTGCGGCCGATCTCGCAGCGGTAGCCGCGGTAGGTGGCGCCCAGGCAGACGGAGAGGAAATCTCCCTCCTCGACCCTGCGGTCGCCGGGCCGGTGCCCGCCGCGCCCGGAGTTCGGTCCGGTGCCGACCGAGGTGGGGAAGGCGGGGCCGTCGGCGCCGTGATCGACAAGTCGACGTTCCAGCTCCAGGGCGAGATGCCGCTCGGTGCGGCCCACGAGGATCGATTCGAGGAGTTCGCCCAGCGCCTGGTCGGCGATCTCCGCGGCGATCCGCAGACAGGAGAGCTCCTCCGCGTCCTTGACCAGGCGCAGCTGCTCGACGGCCCGGTTGAGATCGGCGAGCCGCAGCCCGGGGGCGACCGAGCCGAGCGCCCGGTGCCGGGCCACCGTCAGATGGTGCTCCTCGACGGCGAGCGAGTCGGCGCCCCGGGCGGCGGCCACGTCCGCGGCGGCGACGGCCGCGTCCCCGGCGGGCGCGGACAGCACCTGCACCCGCAGATCCTCGTCGGCCCGGCCCTCCGCGGTCTGCCCGCTGGGCGGGCGCCCGCACAGCAGCACGTCCTCGCCGCCGCCGGGCTCCCGGCCCAGCAGGAGCACCGCGCCGTGCGGCGCCGCTCCGGCGAGATAGCGGACATTGGCGGGCCGCGACACCAGGGCGGCCGCACTGCCGCCCGCTGCCGCACGCTCTCTCAGCCGGTCCCGTCGGGCCGCGTACACCTCTGCCATGAGGCCGAGCGTACGAGCGGGCGCGCGACCCGGCCGGTTCAGCGCGTCCGGACGGGGACGGGACGTACGTTCTCCAGGGGACCGGAGTGGCTCAGGGGTGACGATTCACCACTGGGGCGGGCTGGCGATGGCCCGGGCGAGCACGTCGTCGAGCACCTGCGCGGTGCCGGCCACGTCGAGCTGGGAATTGTCGATGATCGGCAGGCCCGAGCCGTACCAGCCGGCCATGCGGCCGTGGATGCGGGCGACCTCTTCGTCGGTCAGCCGGCGGTTGCCGCTGCGCTGGGCGTTGCGCTCCAGGACGATCTCCAGGCCCGGCAGCAGCACGACGGGCAGCAGCCCGGGCCCCACGTGCCGCTTCCAGCCACCGAGGCCGACGACCGGCCGGTCGGGGAAGACGGCGTCGTCGAGAATGCACGAGATCCCGTTCGCCAGGAAGTTGCGCGCGGCGAAGCCGCAGGTGCGGCGGGCCAGCCGGTACTGGGCCTCGCTGTGGTCGTTCCACCCGGACTGCGGGTCGGCGAATCCGGACCGCACCCATTCCCGTACGTCGTCCAGGCTGATGTGCGCCGTGGGCACCCGGCGGCACTCCGCCCAGTACTTGGCGACGCTGGTCTTGCCGGCGCCCGCGGGGCCGATCAGCAGGACGGCGAGGGTGATGGCGCCCGGGTCGGCCGGTGCCTGTGCGGGCGGCGGGCTCGGCACGGCGACCGGGCCGCCGGGCGGGAGCTGCACGTGTCCCGTGGTGTCCCGGTGCGGCGGCACCGGCGGATACGGGTGCGGCGGCGGGGCGGGCGGGTGGTGCGGGGCGCCGGTGAAACCGGGCGCGCCGGGCTGCTGCTGCGCCGGGCTCCCGGCGGTGGCCGGGCCCGGGCCCGGGCCGTGCCCCGGCTGATGGGGCGGTGGCAGCGGAGACCCCACTGCGTGCTGCATCCGGTGCCACTCCGTCTCGTACAACCGTCAGGGAGGCGTCGGCGAACCGAGCGCTATCGAACGGTACCGTCCCGGGCCGTCGTTGTGTGAACGGCCCGGGCGGCCGCAAAGTGCCCGGCCCTCAACGAGCGTGGCTATTCGGCCACTTCACCGTAGGCGGCGAGCAGGACGGCGGGGTCCGGGCCCTCCAGGACGGTGGGCTTGCCGAGGCCGTCGAGGACGATGAAGCGCAGCAGGTCGCCGCGGGACTTCTTGTCGACCTTCATCGTCTCCAGCAGCTTGGGCCACTGGTCGTAGCGGTACGACAGCGGCAGCCCCACCGACTCCAGGACGGTGCGGTGCCGGTCGGCGGTCGCGTCGTCCAGCCGGCCCGCCAGACGCCCGAGTTCGGCGGCGAAGTGCATGCCGACGGAGACGGCCGCGCCGTGCCGCCACTTGTAGCGCTCGTTCTTCTCGATGGCGTGGGCGAGCGTGTGACCGTAGTTGAGGATCTCGCGCAGGCCCGACTCCTTGAGGTCGGAGGAGACCACCTCGGCCTTGACCTTGATGGCACGCTCGATCAGCTCGGAGGTGTGCGGCCCGGCGGGCGTCCGTGCCGCCTGCGGGTCCTCCTCCACCAGCTCCAGGATCCGCTCGTCGGCGATGAACCCGGCCTTGATGACCTCGGCGAGCCCGGACACGTAGTCGTTGACCGGGAGCGAGTCGAGGGCGGCCAGGTCGCACAGGACGCCGGCCGGCGGGTGGAAGGAGCCCACGAGGTTCTTGCCCTCGGCGGTGTTGATGCCGGTCTTGCCGCCGACCGCCGCGTCCACCATGGCCAGCACGGTGGTCGGGATGGCGATCCAGCGCACTCCGCGCAGCCAGGTCGCGGCCACGAACCCGGCGAGGTCGGTGGTGGCACCGCCGCCGACGCCGACGATGACGTCGGAGCGCGTGAAGTTCGACTGGCCGAGCGCCTTCCAGCAGTAGGCGGCGACCTCGGCGGTCTTGGCCTCCTCCGCGTTCGGCACCTGGATGGCGACGGCCTCGAAGCCCTGGTCGGCCAGGTCGGCGCGGAGCGCCTCGCCGGTCTCGGCCAGCGCCTCGGGGTGCACGATGGCCACCCGCTTGACCCGGTCGCCGATCAACTGGCCCAGCTCGCCCAGGAGCTGACGGCCCACCAGCACCTCGTAGGGGTCGGTGCCCGCGGTGCCGCCGACCTGGATACGGGTGATCTGCTCGCTCATGCCTGCTTCAGCTCCAGTGCGTCGAGGACGGCCGCTGCGACCTCGTCGGGTGTGCGGCCGTCGGTGGCGACGACCACCCGGGCGACCTCGGTGTACAGATGGCGGCGCGCCTCCATCAACTCCCGCCACTGCTTGCGCGGGTTGACGGCGAGCAGCGGCCTCGCCACGTTCAGACCGGTCCGCTTGACGGCTTCCTCGACGTCCATCGAGAGGAAGACCACGGGCTGTCCCTCGAGCAGTGCCCGGGTGTCGGCGTCGAGGATCGACCCGCCGCCGAGCGCGAGGACCCCCTCGTGCCCGGCCAGCGCCGTGGCGACGGCCGCCTTCTCGATGGCGCGGAAGCTCGCCTCGCCCTCGTCGACGAAGATGTCCGCGATGGTCCGGCCCTGCGCGCTCACGATGTCGTCGTCGGTGTCCCGGTAGGAGCAGCCGAGCCGCTCGGCGAGCAGCGCGCCCACCGTCGACTTGCCCACGCCCATGGGCCCGACGAGGACGACCCTCGGCCCGCTCACCGGATCTGGAGGTTGTCGAGGTAGGACCGCACGTTGCGCCGGGTCTCGGGCACGCTGTCGCCGCCGAACTTCTCGGCGACGGCGTCCGCGAGGACGAGGGCGACCATGGCCTCGGCGACGATGCCGGCGGCCGGCACGGCGGAGACGTCGGAGCGCTGGTGGTGGGCCTGCGCGGCCTCGCCGGTGGCGACGTCGACGGTCTTCAGGGCGCGCGGCACGGTCGCGATCGGCTTCATCGCGGCGCGGACCCGCAGCAGCTCACCGGTGGTCAGGCCGCCCTCGGTGCCGCCGGAGCGGCCGGAGACGCGGCGGATGCCCTCGGCGGTGTTGACGATCTCGTCGTGGGCCTGCGAGCCCGGCACCCGGGCCAGGTCGAAGCCGTCGCCGATCTCGACGCCCTTGATGGCCTGGATGCCCATGAGGGCGCCCGCGAGCCGGGCGTCGAGCTTGCGGTCCCAGTGCACGTGCGAGCCGAGGCCCACCGGCACGTCGTAGGCCAGCACCTCGACGACGCCGCCGAGGGTGTCGCCGTCCTTGTGGGCCTGGTCGACCTCGGCGACCATCGCCTTCGAGGCGACGGCGTCCAGGCAGCGCAGCGGATCGGCGTCCAGCTTCTCCACGTCGGCCGGCGTCGGGTACACGCCGTGCGGGGCCTTGACGGAGCAGAGCTCGACGACGTGGCTGACGATCTCGATGCCCGCCGTCTCCTTCAGGTACGACCGGGCGATCGCGCCGAGGGCGACCCGGGCCGCGGTCTCGCGCGCGGAGGCGCGCTCCAGGATCGGCCGCGCCTCGTCGAAGCCGTACTTCTGCATGCCCGCCAGGTCGGCGTGGCCGGGGCGGGGGCGGGTCAGCGGCGCGTTGCGCGCGAGGTCCTTGAGGATCTCGGGGTCGACGGGGTCGGCCGCCATGACCTGCTCCCACTTCGGCCACTCGGTGTTGCCCACCATGACCGCGACCGGGGAGCCCAGGGTCAGGCCGTGCCGGACGCCGCCCAGGAAGGTGACCTCGTCCCGCTCGAACTTCATCCGCGCGCCGCGGCCATAGCCGAGGCGCCGCCGTGCCAGGTGGTCCGCCACCATCTCCGTGGTGATCGGAACGCCGGCGGGAAGCCCCTCCAGCGTCGCGACAAGTGCGGGTCCGTGCGACTCCCCCGCGGTCAGCCAGCGCAACCTGCTCAACGGTGCTCCTCATGCTCGCGCTCTGCGTTACGGCTCTGCGGGCGGCCCCGGACGGCACATGTCCGGCCCACCGCGCATCCTCTGATCCTCCCATGCCCGGCCGGGCACTCGTCCCCGTGTCCGCCCTGCGGACGCGGGGTGAGACGGGGAACACGCGGAGGGATCAGCCCAGCGAGCCCAGCGCCGCCGCACGCATCGCGCCCAGCACCGGGCGGGTGTCGCCGGTGAACTGTTCGAACTGGAAGACGGCCTGGTGCACGAGCAGGTCGAGGCCGCTGAGCACGGGCCCGCCGCGCTGCTGCCAGGCCGCCGCGAGGGGTGTCGGCCACGGGTCGTAGATCACGTCGAACAGCGTGCCCACGCGCGCGGGCACCGCGTCGACCAGGTGGTCGGTGCTGCCCTTGGGCGTCGTCGCTATGACCAGCGGCGCCTCGAAGGCGCGGGCCGCGTCGTCCCAGGCGGCGATGCGCACGGGGACGCCGAGCCGCTCGCCCCAGCCGCGCATCTCGTCGGCCCGCTGCCGGCTGCGGACATGGACGACGACCTCGCCCGTGCAGATCCGGGCCAGCGCGGCGAGCGCCGAGGAGGCGGTGGCGCCCGCGCCGAGGATCGCGGCGGACCCGATCTTCTCGACGCCCTGTTCGTGCAGCGCGGCGACGAGCCCGGGGATGTCGGTGTTGTCGCCGGTCCGCCGTCCGTCGGCGTGGAAGACGACGGTGTTCACCGCCTCGACCGACGCCGCGGTGTCGGTGATCCCGTCGAGCAGCGGCATCACCGCCCGCTTCAGCGGCATCGTCAGCGAGAGCCCGGCCCACTCCTCGGCGCCGAGGCTCCTGAAGAACCCGGGCAGCGCCGCCTCGTCGACGTCGAACCGGTCGTACGTCCAGCCGTCCAGGCCGAGGGCCCGGTACGCCGCGGTGTGCAGCTGAGGCGAGAGCGAGTGGGCGATCGGGGAACCGAGAACTGCCGCCCTGCGTGCGTCAGTTGCCCTGCTGGCTGGCATTGAACTTGTCCTTCAGCTTCTCGAACTCTGCGTTGGTCTTGGCGAACTCGGTCTTGTGCATGCCGTCCGTCGCCACGAAGTACAGCCAGCCGTCGGTGGTCGGATTGAGCGTGGCGGCCAGCGCCTCGTCACCGGGGTTGCCGATCGGGCCGGGCGGCAGACCCTTGTGGTAGTAGGTGTTGTACGGGTCCGAGTCGGTGTTGATCTCGGACTCGCCGATGTCGATCTTGCTCTGACCCTTGGCGTAGTTGTACGTCGAGTCGAACTGGAGCTTGCCGACCGTCTCCATGTTGCCGGGCTTGAGCCGGTTGTAGACGACCTCGGCCATCTTGCGGAAGTCGTCGTGGGTCTTGCCCTCGGCGTTCACGAGGCTGGCGACGGTGAGCAGCTGCCACGGACCGTCGAGGTTCAGCTTCTTGGCCTGGCCCTCCAGGTCGAGCCGCTTGTACTTCTCGTCGGCCCGCTCGACCATCTGCTTCAGCACGTCCTCGGGCTTCATGCCCTTGGCGACCGCGTAGCTGGACGGATACAGGAACCCTTCCAGCGGGTCCTTCACGTCCTTGTGGTTGAGCGCCCAGGCCGGCAGGCCGAGGTCCTTGTAGCCGCTCCTGGCGGCCTTGGCCGTGGTGCCCGCGTCGACGCCCAGCTTCTTGTCGATCTTCTTGTAGACCGTGGCGTTGCGCATGCCCTCGGAGACGATCATGTTGGCTTTGCTCTTCGGGCTGAGCATCAGCTTGACCGCGCTCGACGCCGACATCTCGCGCTCGAGGATGTAGGCGCCCGCCTGGATCGTCTTGCCCTGCGGGTTCGCGGACTGGGCCGCGACGAAGGCGTCGACGCTCTGCACGACACCGGCCGCCTTGAGCTTCTGGCCGATGGTGTAGCCGTCGGAGCCCTTGTCGATGACGACACTGACCGTCTCGCCGTTGCCGTCGCCCGAGTAGTCCGGCGCCGTACCGAAGCGGTCCTGGTAGAACTGGTAGCCGAAATAGCCGACGCCGCCGACACCGGCCGCGAAGATCACCGTGAGCACCAGGCAGGCACAGCCGCTGCGGCGCTTCTTCGGTTTGCGGCCGCCGCGCCGGGCACCCCGGTCGTCACCCTCGTCGTCGTCATCGCCGCCGCCGTTGAAGAACGCGTCCTCGCCCTGGTCGGGGCCCGCGTCCCACTCGGTCTGCGGCTCGGGCGCGCGACGGCGGCCGGGCGGCTCCGGCGGCGGGTAGGCGTCGGGGGTGCTGTAGTAGTCCGGCTGATCGCCACCGTTGTACGCGGCCTGGTGGCCGGTTCCGTACGGGTCCGTGGGGTCGACGCCGTACGGCATCTGGCCCTGGCCGCCGGCGTCCCAGCCGCCCTGGCCCTGCTGCTGACCGCCGTACCCCTGCTGTCCGTAGCCCGGGTCCTGGCCGTACTCCTGGTTCTGACCGTAGCCCTGACCGTAGGCGGGGTCCTGGCCGTAACCGGGCTCCTGGCCGTAGCCGTGACCGCCCTGCTGCTGGCCGTGGCCCCACTCCCCGCCGTAGGCCTGCTGCGGCTGCTGCGGGTCGTAACTCCCCTGGCCGCCGTAGGCAGCCTGGCCGTGGCCGGCCTGCTGCTCCCACCCCTGGTCCCCGTACAACGGGTCCGCGGGGTGCCACGGTTCGGAGCCTTGGCCCCGGCCATAATCAGTCATCGGTCCCCTACAAGCCGCGAGGCGGGGAGGGAGGACCCGATGTCCGATCGGGAGGGCAACCGTTCCGCCTCTTGATGCTGTGCGGCAGCTGTTCGAACGCCGCCGATCGCGCGGAACGTTACCGTATCGCGATCAGACAACCACTTCGACGCCCTCGCCAGGGGCGTTTCCTGACGCCCGTTCGGACTCCAGTGCCTGCTGGAGGATGATGACGGCCGCCGCCTGGTCGATGACAGAACGGCCCTTTTTGGACTTTACGCCGCTGGCGCGCAGGCCCTGACTGGCCGTCACTGTGGTCATCCTCTCGTCCAGGAGCCTCACCGGAACGGGTGCGATGCCTCGCGCCAGTTCCTGGGCGAAGCCGCGGACCTTGGCGGCGGCCGGACCCTCGCCCCCCTTGAGGGAGCGGGGCAGTCCGACGACCACCTCGATCGGCTCGTACTCCTCGACGAGCTGCTTCAACCGCCGGTGGGCGGCCGGGACGTCTCGTCCCGGCACGGTCTCCACCGGAGTCGCGAGGATCCCGTCGGGGTCGCAGGACGCGACCCCGATCCGGGCGTCCCCGACGTCGATCGCCAGCCGGCGGCCTCTGCGCATCAGTTTGCGGTCTCCCCGACGAGGCGCTCGACGGCGTCGATGGCGTCGCCGATCGCGGCCGGGTTCTGGCCACCGCCCTGCGCGACGTCCGGCTTGCCGCCGCCACCGCCACCGAGGGTCTTCGCGGCGGTGCGGACCAGGTCGCCGGCCTTGAGGCCGCGGTCGCGGGCCGCGTCGTTCGTGGCGATGACCGTCAGCGGCTTGCCGTTGACCGTCGTGAACAGCGCGACGACCGCGGGGCGGCCGCCCTGGATGCGGCCGCGGACGTCGAGGACCAGCTTGCGCAGGTCGTCGGCGCTCGTGCCGTCGGGCACCTGACCGGTGACGAGGGCGACGCCGCGTACGTCCTTGGCGGAGTCGACGAGCCCGCCGGCGGCCGCCAGGACCTTCTCCGCGCGGAACTTCTCGATCTCCTTCTCGGCGTCCTTCAGCTTGCCGAGCATCGCGGAGATCTTCTCGGGCAGTTCCTCGCTGCGGCCCTTGACCAGTTCCTGGAGCTGGGCGACGACCGTGTGCTCCTTGGCCAGGAAGTTGTACGCGTCGACGCCGACCAGCGCCTCGATACGGCGGACGCCCGAGCCGATGGACGACTCGCCGAGCAGCTTCACCAGGCCCAGCTGGGCGGTGTTGTGCACGTGGGTGCCGCCGCACAGCTCCTTGGAGAAGTCGCCGATGGTGACGACACGCACCCGCTCGCCGTACTTCTCCCCGAACTCGGCGATGGCGCCCTGCTTCTTCGCCTCGTCGATCGACATGACCTCGGCCTGCACGTCGAGCTCGCGGGCCAGCACCTCGTTGATCTTCTGCTCGACGTCCGTCATCACGGCCGTGGGCACGGCGGACGGCGAACCGAAGTCGAAGCGGAAGCGGCCCGGCTGGTTCTCCGAACCGGCCTGGGCGGCCGTCGGGCCGAGCGCGTCGCGCAGCGCCTGGTGGGTCAGGTGGGTGGCGGAGTGGGCGCGAGCGATGGCGCGGCGACGGGTCACGTCGATGATCGCCTGGGCCGGAGCGCCGACGGTCACCTCGCCGACCTGGACGACGCCCTTGTGGACGTAGACGCCCGGGACCGGCTTCTGGCAGTCGCGGACCTCGACGATCGCGCCGTTGTCCAGCTTGATGCGGCCGGTGTCGCCGATCTGGCCGCCGCCCTCCGCGTAGAAGGGGGTGCGGTCGAGGACGACCTCGACCTCGTCGCCCTCGGTGGCGGCCGGCGAGGAGACGCCGTTGACCAGCAGGCCGACGACGGTCGACTCGCTGTCCGTCGACGTGTAGCCGATGAAGTCGGTGGCGCCCGCGGCGTCCGCGATCTCGCGGTACGCGCCGACGTTGGCGTGGCCGGTCTTCTTGGCCTGGGCGTCGGCCTTGGCGCGCTCCCGCTGCTCCTTCATCAGGCGGCGGAAGCCGTCCTCGTCCACGGAGAGGCCCTGCTCGGCGGCCATCTCCAGGGTGAGGTCGATCGGGAAGCCCCACGTGTCGTGGAGCAGGAACGCCTTGTCGCCGGCGAGGACGGTGGAGCCCTCGGCCTTCGTCTCGGTGACGGCGGTGTCCAGGATGTTCGTGCCGCCCTTGAGGGCCTTGAGGAACGCGGCCTCCTCGGCGAGCGCGACCTGCTCGATGCGCTTGCGGTCGGTGATCAGCTCCGGGTACTGCTCGCCCATCGTGTTGATCACGACGTCGAGGAGCTCCTGCACGACCGGTCCGGTGGCGCCGAGGATGCGCATGTTGCGGATGGCGCGGCGCATGATGCGGCGCAGCACGTAGCCGCGGCCCTCGTTGCCCGGCGTGACGCCGTCGCCGATGAGCATCGTCGACGTCCGCATGTGGTCGGCGACGACGCGCAGCGAGACGTCCGAGTCGTGCTTCGCGCCGTAGGCGACACCGGTCAGTTCGGTGGCCTTGTCGATGACGACGCGCAGGGTGTCCGTCTCGTACATGTTCTGCACGCCCTGCAGAATCATGGCGAGACGCTCCAGGCCGAGGCCCGTGTCGATGTTCTGCGAGGGCAGGTCACCGAGGATCTCGAAGTCGTCCTTGCCGGTACCGGCGCCGCGCTCGAACTGCATGAAGACCAGGTTCCAGATCTCCACGTAGCGCTCGTCGTTGACCGCCGGGCCGCCCTCTTCGCCGAAGTCGGGGCCGCGGTCGTAGTTGATCTCGGAGCACGGGCCGCAGGGTCCGGGGACGCCCATGGACCAGAAGTTGTCCTTCTTGCCCAGGCGCTGGATGCGCTCCTTCGGCACGCCGACGACCTCGTGCCAGATCCGCTCGGCCTCGTCGTCGTCGAGGTAGACGGTGATCCAGAGCTTCTCCGGCTCCAGGCCGTAACCACCCTTGTCCTGGGGGCTGGTGAGCAGCTCCCAGGCGTACTTGATGGCGCCTTCCTTGAAGTAGTCGCCGAAGGAGAAGTTGCCGCACATCTGGAAGAACGTGCCGTGCCGGGTGGTCTTGCCGACCTCTTCGATGTCCGGCGTGCGCACGCACTTCTGGACCGAAGTGGCGCGCGGCGCGGGCGGCTTGACCTCGCCCAGGAAGTAGGGCTTGAACGGGACCATGCCCGCAGGGACGAGCAGCAGAGTCGGGTCGTCGGCGATGAGCGACGCCGAGGGCACGACCTTGTGGCCACGCTCCTCGAAGAAGCTCAGCCAGCGGCGACGGATTTCAGCCGACTCCATCAGTGGTCCTCATTCCGGTTGTTGTACGCGTTGCGCGCGTTGTACTCGATGGGCTTGGGTTGCTTGGCGCTGAAGGTGTTCTCGACGACCGCGAAGCGGCGCTGCGGGGGCAGTTCGCCCTCGGCCGGCTCGCTCAGGCCCAGCGCGTCGCCGAGCTGGGCCTCACGCTCTGCCATGTTGTCGCGGACGTCGAGAGCGAAGTCCTTGAGCCGGTGGCCCGCTTCGACCGCCTTGTTCGCGGCCTGGGCGGCGAGGCTCTCCGGCGTCAGCTGCTTGATCTTGCGGTTGACCTTGGTGGTGGCCCACACGCCGGCGGCTGCGCCCGCGGTGAACCAGAACGTACGGCGGAACATAGCTTGGTCAGTCCCTCTTGTTCCGGTTGGCCCGCTTGGCGCGGCGCGACTGCGGGATCGCGCGGCTCACGATCACGGTACGGCGGGTCTGCTTCGCGGGCGCTTCCTTGCCGCGGCCACTGATGGCCCGGCGCACCCCGTAGCCGAACGCGGCCACCTTGACCAGCGGGCCGCCGAAGGTGGAGGCCACGGTGGAGGACAGCGCCGACGCGTTCGACGTGACTTCCTGGACGTCCGAGGCGATCGCGTCGACCCGGTCGATCTGCGTCTGCGCGGAGCGCACCGCCGTGGAGGCGTCCGCGAGCAGCGGGACGGCCTGATCGGTCACGTCCGCGACGAGCTTGGTGGTCGCCCTGAGCGTCTGGGCCAGCCTCGCGAGTGCCACCGCGAGGAAGGAGACCAGGATCGCCCAGAAGACGGCCACCAGGATCCCGGCCACCTCTCCACCGGACACTTGGCACCGCTCCCTGGTTGTCTGCTGTTGACACCGCTGCTGAACATCGAAAAGTCGTCCCCCGAGCCTATCGCGCCCCGCCCCGCGCTCCACACCGCATTCCCCTCGGTACCGCCGCACTTTGATCGAACCGATTGTACGGAGTGAGTACGGATGAGTACGCTCCGTGTGCTATGTCACGCACTCCGCGCCCCGACCCCGCCTCCGCAGGTCCCCTGCGCCCCGGCAACCTCCCCCATGAAGTGAACCGTTTCGTCGGCCGGACCGCCGAACTCGCGGCCCTCCAGGAGGCGCTGACGGCCGCGCGGCTGCTCACGGTCACCGGGCCGGGCGGGGTCGGCAAGTCCCGGTTCGCCGCGCACGCGGCCCCGCGGATCCCGCGGGAGCTGTGCACCGACGGGGTGTGGCGGGCGGAGCTGACGGCGGTCCGCCGGCCGGAGCTGGTGGAGTACGCGCTCGCCGAGGCCCTGGGCCTCACCGACCACACCACCCGGCCCTCGCGCGAGGTGCTGCTCGAGCATCTCGCCGAGCGCTCGCTGGTCCTGATCCTGGACGGGTTCGAGCACCTGGTCGACGCCTGCGCCCGTCTCGTACGGGATCTGCTGGGCGCGGCGCCGGATCTGCGGGTGATCGCGGTGGGCCGCAGGCCGCTCGCGCTGGGCGGCGAGCGGCTGCTGCCGCTGGCGCCGCTGCCGCTGGAGGGCGCGGCGGAGCTGTTCGCCGACCGGGCGGCGGAGCTGCTGCCCGGCTTCCGCCTCGACGACGGCAACCGGTCCGACGTCCTGGAGGTGTGCCGCCGCCTGGACTGTCTGCCGCTCGCCGTGGAGCTGGCGGTGGGGCGGCTGCGGGCGCTGTCGCCCGCTCAGCTGGCGGAGCGGCTCGACGACCGGTTCCGGCTGCTCACGGGCGGCGGGCGGGACACGCCGCCCCGTCATCAGACCCTGCGCACGGCCATCGGCTGGAGCCACGAGCTGTGCACGACGCGGGAGCGGCTGCTGTGGGCGCGGCTCTCGGTGTTCTCCGGCTCGTTCGACCTGGAGGCCGCCGAGTACATCTGCGGCGGCGACGGGCTGCACGCGGACGCGCTCCTGGACGTGCTCCAGGAACTCATCGGCCAGTCCGTCGTGACCCGCGAGGAGACGCCCGCCGGAGTGCGCTACCGGATGCTGGACACGGTCCGCGCGTACGGCGCCGAGTGGCTGGACGGCGCCGGCGACACCCACCGGATGCGGCGCAGGCACCGCGACTGGTACATGGGCCTCGCGACCTGGTGCGAGCTGGACTGGTTCTCCCCGCGGCAGGGCGAGGTGGCGGCCCGGATCGACGGAGAGCTGCCGAATCTGCGCGCGGCCATGGAGTTCTGTCTGAACGAGCCGGGCGAGACCCATCTGGGCCAGTACCTGGCGGGCACGCTGTGGTTCTACTGGGCGGGCTGCGGGCATCTCGCGGAGGGCCGGCACTGGCTGGAGCACAGCATCGAGCTGGACGCGGCGAACGGCGGGCACGCCGAGTCCGCGTACCCGGACTCCCGGCTCAAGGCGCTGTGGGTGCTCGGCTATGTGGCGATCCTCCAGGGCGACACGGTGCCCGCGCTCGCGGCGCTGCAGGAGTGCCGCGACGAGGCGGAGCGCACGGGCAACGCGACGGCGCTCGCCTACGCCGTGCACCGCACCGGCTGCCTGGCGCTGGTCACGGACGACATGTCGCGCGCGGAGCTGCTGCTGCGCGAGTCGCTGACCCGCTACCGGGAGATCGGTGAGCTCAACAGCAATGTGCTGATGGGGCAGGTGGAGCTGGCGATGGCGCTGGCCTTCCGGGGCGAGCTGGGCCAGGCCGTCGCGCTGTGCGAGGACGTTCGGCAGGTGTGCGAGGACCACGGGGAGCGGTGGACCCGGGCGTACGCGCTCTATGTGCTCGCCTACGCGCGGTGGACCGAGGGCGAGCCGGCCGCCGCCCGGCGGCTCCTCGACGAGTGCCTGACCATCGACCACGAGTTCCGTGATCTGCTCGGCACGGTGCTGGCCGTGGAGCTGCTGGCGCTGGTCACGGTGGCGGAGGGGGACGCGGCCGAGGCGGCGGTGCTCCAGGGCGCGGCGGGCCGGATGTGGTCGTCGGTGGGCCTGCGGCTGTTCGGCTCGGGCCACTACAACGTGCCGCACGAGCTGTGCGAGGCGCGGTCCCGCGAGGCGCTGGGCGACGCCCGTTTCGAGGAACTGACGCACGAGGGCGGGCTGCTGGGCCACGACGAGACGGTGGCGCGGGCGCTCGGCGGGAGTTCGCCGGCGGCCCCGGTGACGGTGCCGCGGCCGGCCCGTGCGCTCGCCCCGGAAAAGCGAGAACCCGCCGCCTCCCCCACCGCGAACGGCGGGGAGACGACGGGCTGAAACGCAGGTGAGACTACGTCCGCTGGTCGGTCAGCGGGCGTAGTACTCGACGACGAGCTGCTCGTCGCAGATCACGGGGATCTCCTTGCGGTTCGGGTCCCGGTCCAGGCGGAAGGCCAGGGCCTTCAGGTTCACCTGGAGGTAACGCGGGGTCTCGCCCTCGGGGGCGAAGCCACCCTCACGCGCGACCTGGAACAGCGGCTTCTCGCGGCTGCGCTCGCGGACCATCACGACGTCGTCGGGACGGACGCGGAACGAGGGCTTGTCGACCTTCTGGCCGTTGACCTCGATGTGGCCGTGGACGACCATCTGGCGCGACTGGTAGATCGTGCGGGCGATGCCCGAACGCAGCAGCAGCGCGTCGAGACGGCGCTCCAGCTCGATGACCAGGGCCTCGCCGGTCTTGCCTTCGGCCTTCTTGGCGCGGTCGTAGGCGCGGGCCATCTGCTTCTCGCTGATGTCGTACTGCGCGCGCAGACGCTGCTTCTCGAGCAGACGGACCTTGTAGTCCGAGTTCTGCTTGCGGCCACGGCCGTGCTCGCCCGGCGGGTAGGGGCGGGCCTCGAAGTACTTGACGGCCTTCGGGGTCAGCGCGATGCCGAGGGCACGCGACTTCTTGACCTTGGGGCGGGACTGGTTCGCCATGAACCAAACACCTCATGTTTCTGATGCGAATACGGCTTCACCAGGGTTTGGGAGGTCGCATCCGCAGCCCGGGAAACCCGTCCATCACGAGGATGGGTGGGCAGCCGCTCCCGGATACTGGGCACATACGTGCAGCACGCGAGTGGCCCACCGACCTGGTCCCGGAGTACGGGAGGGTGGTGGGCTGCCCGCGACACCTTCGAAGGTGCGCGACGCTCCTGGACCCCCTGTGCCTCGCGGTTCGGGGGATCCGGCTGGATGTCCTGCTCTGGTGACGCCCTGTCTCCCTTTCGGGACACCGGGCACAGGACACAGCACTTCGGGGAAGTCTACCGGATGGCTCAGCGGCAGCTTGCCAGCAGGTCCTGGAGGGCCTGCTTCTCCGGCGGGGTCACCGTCAGCGCGTACTTGGTCTTGATCCCGGTCCAGCGCCGCCCGTACTCGCACCAGAACGCCTTGTTCGCGGGCTTCCACTTGTCCGGGGTCTTGCTGCTCTTGTCGTAGTTCGCCGTCTTGTCGGCGGCCAGCAGGACGTCGAGGTCGTTGGCGTACGTGAGCCGCTTCTTCGGTGTCCAGGCCCAGGCTCCGGCCCGCCAGGCGGCGCCGAGCGCGACGACGTGGTCGGTCTGGATCTGGGAGGCCCGGCGGTAGTAGTAGGGCAGGTTCTTGCCGGTGTACGGGTCGTGCAGCGTGCCGGAGATCACCACGCAGCGGTTGCGGTCGCCCTCGCGCAGGTCGGCGAGGTCGCGGCGCAGGACGTCGTCGCGGGTGTCGCAGCCGTTGTGCCCGCCCGGGGCGTCCACGTCGTCGCTCCAGCCGTCGCCGAACTCGCTCCTCTTGTACGTCTGCCAGTTCTTGCCCCAGGCGACGGTGAGGGTGGTGAGCTGGGCCTTGGCCTGCGCCGCGGTGGGGGGAAATCCCTGGCTCAGGGCTGCCGCCTGTGCCGGGTTCTTCTGCTGCCCGGTGCCGCATGCGGCGGCGCCGAGCAGCAGGATCGCGGTGGCGCCGGCGGCCGTGATGCGCATGGGGTGAGCCTAGGTGGGAGCGGGCCGGAGTGCCCGCCGAGCGCCGTCTGCCGGGTGGCGGCCTCGTCGCGGGCTGCGGGCCGGTGGCCGCTTCTCGCGCAGTTCCCCGCGCCCCTGAGGCATGCGCTCCGCGCAGCCTCCCCTTGATGAGATGGCGCACGAAGTGCGCATCTCAGGGGCGCGGGGAACTGCGCGACCAGCCACGACGAGAGCGGCACCCGGAAAAACAACCCGGACGGCAACGGGTCAACCGGTGCCCGACTCGCCCCGCAACCGCTCGCGGACCCGCTCGACCACATCGGCGTACCGCGCCTCGGCCCCGTACCGCGTGGGCTCGTAGTACCGCCGGCCGGCGATGGCGTCCGGCGCGTACTGCTGGGCCGCGATACCGCCGGGGACGTCGTGCGGGTACACGTACCCCTGGGCGTGCCCCAGCTTGGCGGCGCCCTTGTAGTGGCCGTCGCGCAGATGGGCCGGGACCGGGCCGGCGAGACCCTTGCGGACGTCCTCCATGGCGGCGCCGATCGCGGTCGTCGCCGCGTTCGACTTCGGGGCCAGCGCCAGCGCGATCGTGGCGTGGCTCAGCGTCAGAGCGGCTTCCGGGAAGCCGATCATGGCGACGGCCTGCGCGGCGGCGACCGCCGTGGGCAGGGCCGTCGGATCGGCGAGACCGATGTCCTCGCTGGCGGAGATCATCAGCCGCCGGGCGATGAAGCGGGGGTCCTCGCCGGCCTCGATCATGCGGGCCAGATAGTGCAGCGCGGCGTCCACGTCCGAGCCGCGGATGGACTTGATGAGGGCGCTGGCGACGTCGTAGTGCTGGTCGCCGTCGCGGTCGTACTTCACCGCCGCGCGATTGACGGTCTCCTCGACGCTTTCGAGGGTGATGCTGTCCTCGCTCTTGGCGAGGGCGGCCCCGGCGGCAGCCTCCAGCGCGGTGAGCGCCCGCCGGGCGTCCCCGCCCGCGACGCGCAGCAGGTGCTCCTCGGCGTCCTCGGCCAGGGTCACGGCTCCGCCGAGCCCTCGCTCGTCCGTCAGCGCCCGCGCGAGCAGCCCGCGCAGATCGTCGTCGGTCAGCGGTTCGAGGGTGAGGAGGAGGGAGCGCGAGAGCAGCGGTGAGATCACCGAGAAGTACGGGTTCTCGGTCGTCGCCGCGATCAGGGTCACCCAGCGGTTCTCCACCGCGGGCAGCAGCGAGTCCTGCTGGGCCTTGCTGAAGCGGTGGATCTCGTCGAGGAAGAGGACGGTCTCCTTGCCGTGGCCGCCCATCGCCCGCCGGGCGCCCTCGATGACGGCCCGGACCTCCTTGACGCCCGCGGTGATCGCGGACAGCTCCACGAACCGCTTGTTCGTCGCCTTGGAGACGACGTAGGCCAGGGTCGTCTTGCCGATGCCGGGCGGACCCCAGAGGATCACCGACGACGCGCCGGCCGGACCGCCGCCGCCCTCGCCGACCAGGCGGCGCAGCGGCGACCCCGGCTTGAGCAGATGCTGCTGTCCGACGACTTCGTCGAGGGTGCGCGGGCGCATCCGGACGGCCAGGGGGCTCGCGGAGGGGTCCTTCTCCTGGCGTTCTTCGGCTGCGGCGGTGAAGAGGTCGGGTTCCACGGACAAAACCCTAAGTCACCCCACTGACAACCCCGCGGGGAGGCGTCAGGCCCAGAGCTTGTCGCCCCAGCGCGTGAAGATCAGGACGGCGATGATGCCGATGTGCACGACGGGCAGCGCCCACGTGAAGTCCTCGAAGAACGTCTTCAGCCAGCGCGGGGCCGGCAGGAGGTCGTTGCGGATGTTGGACGACGTGACGTACCAGAACATGAGGATCGTGGCGACCCAGGCCAGGCAGCACCACAGGCACAGCGCGTTGATCCGGTACAGGGACTGGAACTGCAGCCAGGTGACGAAGCCGACGCCGAACAGGCAGCCCACGTTGAACGTCAGCCAGTACCAGCGCGGGAAGCTGGCCCGCGCGAGCAGGCTCATGCCCACACAGATCACGACGGCGTAGGCGGCGAGGCCCAGCATCGGGTTGGGGAAGCCGAAGACCGACGCCTGGTCGCTCTTCATGATGCTGCCGCAGGAGATGACCGGGTTGATGGAGCAGCCCGGGATGAAGTTCGGGTCCTCCAGCAGCTTGAACTTGTCCAGCGTGATGACCCAGGCGGCGAGCAGCCCGGCCGCTCCCGTGATCACCAGGAGCAGTCCGAACCCACGACTGCCGCCGACCGTGCGTGGGGCGCCCGCGGTGTCGATGCCGCGGGAGACGCTGTCGCTGTCGCTTGCTGTGGTCGTCTTGCTCATCACGCCGATCCGTATGTGAGAGGTGAGGCCTGCGGGCACGCTCATTCTGCCGTACGGGTGCGGGTGTCCACCGTTCGATGGACATAAGGATGTCCTCCCGTAGGGCCCGGAACGCGTGGTTCGACGGGACGCTCGTCGGCATGACCCCACAGACAGCGGAACTCGCGGTGGACGTACGGCGGCTGCGCAAGCAGTACGGCGACGTGAGCGCGGTCGACGGCCTCGACCTGACGATCAGGACCGGCGAGGTGTTCGGCCTGCTCGGGCCGAACGGCGCGGGCAAGTCCACGACGGTGGAGATCCTCCAGGGCAACCGGGCCCGGGACGGCGGAGAGGTGACCGTGCTCGGCGCGGACCCGGGCAGCGCGGGCCGCGCCTGGCGGGCCCGGGTCGGCATCGTCTGGCAGGACGAGTCGGCGCCCGCGGAGCTGACGGTGCGCGAGACCGTACGGCACTTCGCGCACTACTACCCGAAGCCGCGCGACCCGGACCGGGTCATCGAGCTGGTGGGTCTGGAGAAGAAGGCGAACGCCCGGATCAAGGCGCTCTCGGGTGGGCAGCGGCGCCGCCTCGACGTGGCGCTCGGTGTGATCGGCGATCCGGAGCTGCTGCTCCTGGACGAGCCGACGACCGGGTTCGACCCCGCGGCCCGTCACCAGTTCTGGGAGCTGATCCGGATGCTCGCCGCCGAGGGCACCACGATCCTGCTGACCACGCACTACCTCCAGGAGGCCGAGGCGCTCGCGCAGCGGCTCGCGGTGATCGCCTCCGGCCGGGTCGTCGCGGAGGGCGCCCCCGCCGAGCTGCGGGACCGCTACGGCAGCGACGCCACCGTGGAGTGGACCGAGCCCGACGGAACCCCGCGCAGCGAGCGCACGGAGACCCCCACCCGCACGATCGCCGAACTCACCCGGCGCTTCGACGGCGAGATCCCCGGCCTGCGGGTCGGCCGCCCGACGCTGGAGGACGTGTACCTCCGCCTCACCGGACAGGAACAGGAGACGGGACGATGACCACGGACACGCTGGCGGAGACCGGCACGAGAGGCGCCGAACGCCTTCCCGGCGCCTGGCGGTTGGGGCTGCGGCGCGGCGCACTGGAGATCAAGCAGTTCTTCCGGCTGCGGGAGCAGGTGGTGTTCACCTTCGCCTTCCCGGTCGTCTTCCTGTTCCTGTTCGCGTCGATCTTCAGCGACGACGTGCGGGGCGCGGGCGTCACCGCGTCGCAGCTGTACGTGCCCGCGATGATGGCGGCGGGCATCATGTCGACGAGTTTCCAGTCGCTCGGCATCTCGATCGCCATCGAGCGCGACGAGAAGGTGCTGCGCCGGCTGCGCGGGACGCCGATGCCGGCGGCCGCCTACTTCCTGGGAAAGGTCTGGCTCGTGCTCGTCACGGGCCTGCTGGAGACGGCGATCCTGCTGGCCGTCGGCACGGCGTTCTACGACGTCTCGCTGCCGTCGAGCCTCGGCAAGTGGCTGACGTTCGGCTGGCTGTTCCTGCTCGGCATCACGGCGTGCGCGCTGCTCGGCATCGCGATCGGTTCCGTACCGAAGTCCGGCCGGAGCGCGACCTCCGTCGTCGTTCTGCCGTTCCTGGTCCTGCAGTTCATCTCCGGGGTCTACATCTCGATCGACACGATTCCGGACTGGATGCTGAACATCGGGGCGGTGTTCCCGCTGAAGTGGCTGTGCCAGGGGCTGCGCGGGGTGTTCCTGCCGGACTCGGCGCACGTCCTGGAGCAGGCGGGCAGCTGGGAGTTCGGGAAGGCGGCTCTGGTGCTCGGGGCCTGGTGCGTCGGAGGATTGGTGCTGTGCCTGCTGACCTTCCGCTGGAACAACCGACGCGCCGGGTGACCGCCCGTACCGATCCGCGGGGAGAGCACGCCTGGGACCGCACCTTCCGGCTCTGGGACGGCTACTTCGCGGTCGTGTGGCTGGCCACGCTGGTGTTCGTCCTGGGCACGGCCCAGCCGGCGTGGCCCGTCCGGCTCGGCGCGGGGTGTCTGATGGTCCTGCTCGTCCCCTGGTACCTGGGCTACGGCCGGTCCGTACTGGTGACCGAGGGATTGGACGAGCGACGGGCGGTGACGTACGTCGCAGGGGCCGTCGCCGTGTACCTGATGCCGGGTGTCCTGGTCGGCGAGACACGGCTGATGGCGTTCGCCCTCGTCCCGCAGTGCTTCATGGCGCTGCGCTACCGCAGGGCGATGGTCGCGGTCACCGTCGTCAACCTCGCGCCGGTCGTGGGCTGGGCCCTCCTGTGGGAGATCAGCGGCCGGGACCTCTTCTTCAACTCCGTGTTCGCCGTGGTGACGCTCGTCTTCTCGGCGGCCTTCGGCGGCTGGACGATCCGGATCATGGAGCAGAGCCAGGAGCGGGCCGATCTCATCGCGGAGCTGGACGCGAGCCGCGAGGAGATCGCCCAGCTCTCCGCGGACCGCGGGGCCCTGGCCGAGCGCGAGCGGCTGTCCCGGGAGATCCACGACACCCTCGCCCAGGGCTTCACCAGCATGCTGATGCTCGTCCAGGCCGTCGAGACCGAGCTGACGACGGACGTCCCGCAGGCCCGCCGCCACCTGCGGCTGATGGCGGACACCGCCCGGCAGAACCTCGCGGAGGCGCGGGCGCTGGTGGCCGGCGGTGCCCCCGCCGACCTGGACGGCGCGTCCCTGCCCGACGCGCTGCACCGGCTCGCGTCCCGGCACGGCGCGGACGTGCGGATCACCGGCGCGGCCCGGCCGCTGGCCCCCGGCCTGGAGGTCGTGGTGCTGCGCGGCTGTCAGGAAGCCCTGTCCAACGTCCGCAAACACGCGGCTCCCGACACCGCCGTGCACGTCCGGCTCGCCTACGCCGCGGCGGACCTGACCCTGGTCGTACGGGACGCGGGCCCCGGCTTCGTGCCGGGCGCGGGCGGCGACGGCTTCGGGCTGCGCGGGCTGCGGGCGCGCGCCGCCGAGGTCGGCGGCACCGCCGTCGTCGACAGCGCGCCCGGCACGGGCACCACCGTCACCGTCCGGCTTCCCGTACCCGAAAGGACCCTTCCGTGATCCGTATCCTGCTCGCCGACGACCATCCCGTGGTGCGCGAGGGCCTGCGCGCCATGCTCGACGCCGAGCCGGACCTGACCGTCGTGGCCGAGGCGGCGAACGGGCCGCGGGCGGAGGCGCTCGCCGCCGAACTCGCCCCGGACATCGTCCTGATGGATCTGCGGATGCCCGGCGGCGACGGCGTCGAGTCGATCGTCCGGATGACGGCGGCCGGGCTGCCGTGCCGGACGATCGTCCTGACCACGTACGAGACGGACCGGGACATCCTGCGGGCCGTGGAGGCGGGCGCCGCGGGCTATCTGCTCAAGGACATGGCCCGGGCCGAGCTGACCGGCGCGATACGCGCCGCCGCGCGGGGCGAGACCGTGCTGGCCCCCTCGGTCGCGGCGCGGCTCGTGGACCAGCTCAGGACGAATCCGGAGCGTCCGCGGTTGTCCGAGCGGGAGACGGCGGTGCTGCGGCTGGTCTCCGACGGGTGTACGAACGCCGAGATCGGGCGGCGTCTTCATGTCGCCGAGTCGACGGTGAAGACGCATCTGCTGCGGGCGTTCGGCAAGTTGGGGGTGGACGACCGGACGGCGGCCGTCACCAGTGCGATGCGGTACGGGTTGCTGGAGTAGGGGTTCGTCGTGGCTTCCCGCGCAGTTCCCCGCGCGGGAACTGCGCGGGAAGAGGCCACCGGCCTGCAGACGAACGTCAGGCCAGCTGGGCCCGGAGCACCTCGACGACCTGGTCCACCGCCACCGCGGACTGCTCGCCGGACTCCATGTCCTTGAGCTGCACCACACCCTCGGCGAGATCCCGCTCGCCCGCGACGAGCGTGAACCGCGCGCCGCTGCGGTTGGCGTTCTTCATGGCGCCCTTGAGCCCCTTGCCGCCGAACGAGAAGTCCGCCGAGATCCCGGCCCGGCGCAGTTCGGTGACCTTGGAGAACAGCACGCGCCGCGCCTCGTCGCCGAGCGGCACCGCGAACACGCTGGTGGTGGACGGGAGCCGGAGCTCCACGCCTTCCGCCTCCAGGGCGAGGACCGTGCGGTCGACGCCGAGCGCCCAGCCGACGGACGGCAGCGAGGGACCGCCGATCATCTCGGAGAGGCCGTCGTAGCGGCCGCCGCCGCCCACCGCGGACTGCGAGCCGAGCCCGTCGTGGACGAACTCGAAGGTCGTACGGGTGTAGTAGTCGAGCCCGCGGACGAGCTTCTCGTCGTCCTCGAAGACGACGCCCTCGGCCGTCAGCAGCTCGCGCACCTGCTCGTGGTACGCCTTGCACGCGTCGCACAGGTAGTCGCGCAGCGAGGGCGCGCCGACCAGCTGCTTCTGGACGTCGGCCCGCTTGTCGTCGAGGACGCGCAGCGGGTTGATCTCCGCGCGGCGCAGCGTCTCCTCGTCGAGGTCGAGGCCGCGCAGGAAGGTCTGCAGCGCCTCCCGGTACACCGGACGGCACTCCTTGTCGCCCAGCGAGTTCAGCAGGATGCGGAAGTTCCTGAGGCCCAGCGAGCGGTACGCCTGGTCGGCCAGGATGATCAGCTCGGCGTCGAGGGCCGGGTCCTCGGCGCCGATCGCCTCGGCGCCCACCTGCGAGAAGTGCCTGTAGCGGCCCTTCTGGGGGCGCTCGTAGCGGTAGTACGAGCCCGAGTACCAGAGCTTGACGGGGAGGTTGCCGGCCTTGTGGAGATTGGCCTCCAGGGCGGCGCGCAGTACGGAGGCCGTGCCCTCGGGGCGCAGGGCGAGCCTGTCGCCGCCCTTGGTCTCGAAGGCGTACATCTCCTTGGTCACGATGTCGGTGGACTCACCGACACCGCGCGCGAACAGCTCGACGTTCTCGAAGCCGGGCGTCTCGACGTAGCCGTAGCCGGAGTTGCGCAGCGGAGCGGAGATCGCCTCACGCACCGCCAGGTACGTCGCCGAGACCGGCGGGAGCAGGTCGTACGTGCCCTTGGGGGCCTGGAAGGTACTCACAGGAAGTCTTCGTCACATTCCTCGTCGGGGAGCCTCGGTGGAGGGTCCCTGGCCGGCGGCCACCTGCCGCAGATACGGGTTGGTGGCGCGCTCCTGGCCGATGGTCGTCTGGGAGCCGTGTCCGGAGAGCACCACGGTCGAGTCGTCGAGCGGCAGGCACACGCGGGCCAGCGATTCGAGCATGTCGTCCATGGAGCCACCGGGAAGGTCGGTGCGTCCGATGGAGCCGGCGAAGAGCAGATCTCCCGAGAAGAACACCGACGGGACGTCCGTGGTCTCGGGCATCTGGAAGGTCACCGACCCCTTGGTATGGCCGGGCGCGTGCGCGACGCCGAAGTCGAGTCCGGCGAGCTCCAGCCGGGCGCCGTCGGTGAGCGTCCGCACGTCGTCGGGCTCCCCCACCGTGAGCTCGCCCATGAGCGGCATGCCGATGGTGCGGCCGATGCCCTTCTCCGGGTCGCTCATCATGTAGCGGTCCTCGGGGTGGATCCACGCCGGGACGTCGTGCGCCCCGCACACCGGGACGACCGAGGCGACATGATCGATGTGCCCGTGCGTGAGGACGACGGCGACCGGCTTGAGCCGGTGCTTCCTGAGCGCTTCCTCGACTCCCTCGGCGGCCTGGTGGCCCGGGTCGATGATCACGCACTCCTCACCCGCGGCGGGGGCAACCAGGTAACAGTTGGTGCCCCAGGCCCCGGCGGGGAACCCGGCAATCAGCACGATCGTCCTTCATGTGTCGTCGGAAGTGCCGCCGAAATGCGGCAATACGGCAATGCGGCAGATGAGAGCCTACCGGCGCTGCCGATTCCACAGCGAACCCATATACGGTACGGGGCACAATCAAGAGCCCGGTCATGGTCATACACACGTACGAGGAGAAGATCCGGTGGTCAGCAAGGATCAGCGGCAGCGTCAGCTCGCCCGGGAGAAGTTCCTGCGCCAGCAGCAGCGGCGCGAGTCCGCGCGACGCAAGGCGCGCACCCGCAACACCGTGATCGCCTCCGTGCTCGCGGTGGCCGTCCTGGGCACCGGTGGCGCGTACGCCGCCGGAGCCTTCAGCGGTGACGACAAGAAGGACACCGCGGGCCCCGAGGCGAGCCCCAGCCCGAGCCCCTCCTCCACGGAGAAGCCCGAGCCGAAGATGGCCATCGACAAGAAGGCCGCGTACACGATGGCGATGAAGACGAGCCAGGGCGAGGTGAAGATCGCCATGGAGGCGGCCAAGACGCCGCACACCGTCAACTCGTTCAAGCACCTCGCCGACAAGAAGTTCTTCGACAACACGAAGTGCCACCGGCTCACCACGTCCGGCATCTTCGTGCTGCAGTGCGGCGACCCCGAGGGCACCGGCGCGGGCGGCCCCGGCTACACGATCCCGGACGAGAACCTGGACGGGCTCGGCAAGGCCGGCAAGGACGGCACGGTCACCTACCCCGCGGGCACGGTCGCGATGGCGAACACGGGCCAGTCGCACACCGGTGGCAGCCAGTTCTTCCTCGTCTACAAGGACAGCAAGCTGCCGCCGTCGTACACGCCGTTCGGCAAGATGGACGCGGCCGGTCTCAAGGCCGTGCAGGCCGTCGCGAAGGGCGGGGTGGCCGCCGGCGGACAGAGCGAGACCGATGGTGCACCGAAGAAGACCGTCAAGGTCACGACTGTGACAGTCGAGAAGGGCTGACCTGTCGGCTGCCAAATTTCGGTCGCGCGGGATGCGGACAGCATCCCCGCCGGTCGCCTATGTTGGCCGTGACGAAACTGTGGACGATGCCCGGGGGCTCAGAGCCCCCCGCAGGCATCATGTGGAGGAGGCGCTGTGAGCAGCGACCCGTGGGGCCGCGTCGACGAGACGGGGACCGTGTACGTGCGTTCGGCCGACGGCACTGAGCGTGAGGTCGGTTCCTGGCAGGCCGGCTCTCCCGACGAGGCCCTTGCCTACTTCAAGCGCAAGTACGACGGTCTGGTCGTCGAGATCGGGCTCCTCGAGCGCCGGGTGCAGACGACGGACCTGTCCGCCAAGGACGCCATGACGGCGATCGAGCACCTGCGGGACCAGGTCACCGACGCGCACGCGATCGGCGACCTGGACTCGCTCGGCAAGCGGCTCGACAAGCTGGTCGAGTCCGTGGACTCGCGCCGCGAGGAGCGCAAGGCGCAGAAGGCCAAGCAGTCCGACGAGGCGCGGCACGCCAAGGAGGCGCTGGTCGTCGAGGCGGAGGAGCTGGCCCAGTCCGAGCAGTGGCGGGCGGCCGGTGAGCGGCTGCGCGCGCTGGTGGACACCTGGAAGGGTCTGCCGCGTCTCGATCGCAAATCGGACGACGAGCTGTGGCACCGCTTCTCGCACGCCCGCTCGGCATTCTCCAAGCGCCGCAAGGCCCACTTCGCTTCGCTGGACGCGCAGCGCGAGGAGGCCCGCAAGGCGAAGGAGAAGCTGGTCGCCGAGGCGGAGGCGCTGTCGAACTCGCAGGACTGGGGCGCGACCGCGGCCCGGTACCGCGAGCTGATGACGGACTGGAAGGCCGCGGGGCGGGCGCAGCGCGAGCACGAGGACGATCTGTGGAACCGCTTCCGCGGCGCCCAGGACGTGTTCTTCGCGGCCCGCAGCTCGGTCTTCGCCGAGCGTGACGCCGAGCAGGGCGAGAACCTCAAGCTCAAGGAGGAGCTGGCCGCCGAGGCCGAGAAGCTGCTCCCGATCGAGGACCTGAAGGCGGCCCGTGCCGCGTTCCGCTCGATCAATGAGCGCTGGGAGGCCATCGGCCACGTTCCGCGCGACGCCCGGCCGAAGGTCGAGGGCCGGATGCACGCCGTGGAGCGTGCCCTCCAGGAGTCGGAGGAGGCCGAGTGGCGGCGCACGAACCCCGAGGCGCGGGCGCGTGCCGCGGGTCTGACGGGGCAGCTCCAGGCCGCCGTCGACAAGCTCCGGGGCCAGATCGAGCAGGCCCGCACCCAGGGCAACAACGCCAAGGCCGACAAGCTCCAGAAGGAGCTCGACGGTCGTCAGGCGCTGCTGGACTCGGCGCTCAAGGGGCTCGAGGAGTTCGGCGGCTGACGCTCCGCTGACAGCAGGTGGTGAAGCGGCCCCGGGTTGATCCCGGGGCCGTTTCTCGTGCTCCACCGCCGTGGGGGCTGGTCGCGCAGTTCCCCGCGCCCCTGACGGGGCGCTTCTCGTCACCGGCGATGACGCGTTACGGGCGCCTCGCCGAGGTCACCCGGTAGACGTCGTAGACGCCCTCCACGCCCCGTACCGCCTTGAGCACATGCCCCAGGTGCTTCGGGTCGCCCATCTCGAACGTGAAGCGCGACGTGGCCACCCGGTCGCGGGAGGTCTGCACCGCCGCGGACAGGATGTTCACGTGCTGGTCCGAGAGGACCCGGGTCACGTCGGACAGCAGCCGGGAGCGGTCGAGCGCCTCGACCTGGATGGCGACCAGGAAGACCGAGGACTGGGTCGGCGCCCACTCGACCTCGAGGATGCGCTCGGGCTCACGGGACAGCGAGTCCACGTTCACGCAGTCGCTGCGGTGGACGGAGACGCCGCTGCCGCGGGTCACGAAGCCGATGATCGGGTCGCCGGGCACGGGCGTGCAGCAGCGGGCCAGCTTGACCCAGACGTCGTCGACGCCCTTGACCACCACGCCCGGATCGGCGTTGGACCGGCGCTTGGAGCGGCCGCGCGAGGGCGGGGCGCTCTCGGCGATGTCCTCGTTGGCGGCCTCCTCGCCGCCGAGCGCCTGGACGAGCTTCTGCACGACGGACTGCGCCGTGACGTGCCCCTCGCCGATGGCCGCGTAGAGCGACGAGATGTCCGGGTAGCGCATCTCGTGCGCGAGCGTGACGAGCGAGTCGCCGGTCAGGATCCGCTGGATCGGCAGGTTCTGCTTGCGCATGGCCCGCGCGATGGCGTCCTTGCCCTGCTCGATGGCCTCGTCGCGGCGCTCCTTGGAGAACCAGCCGCGGATCTTGTTGCGGGCCCGCGGCGACTTGACGAAGCCGAGCCAGTCGCGCGAAGGACCGGCGCCGGAGGCCTTGGAGGTGAAGACCTCCACCAGGTCGCCGTTGTCCAGCGTGGATTCGAGGGGCACGAGGCGTCCGTTGACGCGTGCTCCTATGGTCCGGTGGCCGACCTCCGTGTGGACCGCGTACGCGAAGTCCACCGGGGTGGCCCCGGCCGGCAGCGCTATGACGTCGCCCTTCGGCGTGAAGACGAAGACCTCGTTGCGCGACAGGTCGAAGCGCAGGGACTCCAGGAACTCGCCCGGGTCCTCGGTCTCCTTCTGCCAGTCGAGCAGCTGGCGCAGCCACGCCATGTCGTTGAGGTGGTCGTCCTTGCCGGTCGACTTGGGCGCGTCCGAGCGCACCTTGGAGGCACCGGCGACGGCCTCCTGCTTGTACTTCCAGTGCGCGGCGATGCCGTACTCGGCGCGGCGGTGCATGTCGAACGTACGGATCTGGAGCTCGACGGGCTTGCCGTTCGGGCCGATCACCGTGGTGTGCAGCGACTGGTACATGTTGAACTTGGGCATCGCGATGTAGTCCTTGAACCGCCCCGGAACCGGGTTCCAGCGGGCGTGGACGGTGCCCAGTGCCGCGTAGCAGTCGCGGACCGTGTCGACGAGGACGCGGATGCCCACCAGGTCGTAGATCTCCGCGAAGTCACGGCCGCGGACGATCATCTTCTGGTAGACGCTGTAGTAGTGCTTCGGGCGGCCGGTGACGGTCGCCTTGATGCGGGCCGCACGCAGGTCGGACTGCACCTCGTCGGTCACTATGGCCAGGTACTCGTCGCGCTTGGGGGCGCGCTCGGCCACGAGCCGCACGATCTCGTCGTACATCTTGGGGTAGAGGATCGCGAAGGCGAGGTCCTCCAGCTCCCACTTGATGGTGTTCATGCCCAGGCGGTGGGCGAGCGGCGCGTAGATCTCCAGGGTCTCGCGCGCCTTTTTCTCCTGCTTCTCGCGCTTGAGGTACCGCATGGTGCGCATGTTGTGCAGGCGGTCGGCGAGCTTGATCACGAGGACCCGCGGGTCCTTCGCCATCGCCACGACCATCTTGCGGACCGTCTCGGCCTGCGCGGCCTCGCCGAACTTGACCTTGTCCAGCTTGGTCACGCCGTCGACGAGCAGGGCGACCTGGTCGCCGAAGTCCCGCTTGAGGGTGTCCAGGCCGTACTCGGTGTCCTCGACGGTGTCGTGCAGCAGTCCGGCCATCAGCGTCGCCGGGTCCATGCCCAGCTCGGCGAGGATCGTCGTCACGGCGAGCGGGTGCGTGATGTACGGGTCGCCGCTCTTGCGCTTCTGGCCGCGGTGCCAGCGCTCGGCGACCTGGTAGGCACGCTCGATCTGGCGCAGCGTCGACGTCTCGATCTTGGAGTCGTTGCCGCGCACGATCCGCAGCAGCGGCTCCAGGACGGGGTTGTACGGGTTCGAGCGCTGCACGCCGAGACGGGCCAGGCGGGCCCGGACGCGGTTGGAGGAGCCGGAGCGGGCGGCCGGCTGGTTCGCGGCGGCGCGGATGACGGGCGCCGGTGTGGCGCGCGACGGCTCGGCCGCGGGCTTGGGGCGTGGCGACTCGGCCGCCTTGGTGCCGGGCGGCGGAGTGGGCTTCGCGCCATGTGCCGACGGGGCGCCGTTCGCGGACGTGCCGGATTCAGCCGCGCCCTGGGCAGCCTGCTGGTCGGTGGCGGCGGTGAGTGGCTTGGCCTCGTCTGGCAACGGCGCTCCTCGTGCGCGACGGGTCCCCCGTTCAGGTCCCGGAGAGCCCATGGTATCGATCCGGCGCCCACCGAACGTATTCGGCCGGTGGTACGGCCTTGTACTGGAGAAACAACAGAGGCGGGCGCCGGATTCCTCCGGGCCCGCCCTGAGGGCTGTGAGCCGGGGTCTCAGACCACCAGCAGGGCGTCGAGCGGGGCGCCCTGGAGAGCGGGCTCCAGACGCGCGCGGCCGGGCAGGAAGCCCAGCTCCATGAGGACCGCGACGCCCGCGACCTCGGCGCCCGCCCTGCGGATGAGGTGCAGGGCGGCCTCGGCGGTGCCGCCGGTGGCGAGCACGTCGTCGATGACCATGACCCGGTCGTCGGCGCTGAGGTCCTCGGCGTGCACCTCGATCTCGGCGGTCCCGTACTCCAGCGCGTAGGACTGCGCGAGGGTCGCTCCGGGCAGCTTGCCCGCCTTGCGTACGGGGATGAAGCCGAGACCGGCCCGGATGGCGACCGGGGCGCCGAGGATGAAGCCGCGCGCCTCCAGGCCGACGACCTTGGTGGCGCCGTGCCGGACGCAGAGCTCGGCGAGCGCGTCGGTGAGGGCCGTGAACGCCGACGGGTCCGCGAGGAGCGGGGTGATGTCCTTGAAGAGGACGCCGGGCTCCGGGTAGTCCTGCACATCACGGATGCGGCTGAGGAGCAGCTCCTTGATGTCGGTCATGTCTGCACCTCAGCGAGTCGGTGATGGAGTTGGACGCGCACCCGTTTCGGCAGGTCCGCGCGGTCGTCAACCCTAGCAGTCGTGCCTGTCCGAAAAGGAACGGGCGCCAGGAGCGTCGCAGCTCCTGGCGCCCGTGCGCGTACGTGACCGGGGGGTCAGCGGCGCTTGCCCGAGGGGCGGCCGCGGCCGCGGTTGCGGGCCGGCTGGTTGCGCGGACCCGCTCCGGCGGGGGCGATGTCCTCCGGCTCGTCCTGTGCCTGCGGGCCGTCGGCCTGGGGGCCGAGGACGGAGCCGGCCGGCTCCGCCTCCGCCTTGGCCGCGGCGGCGGCCCGCTTGGCGAGCACCCGCTTCTTGAGGGCCTTCATCTTCGGGTCGCGCTCCTTGAGGTCGGCGACCAGCGGAGTGGCGATGAAGATCGACGAGTACGCACCGGCGGCGAGACCGACGAAGAGCGACAGCGAGATGTCGTTCAGCATGCCGGCGCCGAGGAAGCCGCCGCCGATGAACAGCAGGCCCGCCACCGGCAGGAGCGCCACGACCGTGGTGTTGATCGAGCGGACCAGGGTGGAGTTGATCGAGCGGTTCGCGATGTCGCTGTAGGTCCAGCGGGTCTGCTTCTCGATGCCCTTCGTCTGCTCCTTGAGGGAGTCGAAGACGACGACCGTGTCGTAGAGCGAGTAACCGAGGATCGTGAGCAGACCGATCACCGTGCCCGGCGTGACCTCGAAGCCCACCAGGGCGTAGATCCCGACGGTGATGGTGATGTCGTGGATCAGGGCGACGAGGGCCGCGATGGCCATTCGCCATTCGAAGGCGATCGCCAGATAGATCACGACGAGGACCATGAAGATGGCCAGGCCCTGCCAGGCCTTGTTGGCGATCGTCTCACCCCAGCTGGGGCCCACCAGGTCGGCGTTGATCTTGTCGGAGGAGATGCCCAGGTCCTTGGACAGCTCCTCCTTGATCTGGTCCGACTTGTCGGTGTCGATGCCCGCGATCTGGATGCGCAGACCGCCGGTGCCCAGCTTCTGCACGACCGCGTCGTGACCGCCGGCGGCCGCCTCCGCGTCCTTCTCCGCCTGCGCGGCGGAGACGGAGGTCTTGGGCGTCGTGAAGACGGCGCCGCCCTCGAACTCGATGCCCATGTTGAGCCCGCGCACCGTCAGGCCGAGGATGGCCGTGATGGTGATCAGGATCGAGACGCCGTACCAGATCTTGCGCTTGCCGATGAAGTCGTAGCCGACCTCACCGCGATACAGCCTGGCGCCGAGATTGCCGAGCTTCGACATCTCACGCCTCCTTCGGGTCGACGGGACCGGCGGAACGACGGGTGCGGCGCAGCGGCGGCTGGACCCCGAGGCGCTTGGGGTCGAGGCCGGACCACTTGTGGCCGGTGAAGAACTTCCCGCGGGCCAGAATCGTCATCAGCGGCTTCGTGAAGAGGAAGACCACGACGACGTCGAGCAGGGTGGTCAGGCCGAGCGTGAACGCGAAGCCCTGCACCTTGCCGACGGTCACGATGTAGAGCACCGCGGCCGCGAGGAACGACACGAAGTCGGAGACCAGGATGGTGCGCCGGGCGCGCGGCCAGGCGCGCTCGACGGCGGGCCGCACGGACCGGCCCTCCCTGATCTCGTCCCGGATCCGTTCGAAGAACACGATGAACGAGTCCGCGGTGATACCGATGGCCACGATCGCACCACACACCGCGGGCAGGTTCAGCGCGAAGCCGATGGCCGGGCCGAGGAGCGTCATGAGCGTGTAGGTGAGGATGCCGGAGACCAGCAGCGAGGCCAGGGCGACGAGCGACAGGCCCCGGTAGTAGACCACCAGGTAGATGACGACCAGAAGGAGGCCGATCGCGCCCGCGATGAGACCGGCGTGCAGCTGCTCGCCACCGAGGGCGGCGGTCACCGAGGTGACGCTCTGCTCGTGGAAGGTGAGC
This sequence comes from Streptomyces sp. NPDC001904, assembly GCF_040297005.1. Classification (NCBI taxonomy): domain Bacteria; kingdom Bacillati; phylum Actinomycetota; class Actinomycetes; order Kitasatosporales; family Streptomycetaceae; genus Streptomyces; species Streptomyces sp. NPDC001904. The sequence continues at coordinate 389,453 of NZ_JBEOYI010000004.1, read as the reverse complement.
GGCAGGGCGCCGTAGGACAGCACGTTGGCCAGGTCCTGGGCGGACTGCTGGTTGAAGCTGCCGGAGATCTCGGCGTTCTGGCTCAGCACGGAGCTGACGCTGGGCGCCGAGACCACGTCACCGTCGAGGACGATGGCGAACTGGTTCATCGGCTGCTGCTGGTCCTTCAGCTTGCCCGTCGTCGCCGCGAACTTCTTCGACCCGGAGCCCGTGAACTCCATGTTGACGACCCACTGGCCGCTCTGCTGGTTGATCGCGGCCTGGGACTTCTTGACGTCCTTGCCGTTCACCTCGGACGGGCCGAGGATGTACTTCGCCCACTGGCCCGACGAGTCCTTGCCGCAGGCGGCGATGGTGTCGGTCGGCTTGGCGCCCTCGTTGACCTTCGTCCGGGCCGCCGAGTCGGTGCAGTCCAGCTCGGTGAACTTCTTCTGCAGCGCGGCCGTGGCCGGGTCGGCGGAGGCGCTGGCCGACGGCGAGGCGGAGGCCTTGGCGTCGCCGCTCGCGGAGGAGCTGGGCGTCGCGTCGGCCTTGAGGGCGTCGGTGACGGCGCGGCCCTGCGAGGTGGCCGTGGCGGACGGCGTCGCGGAGGCCGACGAGCCGGTCGCCTTCTCGCCGGAGCCCGCACTGGCCTTGTCCGTGGGCTTGCCGCTGGAGGAGGCGCTCGGGGACGGGCTCGCGGAGGAGTCCGCCGTCGGGGAGCCGGCGGCCATCGTCAGGACCGGGCGGAAGTAGAGCTGAGCGGTCGTGCCGACCTGCTCGCGCGCCTGCTTCTCGTTCGTACCCCGGGGGATGTTGACGATGATGTTGTCGGCGCCCTGCGTCTGGACCTCGGCCTCGGAGACACCCATGCCGTTGACACGGCGGTTGATGATGTCCGCCGCCGTGTCCATGTTGGTCTTGTTGATGGCGCTCTTGGACTGGCCCGGCTCGGTCTTGGCCTGCAGGGTGATGCTGGTGCCGCCCGCGAGGTCGATGCCGAGGCGGGGGGTGAACGTGCCGGAGATGAACATCCCGCCGACGAGCGCGACCATGACGATCACGATCAGGCTCAGAGCACGGCCCGGCTTGCTCCCGGCACCTGCCCCTCGGCTCTTTTTAGGTGTGGCCACCTTCTCGTACTCCCTCTCCATCCGTCCGGCATCGGGGATGCGTGCCCGGACGGCCATGAAATGGTCGAGAATCCGCGCGCGTCACGCACGAACCGGAACCACGGGGGACGCAAGCGGTACGTCCCCCCGATTCCGATCGTGGCTACTTCGCGTCGGACTCGCCGTCGGTCTTCTTCGCGTCGGCAGCGGCCTCGGGAGCCGCCTCGGCCTTGGGGGCCTCGGCGGTCTCGTCGGCCGTGTCCGCCTCGTCCTTCTTGCCGAGGTCGATGCGCGAGTCGGCGGCGGTCTCGTCGGTCTCGGTGAGGGACGACGCGTCGTCCGGCACGACGGCGTCATCGGTCAGCTCGTCGTCGGCGGCCTCGGGGCCGTGGACGATGCGGTTGTACTCGTCGTCGGAGAGCACAGCGCCGATCGCGTTCTTCGCGAACATGAGGTGGACGCCGGGGCCGGCGTCCAGGAGGACCGTGTCCTCGTTGACCTCCTTGACCGTGGCGTACATGCCACCGATCGTGCGGACGCCGGAACCGGGCTGCATTTCATTGCGCATACTCGCGGCCTGCTGCTGCTTCTTCTTGGCAGACCGGGTCATCAGGAACATGGCCCCGATGAGCACGATGAACGGGAGGAGGGTCACGAGACTCACGGGTGGGACTTCCTTCATACGACCGCATTGAATTCGCGGCCTTGTCGGGGGTGTGGTGTCGGCCGTCGTCCCAGAATCACAAGGACGACGTCGGCGGAGTCTAAGCGAGTCCGCCATCTGGGAACAACGCTCAGCGTGGCACCGGGGTTCCAGTCCCGGCGATGACGCGCGTCGTCACGCCCCGAACAGGTCCGCTTGTCCGCTTGCACCGGGTTTCCCCTGGGGGGCCGTGAGTCCGAGGTGGGCCCAGGCCGCGGGAGTGGCGACCCGGCCGCGCGGAGTGCGCGCGAGCAGGCCCTCCCGGACGAGGAAGGGCTCCGCGACCTCCTCCACGGTCTCCCGCTCCTCCCCCACCGCCACCGCGAGGGTCGACAGGCCCACGGGTCCGCCGCCGAACAGCTTGATCAGGGCCTCCAGGACCGCGCGGTCGAGCCGGTCGAGGCCGCGGCCGTCCACCTCGTAGACCCCGAGGGCGGCGGCGGCGATGTCCCGGGTGATGTGGCCGTCGGCCTTGACCTGGGCGTAGTCCCGGACGCGGCGCAGCAGGCGGTTGGCGATGCGCGGGGTGCCGCGGGAGCGCCCGGCGATCTCGGCCGCTCCCGCCGGGTCGATCTCCACGTCGAGGAGGCCGGAGGAGCGGTGGATCACCCGCTCCAGCTCGGCCGGCTCGTAGAACTCCATGTGCGCGGTGAAGCCGAAGCGGTCGCGCAGCGGCGGGGGCAGCAGACCCGCGCGCGTGGTGGCGCCGACCAGCGTGAACGGGGGCAGCTCGAGGGGGATGGCGGTGGCGCCGGGGCCCTTGCCGACGATGACGTCGACGCGGAAGTCCTCCATCGCCATGTAGAGCATCTCCTCGGCGGGCCGGGACATCCGGTGGATCTCGTCGAGGAAGAGGACCTCGCCCTCCTGGAGGGAGGAGAGGATCGCGGCCAGGTCACCGGCGTGCTGGATGGCGGGGCCCGAGGTGATCCGGATCGGGGCGGCCATCTCCGCCGCGATGATCATGGAGAGGGTGGTCTTGCCGAGGCCGGGGGCGCCGGAGAGCAGGACGTGGTCGGCGGTGGCGCCGCGCGCGCGGGCGGCCCGCAGCACCAGGTCGAGCTGCTCCCTGACCTTCTCCTGGCCGATGAACTCGTCCAGGTCCTTGGGGCGCAGGGCCGCCTCGACGGCCTGGTCCTCACCGTCGGCGGACGCACCGACGAGCCGGTCTGCAGCCTCCGGGGCGGCTTCGTCGGTCGTCTCGTCCCAGTTCATGTGGTGTGCCTCGCGTTACGTGAGCTGCGGGATCAGGGGTGATCAGGAGGGCGTGGTCGTCGGCTAGCGGGTGCGGTTGAGCGTCTGGAGGGCCGCCTTCAGGAGCTGGCCGACCTGCGGGGTGCCCTCGGCGGCCTCGGCCTGCGGGGTGACGGCGGCGACGGCCTCGTCGGCCTCGCGGGTGGCGTAGCCGAGGCCGATCAGGGCGGCGTGCAGCTGGTCGCGCCAGCCGCTGGTCACGGCGGTGCCGATCGCCGGGCCGCCGGTGCCGAGCGGCTCGCCGAGGCGGTCCTTGTACTCCAGGAGGAGCTTCTGGGCGCCCTTCTTGCCGATGCCGGGGACGGCGGTGAGGGCCTTCTCGTCGCCGGTGGAGACGGCGCGGCGCAGGGCGTCGGGGCTGTGCACGGCGAGCATGGCCTGGGCCAGGCGCGGGCCGACGCCGCTCGCGGTCTGGAGCAGTTCGAAGGTCTGCTTCTCGTCGTCGTCCGCGAAGCCGTACAGGGTCAGCGAGTCCTCGCGCACGACGAGGGAGGTGGCGAGCTTGGTCTGCTGGCCGACCCGGAGCGTCGACAGCGTGTTCGGCGTGCACTGGAGGGCCATGCCGATGCCTCCGACCTCCACGACCGCGGCGTCGGGGGCGAGTGCGGCGACGGGGCCGCTGACGAAGGCGATCATGCGGTACGGCCTTTCGATGCGTGCAGCGCTACGGCTTGCTGCAGTCGGTTCTGCGCGGGGGCGCGCCAGATGTGGCAGATGGCGAGGGCCAGGGCGTCGGCGGCGTCGGCCGGCTTGGGCGGCGCGTCGAGCCGGAGCAGCCGGGTCACCATGGCGCCCACCTGTGCCTTGTCGGCGCGGCCGCTGCCGGTGACGGCGGCCTTGACCTCGCTGGGCGTGTGCAGGGCGACCGGGATGCCGCGGCGCGCGGCGCACAGCATGGCGACGGCGCTGGCCTGGGCGGTGCCCATCACCGTGCTGACGTTGTGCTGGCTGAACACCCGCTCCACGGCGAGGACTTCGGGCTCGTGCTCGTCGAGCCACTGCTCGATGCCCTGCTCGATGCCGACGAGGCGGTGGCCCAGATCGGCGTCCGGCGGGGTGCGCACCACGCCGACGCCGCGCATGGTCAGGGGCCGGCCCGCGACCCCTTCGACCACGCCGACACCGCACCGGGTCAGTCCCGGGTCCACGCCCAGTACGCGCACGCCTTGCCCCCACTTCGATCGCCTGTTCCCGCAGGCTATCGGGTGCCACCGACAAAGCGGCGGGCCGACGGGGTGTGTCCCGTCGGCCCGCCGCTGATGTCGCGTCAGGCGTCGACCTTCTCCATGACCTCGTCGGAGACGTCGAAGTTGGCGAAGACGTTCTGGACGTCGTCGCTGTCCTCCAGCGCGTCGATCAGCTTGAAGATCTTGCGCGCGCCGTCCTCGTCGAGCTCGACCTGCATGGTCGGGACGAAGTTGGCGTCGGCCGAGTCGTAGTCGATGCCGGCGTCGACCAGCGCGGTGCGGACCGCGACCAGGTCGGTGGCCTCGGACAGCACCTCGAAGGACTCGCCCAGGTCGTTGACCTCTTCGGCACCCGCGTCGAGCACGGCGCCCAGGACGTCGTCCTCGCTGAGCTCGCCCTTGGGGACGACCACGACGCCCTTGCGGTTGAACAGGTACGACACGGAGCCCGGGTCGGCCATGTTGCCGCCGTTGCGGGTCATGGCGACGCGCACGTCGGAGGCGGCGCGGTTGCGGTTGTCGGTGAGGCACTCGATGAGCACCGCGACACCGTTCGGACCGTAGCCCTCGTACATGATCGTCTCGTAGTCGGCGCCGCCGGCCTCGAGGCCGCCGCCGCGCTTGACCGCGGAGTCGATGTTCTTGTTCGGGACCGACTGCTTCTTCGCCTTCTGGATGGCGTCGTACAGCGTCGGGTTGCCCTCGATGTCCGTGCCGCCCATGCGCGCCGCGACTTCGATGTTCTTGATCAGCTTCGCGAAGAGCTTGCCGCGCTTGGCGTCGATCACGGCCTTCTTGTGCTTCGTCGTAGCCCATTTAGAGTGGCCGGACATCTGCCTGTCTCCTTCGCGTAACCAACCTCATGAACGAACTCCCCGGGCAGCAGCGCGGGGGGACCCCGCAGATCCTACAAGGATCCCGCCGTGTCGTTCTCACGGACCATGTCCACGAACAGGCCGTGGAGCCGGTGGTCGCCCGTCAGCTCCGGGTGGAACGACGTCGCGAGGGCGTTGCCCTGGCGCACGGCGACGATGTGGCCGTCGTGCTCGGCGAGCACCTCGACCGCCGCGCCCACGGACTCGACCCACGGGGCGCGGATGAAGACGCCCTCCACGGGGTCGCCGTCGACACCGCGGACGTCGACCGCCGCCTCGAAGGACTCGTTCTGCCGTCCGAAGGCGTTGCGGCGCACGATCATGTCGATGCCGCCGATGGTCTCCTGGCCCGAGCGCGGGTCGAGGATCTTGTCGGCGAGCATGATCAGGCCCGCGCAGGTGCCGTAGACGGGCATCCCCGCGCGGACCCGCGCGCGCAAGGGCTCCATCAGGCCGAAGAGGTGGGCCAGCTTGGAGATGGTGGTGGACTCGCCGCCGGGGATCACCAGGCCGTCGACCGCGGCGAGCTCCTCGGGGCGCCGCACCTCCCTGGCCACGGCGTCGGCCGTGGCCAGGGCGATGAGGTGTTCCCGTACGTCGCCCTGGAGCGCGAGGACGCCGATGACGGGGATGTCGGTCATCACCAGCCCCGGTTCGCGTAGCGCTCGGCCTCGGGGAGGGTGTCGCAGTTGATGCCGACCATGGCCTCGCCGAGGTTGCGGGAGGCGTCCGCGACGATCTTCGGGTCGTCGAAGAAGGTGGTGGCCTTCACGATGGCGGCGGCGCGCTTGGCCGGGTCGCCCGACTTGAAGATGCCGGAGCCGACGAAGACGCCCTCGGCGCCGAGCTGGCGCATGAGCGCGGCGTCGGCCGGGGTGGCGACGCCACCCGCGGAGAAGAGGACCACCGGCAGCTTGCCCAGCTCGGCGACCTCCTTGACCAGCTCGTAGGGGGCGCGCAGGTCCTTGGCGGCGGCGTACAGCTCGTTGTTGTCGAAGCCGCGCAGCCGGGCGATCTCGTTCTTGATCTGGCGCAGGTGGCGGACGGCCTCGACGACGTTGCCGGTGCCGGCCTCGCCCTTTGAGCGGATCATGGCCGCGCCCTCGGCGATGCGGCGCAGGGCCTCGCCCAGGTTGGTGGCGCCGCAGACGAACGGGGTCGTGAAGGCGAACTTGTCGCTGTGGTTGACCTCGTCGGCCGGGGTGAGGACCTCGGACTCGTCGATGTAGTCGACGCCGAGCGACTGCAGGACCTGGGCCTCGACGAAGTGGCCGATGCGGGACTTGGCCATGACCGGGATCGAGACGGCCTCGATGATGCCCTCGATCATGTCCGGGTCGGACATCCGGGCGACGCCGCCGTCCTTGCGGATGTCGGCCGGGACCCGCTCCAGGGCCATGACGGCGACGGCGCCCGCGTCCTCGGCGATCTTCGCCTGCTCGGGGGTGACGACGTCCATGATCACGCCGCCCTTGAGCTGTTCGGCCATGCCGCGCTTGACGCGGGCGGTGCCGGTGGCGTTGGACTCGTGGGACTGGGTGCTGACGGACACGGGTGACCTCACTCGGTGAACTCTGTGAAGAGGGCTTGTTGCTGCACCGAGGAAACCCCTGCGGACCAGGCCACTACAAGGGCCAATGAGAAGCCGGTGGCTCCTTCCGCCTGGGATCGGCAGGCCGGCCGGGCGGCCTGCCGATCAGGCGGTGGCGCGGTCGGCGAGCGCGACCGGCGGCTCGTCGTCCATCTCGAACGCCATCGGGAACGGCGCGTGGCCCGCGAGCCGGAACCAGCGGACCTTGCGGTGGCGGCGCAGGGCACGGGCCGCGCGGACGGCGTCGTTGTGGAAGCGGCGGGCCATGGGAACCCGGCGCACGGCCTGGGCCAGCTCCTCCGCGGCCTCCTCGCCGCCGGGCGCCTCGCGCACCGCCTCGACCTGGTCGGGCTCGCTGAACACGGCCCTGAGCGCCTGGCTCAGCTCGCTCTCGGCCACCTCGCGCTGCTCCTCCTCGGCCTGCCGGGCCGCGTGCGCCGCCTCGTACAGGACGATCGAGGCGGCCGGGTCGAGCACGCCGGACGTGGCCAGTTCCTGGGCGACGGAGGCGCGGCGCAGGAGTTGGGCGTCGAGAGCGGCGCGGGCCGCGTCGATGCGGGCGTGCAGGCGGTCCAGGCGGCCCGCGGTCCAGCTCAGATAGAGCCCGATCGCGAAGAGGGCTGCGGCGATCCAGATCAGGGTGGCGGTCACGGGCGGCAAGGCTACCGTCGGTGCGGGCCGTCACCGCGCGGGCGGGCCGGGAGTCAGTCCCGGGCCAGCCCGAACCGCGACCTGAAGCGCCCGAGCCGCTCGTCCTCCGCGACCGCCGCCGCGCCCTGCGTCACCGTCTCGTACACGGAGAGGATGTCGGCGCCGACCGTCGACCAGTCGAAGCGGCGTACGTGCTTGCTGCCGCGTTCGCGGAGCTCGGCGCGGCGGGTGGGGTTGCCGAGGAGCTTGACGGCCGCCTCGGCCAGCGCGTCGGCGTCCTCGTTGGCGAAGAGTTCGCCGGCCGCGCCCTGGTCGAGGACCTGGACGAAGGCGTCCAGGTCGGAGGCGAGCACGGGGGCGCCCGCCGACATCGCCTCGACCAGGATGATGCCGAAGGACTCGCCGCCGGTGTTCGGGGCGACGTACACGTCGACGCTGGCGAGCAGCCGCGCCTTGTCCTCGTCGCTGACCATGCCGAGGAACTCGACCCGCTCGCGCATCTCCGCGGGGAGCGACGCGACGGCCTCCTCCTCGTCGCCGCGGCCCGCGACCAGCAGCCGCGTCCGCGGGCGTTCGGCGAGGATCTTCGGCAGCGCCTTCATGAGGACGGGCAGGCCCTTGCGGGGCTCGTCGATCCGCCCGATGAAGCCGAGGGTGTCGCCCTCCCGGTCTCCGTCGCCGCTCCCGGCCGGGCCGCCCGCCCATCCCGACTGCCACTCGGGCTTGGGCTCGGCCCGCGCGAAGAAGTCGACGTCGACGCCGTTGGGGATGACGACCGCGTCGCCGCCGAGGTGTTCGACGAGGGTGCGGCGGGCGTACTCGCTCACGGCGATGCGCGCGCTGATCTTCTCCAGCGCGGGCTGCAGGATCGGGTACGCCGCGATCATGGCGCGCGAGCGGGGATTGGACGTGTGGAAGGTGGCGACGATCGGGCCCTGCGCCGCCCAGCAGGTGAGCAGGCCCAGCGACGGCGACGCCGGCTCGTGGATGTGGATCACGTCGAAGGTGCCGTCGTGCAGCCAGCGACGGACCCGCGCGGCGCTCAGGAAGCCGAAGTTGAGGCGGGCCACCGAGCCGTTGTACGGGACGGGCACGGCGCGGCCGGCCGAGACGACGTACGGCGGCAGGGGGGTCTCGTCGTCCGCCGGGGCGAGGACGGAGACCTCGTGTCCCAGGGCGATGAGGTGCTCCGCCAGATCGCGGATGTGGAACTGGACGCCGCCGGGCACGTCCCAGGAGTACGGGCAGACGATTCCGATCCTCACGCGGGCCGCTCCTCGAAGTTCTCGAGGTCCGCGAGCCACAAGCGCTGCAGCATGTGCCAGTCCTCCGGGTGGTCGGCGATCCCCGTGGCGAAGGCATCGGCCAGCGCCTGTGTCATGACAGACGTCTTCTCGGCGCGGGTACCTGTCTCCGGTACGTCGACGGGCGGGTGGACGCGGCCGCGCATGACGGCCGAGTCGTCGTACCAGAGCGTGACCGGCAGCAGCAGCGCGCCGGTCTGCTGGGCGAGCATGGCAGGTCCGGCCGGCATCCGGGTCGGCTCGCCGAAGAACTTCACCTCGACGCCCGACGAGGACAGGTCGCGGTCGGCGACCAGACAGACGAGGCCGCCCGCCCGCAGCCGGCGTGCCAGCGTGCCGAAGGCGGCGCCGCCGGTGTGCGGCAGCACCTCCATGCCGAGGCCCTCGCGGTAGGCGACGAACCGGTCGTAGAGGGTCTCCGGCTTGAGCCGCTCGGCGACCGTCGTGAAGGGGGTCTCCAGCTTGGTGGTGACCCAGGCACCCGCGAGGTCGTAGTTGCCCATGTGGGGCAGGGCGAGGACGACGCCCTTGCCGGCGGCGAGACCGTCGACGAGGTGGTGCACGTCCTGGGGCATGAAGCCGTTCCGGATGCGGTCCTTGCTCCAGGTGGGGAGCCGGAAGGACTCCATCCAGTAGCGCAGGTACGACCGCATGCCCGCCCTGGACAGCCGCGCCAGGTGCTCGGGGGTCGCGTCGGGCACCACGCGCGCGAGGTTCGCCTCCAGGCGGAGGACGCCCTTGCCGCGCTTCTTCCAGACGGCGTCCGCGATGGTCCGGCCCAGGCGGGTGGCGACCGGCTCGGGCAGCTTCTTGACCCCGGCCCAGCCGAGCCCGTACAGCCCGTCGGTGATCCGTTCCTGCGCGCCGCTCACGAGGCGGTCTCCTCCTGGGCCGACGCGGCCGCCTCGGCCTCGGCGGACTCCCGGCGCACCGTCACCACGCGCTGGATCAGCGTGACGAGGCTGCCGGCGGCGACGATCCACAGCGCGACGGGCAGCAGGTACTGAATGCCGGGCACGCCGAACTTGTGCAGACCCGCGAAGCCCGCGGCCACGAGGGTGATGACGAGCCGCTCGGCGCGCTCGACCAGACCGTTCACGGCGACCGGCAGGCCGATCGATTCTCCACGTGCCTTGGTGTACGAGACGACCTGGCCGCTGGCGAGGCAGAAGATGGACACCGCGCACAGCGTGTTGTCGTCACCACTGCCCGCGTACCAGAGCGCGAGACCGCCGAAGATGGCGCTGTCGGCGACGCGGTCGAGCGTGGAGTCGAGGAAGGCGCCCCAGCGGCTGGAGCGGCCGAGCTGGCGCGCCATGTTGCCGTCCACGAGGTCCGAGAAGACGAACAGCGTGATGACGATCGTGCCCCAGAAGAATTCCCCGCGCGGGAAGAAGACCAGCGCTCCCGCCATCACTCCGGCCGTGCCGAGGAGTGTGACCGTGTCGGGGCTCACCCCGCGACGGATCAGAAACGCGGCGAACGGTGTGAGGACACGCGTGAAGAATGCACGCGCGTACTTGTTCAGCATGGCCTTCCCGAGGGTCGGTGCCGTGCGGCCCCTCTGGCCACCGGCTGGCCCATCGTAGCCACGCGCGCCCGGATACGGCCGCCGGGCCACCACGCGCGCGTGCGATCTCGTACGACGTATGGACGCACCGTGACCGGAGTGGAAAGCTCGAAGGCACCGCGGGCGTCGCCGAAGCCGCCTCCCAACACGCGGGTTCGCGTGTCCGCCTGCCGTGACCACGGCCCCGCCGAGGGCCACCTCACCGTGAGAAACAACCGGGAGGCAAGGACATGGGCGACAAGGCGAACGGACACCCCGGAGCCGCCGGCAGGGCGACGACGGCCGACCATCCCGCGTCCGTACGGAATGTGGTGCTGGTCGGCCACAGCGGATCGGGCAAGACGACGCTGGTGGAGGCGCTCGCGCTGACCGCCGGGGCGGTGAACCGGGCGGGCCGCGTCGAGGACGGCACGTGCGTGTCGGACTACGACGAGATCGAGCACCGCCAGCAGCGGTCGGTCCAGCTCTCCCTGGTCCCGGTGGAGTGGGGCGGCTTCAAGATCAATCTGCTGGACACCCCCGGCTACGCGGATTTCGTCGGGGAGCTGAGGGCCGGTCTGCGCGCAGCGGACGCGGCCCTTTTCGTCGTCTCGGCGGCGGACGGGCCCGAGACCATGGCCGGGGCCACCCGGATGGTGTGGGACGAGTGCGCGGCGGTCGACATGCCGCGGGCCATCGTGGTCACCCACCTGGAGGCGGCGCGGGCCGACTTCGAGGACGTGACCCGTGCCTGCGCCGAGTCCTTCGGCGGCGACGACCCCGACGCCGTGCTGCCGCTGTACCTGCCGCTGCACGGCGCACAGGGAGCGGACGGGCACGCGTCCGTCACGGGTCTGACCGGGCTGCTCTCCCAGCGGCTGTACGACTACGCGTCGGGCGAACGCAAGGAGTCCGAGCCCGACGACGGGCAGCTGCCGCGGATCGAGGAGGCCCGCAACCGGCTCATCGAGGGGATCATCGCGGAGAGCGAGGACGAGTCCCTGATGGACCGCTATCTGAGCGGCGAGGACGTCGACGTCAAGACGCTCGTCGAGGACCTGGAGCGGGCCGTTGCGCGCGGTGTCTTCCACCCGGTCCTCGCCGCGGCCCCGGCCGCCGAGGGCGGACGGCAGGGCATCGGGACGGTCGAGCTCCTGGAGCTGATCACCGGTGGCTTCCCGAGTCCGCTGGAGCGCGCGGCACCGGCCGTGGCGACGCCGGGCGGGGCGCCCCGCGCGATCACGTCCTGCGATCCGGACGGCCCGCTGGTGGCGGAGGTCGTGAAGACCGCGTCCGACCCCTATGTCGGCCGGGTCTCTCTCGTACGGGTCTTCTCCGGCACCCTGCGTCCGGACGAGACGGTGCACGTGTCGGGGCACGGACTCGCCGACCGCGGTCACGAGGATCGCACCCTTCACGAGGTGGACGAGCGGATCGGTGCCCTGTCGGCGCCGTTCGGCAAGCAGCAGCGCTCCCTGACGCACTGCATCGCCGGCGATCTCGCCTGTGTGGCGAAGCTGAACCGGGCGGAGACCGGCGACACGCTCTCGGCGAAGGACGACCCGCTGCTGATGGCCCCGTGGGACATGCCGGACCCGCTGCTGCCGCTGGCGATCCAGGCGCACAGCAAGGCCGACGAGGACAAGCTGTCGCAGGGACTTTCGCGGCTGGTCGCGGAGGATCCGACGATGCGGCTCGAACAGAACCAGGACACCCATCAGGTGGTGCTGTGGTGTCTGGGCGAGGCGCACGCGGACGTAGCCCTGGAGCGGCTGCGCAGCCGGTACGGCGTCCAGGTCGACGTCGTCGCGCACAAGGTCTCCCTGCGCGAGACGTTCGCGGGCAGGTCGGCGGGGCGCGGCCGTCATGTGAAGCAGTCCGGCGGGCACGGGCAGTACGCGATCTGCGCGATCGAGGTGGAACCGCTGCCCGGCGGTTCGGGCATCCAGTTCGTGGACAGGGTCGTCGGCGGGGCCGTGCCGCGGCAGTTCATCCCGTCGGTGGAGAAGGGCGTGCGGGCGCAGGCCACGCGGGGGGTCGCCGCCGGGTACCCGCTGATCGACGTGCGCGTGACGCTGCTCGACGGCAAGGCGCACTCGGTGGACTCGTCCGACGCGGCGTTCCAGACGGCCGGCGCGCTCGCGCTGCGGGAGGCGGCCGCCGGCACCCGGATCCACCTCCTGGAGCCGGTGGCCGAGGTCCAGGTCCTGGTCGGCGACGACTACGTGGGCGCCGTGATGAGCGATCTGTCCGGGCGGCGCGGCCGCGTCGTCGGCACCGAACAGGCCCCGGGCGGCCGCACCCTCGTACGGGCCGAGGTGCCGGAGATCGAGATCGGCCGGTACGCCGTCGACCTGCGTTCCCTGTCGCACGGCACGGCGCGTTTCAGCCGCCGGTACGCACGGCACGAGCCGATGCCTCCGCAGCTCGGCGACCGGATCCGCGAACAGGCCGGGGAGGCTCCCTAGACGAAGGACGGGCGGCCCCCGTGACCACATCCGTCCCGCTTGACGGGACGGATGTCGGCGGGGGCCGTTACGCTGGTCGGCGATCAACATCATCAAGCCGATGAACCGATCAACAGGTGTGCGGGGCAGGGAAGTCGGGAAGAGCCGCAGCAGCGACGACATGCGGCGATGGGGGCGGCAGTGGCGGACGACGCATTCGATTTCAGGCCCGGGGCCCAGGTCCCGCTGCAGGGTTCCGCGGGACAGACCGCGGCGACGTTCGCCATCGCCTCGGCGGCGTACCGGGACGACCCCGCGGTCAAGATCGAGGAGGCGAACAACGACTGGCACAAGTCCGAGATGAAGAGCGGCAGATCGTCGCTCTTCGCGCCCAATCTCGGCGAGGCGTTCTCGCGCGCGGTGCAGCTGCGGATGCTGGGCGGCGGCCGCAAGCCCCTCATCCAGTCCTTCGGCACGGAGCCCCAGGTCGTCGTCGAGCACTGTCTCGCGGCGAACAACATCCGGCGCCAGCGCGACCGGCTGCTCACGATCATCACCCTGGTCTTCGGCTTCCTGTTCCTGCCGGGTTTCCTGCTGTGGCTGGTCGCGTTCCAGATCCGCCAGCGGAACAACGCGCGGGTGGCGCTGGCGGAGAAGGAGGTCGCGGAGGCCGCGGGCAAGGGGGCAGCCGGGCTTCGCGAGGCGAAGAAGCACGAGCGCGCGGCGCACGGCCGGGCGGCGATCGCCACGACGATCATGGCCATCGTCGGCGTGGGCATCGTGATCCTGCTGATCAAGCTGCCGTTCGGCGGTTTCTGGGCCTGGTACCTGCGGGCGTGCTTCGTGGCCCCCGTCATCGGGGCGTTCTGGGCACGGCGGGTCTGCGAGCGGACGGCGCAGGACCTGCGCGAGCGGTGGGACGCGCTGCTCTCCGGCGGCGGCATCGGCGCGAAGATCCCGGAGGCGGTGCCCGGCAGCCCCGGCGAGACCGCGGCCGAGCAGCTGCGCCAGAGCCTGGCCAAGCTGACCGCCGAGCAGCAGTCGAACTCGGTCTTCTACGCCGGCCCCAAGGGCATCCTGGGCATGGGCACCCGCTGGGGCAGCTGGCAGCTCGCCGAGGATCTGGTCTCGCGCGAGCCCGGCAAGGAGATCCACCCGTTCCGCAGCTGGGACGTCATCCGCGTGATCCACGACCAGCTGCGGCTGCTCGAGCGGGGTCCGCTGCACACGGGCGGCTTCCCGACCCCGTCGATAAAGCACTGGATCGTCACCCCGATCGGGGAGAACGCGAAGGCGGTGGCCCGCCCCACGGGCGAGGACGTCGACGCGTTCCAGATCAAGCAGCACGAGATACAGCGGATCTGCAACGAGCAGCAGTTCGGCAGCGGCGACCGGCACTACCTGGGCGTCCAGTTCACGCTCTGGGACGGCCAGCTGGTGATCACGATGCTGATCACGGTGACGGTGCTGCACGAGACGCTGCGCATCGAGGTGACCGGCCACGCGCTGGGCCCGGTGCACTCCCTGTTCACGTCGAAGCCCGAGGGGAAGACGAAGACGGTCGCCAAGTCGGTGCGGTTCTGGGAGACCACGGACAAGTCGCTCCCGCTGATCGAGGCCGACGACGCCGTCCGGATCGCCGTCCGCGCCCCCTTCTCCTGGTATCCGCCGCTCCTGGACTTCCTGGGGGGCACGCTGGTGCTGCCCGAGCCGTTCGGGCTGCGGCACGCCTGGGCCGACCAGCCCTGGCGGCACCGCTTCATGGCGGACGACGCGCTGCGCACCGCGACCCCGGTGCTGCGGGTGGTCCACTCCGCGGCCCTGCGGGTCCTGGAGGAACACGGGGTGGACACCGAGAAGTTCGGCACCCGCTCCGGCTTCCTCAGCGGCCAGGTCCAGGACCCGTCTCCGCGCAAGGCCGACGTGTACGACGCGTAGGGGCGGCGGCGCGGCCGGGCTCCCGGTCGCGCCGGTCGCGGTACGTGAACCGGGGCATCCAGTACTGCGCCACCGGCCCCACCGACACCGCGTACAGCACCGTGCCGATGCCCACTCCCCCGCCGAGCAGCCAGCCGGCGGCGAGGACCACCGCCTCGATGGCGGTGCGGACGGTGCGCACGCTGCCGCCCGTCGCGGCGGTGAGGCCGGTCATCAGGCCGTCGCGGGGGCCCGGCCCGCAGCGGGCGCCGACGTAGACGGCGATGGAGAGCCCGTTCAGCAGGATCCCGGCCGCGAGCAGTACGACGCGGGCCGGGAGGGCGAGGCCGGAGGGCAGCAGCCACAGGCCCAGGTCGCAGGACCAGCCCACGGTGAGGATGTTCGCGAAGGTGCCCAGGGTGGGCCGCTGGCGCAGCGGGATCCACAGCAGCAGGACGGCCACGCCGATCAGGTTGGTGAGCGTGCCGAAGCTGAGCGGCAGATGGCGGGCGAGCCCTTCGTTGAGGACGCTCCACGGGGCGAGGCCCAGGCCCGAGCGGATCATGAGCGCGACGCTGAACCCGTACAGGAACAGGCCGGCGACGAGCTGCGGCAGCCGGCGGGCGGGCCGTTCGCGCAGCGGTACGTAGGACAGGGACATCAGGACTCCGGTGACGGGGCGTGCGCCGCGGAAGGGCGGCTTCAGGGCCAATGACGTCACTCTGTAGATTGATTGGCCCGATATGCAGGGCCAATCACAGGAGAATGGTGTGGTTCCCTCCGCCGAACACGCTTCCGGGCGTGCTTCCGAACACGCCTCCGGGTACGCCGAGGCCGCGGGTTCCGGCGCCCGGACGCCCCGGACCGTCGGCGCGCGCAAGCTCGCCGCGCTGCTGCCCGACCCCGCGCGGTCCCGGCCCGCGTACCGTCATCTCGCGCACGCCATCGGCGAGTTGATCCTCGACGGGCGGCTGGCGCTGCATGTGCGGCTGCCCGCCGAGCGGGAGCTGGCGGCCGCGCTCGGCACCAGCCGGACCACGGTCACGGCCCTGTACGACCTGCTGCGCGAGAGCGGCTACGCGCACAGCCGGCAGGGCTCGGGCACCTGGACCGCGCTGCCCGCGGGCCACGCCGCGAAGGGCGTCAGCAGGCTGCTGCGCCCCGAGGACACCGCGATCGACCTGGCCAGGGCCGCCGCCGCGCTGCCCGGGCAGATCCTCGCCGACACCCTCGCCGAGATCGCCCCGCAGGCGGCCGGGCACGCGGGCACCCTGGGCTACCACCCGTACGGGCTGCCGGAGTTGAGAGAGGTGATCGCCGACCGGTTCACGGCGCGCGGTCTGGCCACGACCCCCGAGCAGATCCTGGTCACCTCGGGTGCCCAGCACGGTCTCTCCCTCGTCCTGGCCCTGCTGGCCGGGCCCGGGGACCGGGTCATGGTCGAGAACCCGTCCTACCCGAACGCCCTGGAGGCGCTGCGCCGCCGCGGGCTGCGCACGGTGTCGGTCCCCGTGACGGACGGCGCCCCCGACGAGAGCGGCGGCTGGGACGTCGAGATCGTCGAGTCGACGCTGCGCCGCTCCGTGCCGCAGCTCGGCTATCTGATCCCGGACTTCCACAACCCCACGGGCCGGCTGATGCCGCCCGCCGAGCGGGCCCGGGTGCTGTCGGCCGCGCATCGCTCCGGGACCTGGCTGATCGTCGACGAGACCCTGGCGGAGCTGGCCCTCGACGCACCGGCTCCGCCGCCGTTCGCGGCGCACGGCACGGCCGAGGCGGCGGGCAAGGTCATCACGACCGGGTCCCTCAGCAAGACGCACTGGGCGGGCCTGCGCATCGGCTGGCTGCGCGCCCCCGCGCGCCTGGTGACGGAGCTGGCCGCGCAGCGGGTGGCGACCGACATGGGCGGCTCCGTGGTGGACCAGCTGCTGGCGCTCGCCCTGCTGACCAGGACGGACGACCTGTTGCCCGGCCACCTCGACCGCCTGCGCGAGAGGCGCGCCGCGCTCACCGGGGCGCTGCGCCGGCACACACCCCCGTGGTCGTGGCACACCCCGCCCGGCGGTCTCTCCCTCTGGGTCGACCTGGGCGCGCCCGTCTCCTCCGCCCTGGCCGAGCGGGCGCTCGCGCACGGGGTGCGGATCGAGGGGGGCGGCTACTTCGGTACGGATCCGGGCCTGTTCGAGAACCGGCTGCGCATCCCGTTCACCCTGCCGCCGGACACCCTCGTCGAGGCGGTGCAGCGACTGGCCCGCGCGCTGGCCGACGAGCCGGGCCCGGCCGCTCCGGCGCTCCGGCCGCACTGGATCGCGTAGGACAGGAGAACGGGCGGGCCCGGGGCACCCCGGATCCGCCCGTCGACAGGTACCGGATCAGGCGCCCGGCCACGCCTTCGCGAGCGCGGTCCGGGTGTCGGCCAGCATCTGCGGCAGCACCTTGGTGTGGCCGACGACCGGCATGAAGTTCGTGTCGCCGCCCCAGCGCGGGACGACGTGCTGGTGCAGGTGCGCGGCGATGCCGGCGCCCGCGACCGCGCCCTGGTTCATGCCGATGTTGAAGCCGTGCGCCCCGGAGGCGGACCGCAGCGCGGTCATCGCGTGCTTGGTGAAGACGGCCAGCTCGGCGGTCTCGGCGTCGTCGAGGTCGGTGTAGTCGGCGACGTGCCGGTAGGGCAGCACCATCATGTGCCCGCCGTTGTACGGGTACAGGTTGAGGATCGCGAAGACGTGCTCGCCGCGCGCCACGATCAGCGCGTCCTCGTCCGTCTTGCCGGGAGCGGCGCAGAAGGGACAGCCGTCGTCGGCTCCGGGGCCCGTCGGTTTGCCCTCGCCCTGGATGTAGGCGATGCGGTGCGGGGTCCACAGACGCCCGAATCCGTCCGGTTCACCCACTGGACCGATCTGCTGCTCCGGCTCACTCGTCATGAAGTGCAGCATATGGCGTGACCTCGGGACAGCGTGTCGCCGGGTGGGACACGGGGTGGGCGCGCGCGATGCTGTGCGGATGACGGACAGCCCTCTCGCCCGCTGGGAGCGGTACAACGGCGCCGTGCTCGCCGTGGCCTCCCTGCTGTACCTCGCCAGTTACGCGGTCCGGGTCCTGGGCCACGGCCTGCCGGGCGCCGTGCGCGACCTGTGTCTGGCGGTGACCTTCGCGTCCTGGGCCGTCTTCGCCCTGGACTACTGGGTGCGCAGGCGGCTCAGCGGGCAGCGCTGGCCGCGCTTCGTGCGCACGCACTGGCTGGACACGGTGGTGCTGGTGCTGCCGCTGCTGCGGCCGGTGCGGATCGTGCAGGCCTACGAGACGGTGCAGGCCCACCACGACGGGCCGCGGCTCGCGCTGCACGCGCGGGTGATCACGTACGCCGGTGTCTCGGTGACCCTGCTCGGCTTCGCGGGTTCGCTCGCCCTGTACCAGCAGGAGCACGCCGCCCCGGGCGCGGACATCGTCACCTACGGGGACGCGGTGTGGTTCACCTGCACGACGCTGTCGACCGTGGGCTACGGCGACCTGGCGCCGGTGACCCCGCTCGGCCGGCTCGTCGCGGTGGGCGTGATGGCCTGTGGCCTCGCGCTGCTGGGCGCGGTCACCGGCACGTTCTCGTCGTGGCTGCTCCAGGTCTTCGCGCGGGAGGTCGAGAGGCCCCCGGGGAACTCCCCGGGGGCCTCCGACGGCGACGACTGAGCGTCAGACCTGCGCCCGCTCCTCGACGACCTTCACGATCTTCGCGATGGCCTCGTCGACCGGGATGCCGTTCTCCTGCGAGCCGTCGCGGTAGCGGAAGGACACCGAACCGGCGTTCATGTCCTCGTCGCCCGCGATGACCATGAAGGGCACCTTGGCCTTCTGCTGGTTGCGGATCTTCTTCTGCATCCGGTCCGAGGACGCGTCGACCTCGACGCGCAGACCCTGGGCACGGGCCTTCTCGGCGAACTCCTTGAGGTACTCCACGTGCCCGTCGCCGATCGGGATGCCGACGGCCTGGACCGGGGCGAGCCATGCCGGGAACGCGCCCGCGTAGTGCTCCAGGAGCACACCGAAGAACCGCTCGATCGAGCCGAACAGGGCGCGGTGCAGCATGACGGGCTGCTGGCGCGAGCCGTCCGCCGCGGTGTACTCCAGGCCGAACCGCTTGGGCTGGTTGAAGTCCACCTGGAGGGTCGACATCTGCCAGGACCGGCCGATGGCGTCCTTGGCCTGCACGGAGATCTTCGGGCCGTAGTAGGCGGCGCCGCCCGGGTCCGGGACCAGCGGCAGGTTCTGCTTCTCGGCGGCCTGGCGCAGCGCCTCGGTGGCCTCGGCCCAGTCCTCGTCCGAGCCGATGAACTTGTCGGAGTCGTCGCGGGTGGACAGCTCCAGCTCGAACTCGGTCAGACCGTAGTCGCGCAGCAGGTCGAGGACGAAGGTGAGCAGCTTGTCGAGCTCCTCGCCCATCTGCTCCTTGGTGCAGTAGATGTGCGAGTCGTCCTGGGTGAAGCCGCGCGAGCGGGTCAGGCCGTGCACGACGCCCGACTTCTCGTAGCGGTACACGGTGCCGAACTCGAAGAGCCGCAGCGGCAGTTCACGGTAGGAACGGCCACGGGACTTGAAGATCAGGTTGTGCATCGGGCAGTTCATCGCCTTGAGGCGGTAGTTCTGATCGTCGAACTCGATCGCCGGGAACATGCCCTCCGCGTAGTGCGGCAGGTGGCCCGAGGTGTGGAAGAGGCCTTCCTTGGAGATGTGCGGGGTGTTCACGAACTCGTAGCCGGAGACCTCGTGGCGGCGCCGCGAGTAGTCCTCCATGACCTTGCGGACCACGCCGCCCTTGGGGTGGAACACCGCGAGGCCCGGGCCCAGCTCCTCCGGGAAGGAGAACAGGTCCAGCTCGGCGCCCAGCTTGCGGTGGTCGCGCTTCTCGGCCTCGGCGAGGAAGTCGAGGTAGCCCTTGAGCTCGTCCTTGGTCGGCCACGCGGTGCCGTAGATGCGCTGGAGCTGCGGGTTCTTCTCGCTGCCGCGCCAGTAGGCGGCGGCCGAGCGCATCAGCTTGAACGCGGGGATGACCCGGGTCGACGGCAGGTGCGGGCCGCGGCAGAGGTCCTTCCAGCACAGGTCGCCGGTCTTGGCGTCGAGGTTGTCGTAGATGGTCAGCTCGCCGCCGCCCACCTCGGCGTCCGCGCCGTCGGCGGCCTGCGCCGCGTTGCCCTTCAGGCCGATGAGCTCCAGCTTGTAGGGCTCGTCGGCCAGCTCGACGCGGGCGTCCTCGTCGGTGGTGACCCGGCGGGAGAACTTCTGCCCCCGCTTCTGGATCTCCTGCATCTTCTTCTCGACGCGCTTGAGGTCCTCGGGGGTGAACGGCTCCTTGACGTCGAAGTCGTAGTAGAAGCCGTCCTTGATGGGCGGGCCGATGCCCAGCTTGGCGTCCGGGAACAGCTCCTGGACGGCCTGCGCCATGACGTGGGCGGTGGAGTGCCGCAGGATGTTGAGACCGTCCTCGGAGGAGATCTCGACGGGCTCGACCTCCTCGCCGTCCTGCACGGCGTACGCCAGGTCCTTGAGCTCGCCGCCGACACGGGCCGCGACGATGCTGCGCTCGCCGGCGAAGAGCTCGGCGGCCGTAGTGCCCGGCGTCACCACGCGCTCTTCCCGCTCGGAATCGCGTTGGATGATCACACGGACGTCAGACACCGGTCTTCTCCTACCTGAAGATGGAACGCCGCGCCATTACCTGTGACGCGCGCAGAAGCGATCGTACCGAGTCACCGGGGGCGCTCGCGAAACGGTTAAGGAGTCGACGGGCATCGCGGCGGACCCGCGCCTAGCGTGAGTGACATGGCACTCCCCTGGAACACGCTCCTCGCCGACCAGCTCGACTGGCACTGGCGGCACCAGCTGCGCGGGCGCCTGGCGGGCCTCACCGACGACGAGTACTTCTGGCAGCCGGTGCCGGACTGCTGGACCGTGCACCCGGGCCCCGACGGCCGCCTCACCATCGACTGGGCGTATCCCCCGCCGGACCCGGCGCCCGTCACGACGATCGCCTGGCGCCTCAACCACATCCTGGTCGGCGTCCTCGCCATGCGCAGCGCCCGGCACTTCGGCGGCCCTCCCGCGGACTACGCGACGTACGCGTACCCGGCGACGGCCGCCGAGGCGCTCGACCGGCTCGACGGGGAGGTCGAGCGCTGGCTGACCGGGGTGCGCGGCCTCGACGAGGAGGCCCTCGAGCGCCCATGCGGCGAAGAGGGCCCGTACGCACAGGAGCCGATGGCGGCCCTCGTCCTGCACATCAACCGCGAGATGCTGCACCACGGCGCGGAGATCTCCCTGCTCAGGGACGTGTACGCGCACCGGCCGCTGCGGAACTAGCCGTCCTCGGCGCAGGCCTCCTCGAAGAAGTCCAGGTTCTCCTGGAGCGACTTCATCAGGCGGTCCCGCTCGGCCTCGTCCACCTGGACGGGCACGACGCCGCTCGCGCCGGTCAGCCGGCGGAAGCCGCCGCGGCTCTCCAGGCGGCCGTGCACCCGGATCGGCAGGCCCACCAGGTGCGCGTGGCCCGCTATCCGGTACGCCTCCTCGTCCAGCGTCAGCCGCACGTGCGGCACCTCGGCGCCCGCGATGACGCGCAGCCGCACCGTGCCCTCACCGCGCGGCCCGGTCCTGGCGAGGCGCACGACGGTGCCGGTGACGCGGACGGAGACGGCGGGCTCGGCGTGCAGATAGCGGGTGCCCGCCGCCCGCAGCACGTCGAGGTCGCCCGGGGAGAACTCGACCGGGTCGTCGCCGTCCGTGCACTCCTCGGGCACCCCGGCGGACGGCGCCCACGCGACGCCGACCCGGGCGCCCTCCGTCCCGCGCACCAGGGCGACCAGTGCCTCGGTCAGCTCGTGGCTCACCCCGGCTTCGACCGCGGCGTCGAAGGCGTCCATGCCGCCCGTCGCCCTCCGGTAGTCGATGGCCTCGCGCACCGCGTACAGCGCCTGGTGCAGCCGGACGGCGAGCGAGCGTCCCGCGGCGACCGGCACGAACGCGGTGAGGCGGCGGCCGCCGGGGGCCGCCTGGACGAGCACCTGCTCCAGCGCCGCGGCCGCGGGCCTGCGGTGCCGCGCGCCGTAGTACCCGGCGCGGCCGCGTGCCGCGAGCGCCCCGGCGAGCAGCATCCGCCGGGCCGCGGAGCGCAGTTGCTCCTCGACGACCCAGGCGGAGGCGCCCGCGGGACCGGCCGGCGCATCGCGCCACCAGCGGATCTCGTCGCTGGGCACGGCGAGCGCGACCAGCACCTCGCGGGCGGCCGGTGTCCCGCTGCGCTCCAGGGCGACCAGCACCTCGCCGAGGAGTTCCGCGGCGTCGGGGAAGGCCCGGCTCTCGGGCACGAGCAGGCTCGTCCGGATGCCGGGGCCGGGCAGTGTCCAGCGGGCGTAGCGCCCGGCCGCGCCACCGCGCCGTTCCCAGCCGTGCCGGTCGAGCAGCGCGCTGAGCACGGCGGGGTCGACCTGCTCCGGCTCGGGCCCGGCCGGCTCCACGGGGTGGGCGCGGGCCGTGCCGAACGGGCGCACGGGGTCGCCGATCGGGCGGTGCTGCATCTCGAACTCCCTTCGTGCCGGGCGATGTCGCCCGGTCAGGGCCGCCCGCCCGTCCCGACCCGGGTCATGATCTCGCACAGTGCGCGGTCGTCGAAGATCCGCGCGGTCGGGATACGGACGGTGGTCCTGCGCCTGCCGGTGACCGGGTGTCCGGCGAGGTTGGTCCAGTAACAGCAGTGCCGCAGGTCGAGCCGGTCGTGGCTGGCCCGCAGCCAGTCGTCCTGGGAGCGCGGCACGAGCATCACGACGAGGATCTTGTGCACCGAGACCGGGGTCCGGGCGAGCTTCTCCAGATGGGGGTTGTCGAGCGTGAAGGAGAAGGACGGGCCCGGTGGGTTCGGCGCGACCTGATACGTCGCTTTGAGCTGCACTTTGATGGTGACTTCGTCGTCGACCGTGTGCCCGGGGGCGCTGTGGCTGACGTGCCAGTCGATGCCGTTGTCGGGAAAGGGCTGCGAGAGCGAGCACCCGGCGGCCGCGGCCACGGCGTGCAGATAGCCCACCTGGAGGGTCTCCATGCAGGCGGTGGTGGCGAGTGTGCCGCGCGACGGTGCGAACCGCTCGGGCAGCAGCCCGCCCTGTTCGGGCTGCGCGAGCGCCATGGTTCAACTGGCCTTTCGGAACGGTGAATCCCCGCTGAGATCAAGAATTTGATCAAACCCGAGTCAATGGCACCCCGCTGAACTGCCATGACTCGTATCTGTGTTGTCACCGCTCGGCGTACGACGCAAACGGCCCGGGTATCACCGGAACGGGCAGGGGACCATACGTCGACATGACGTCATCTGCCGTATGTGAAGAAGGAGTTGATGGCACATGACGTGCTGGTACGAAGGCCCCCTGGCGGCCTTCGACACGGAGACCACGGGTGTGGACGTGGAGAGCGACCGCATCGTGTCGGCGGCGCTCGTGGTGCAGGACGTCGCGGGCGCACGTCCGCGGGTGTCCCGGTGGCTGGTCAATCCGGGGGTGCCGGTGCCGCCCGGCGCGACGGAGATACACGGCCTGACGGACGGTCATCTGCAGCGCAACGGCCGCTGGCCGGCGCCCGTGATGGAGGAGATGGGCCGGGCCCTCGCCGAGCAGGCGGCGGCCGGACGCCCGCTGGTGGTGATGAACGCCCCCTTCGACCTGACCCTGCTGGACCGGGAGTTGAAGCGCCATCGCGCGTCGTCCCTGGTCCAGTACCTGGAGAACCGGCCGCTCTGCGTGCTGGATCCGCGGGTCCTGGACAAGCACCTGGACCGGTACCGCAAGGGCCGCCGCACGCTGACGGATCTGTGCGCGCACTACGAGGTCGAGCTGGCGGATGCGCACGACGCGGCGGCCGACGCCCAGGCGGCGCTCGATGTGGTCCGTGCGGTGGGCCGTCGGTTCGCGACCCGTCTCGAACGTCTCTCCCCCGCCGAACTCCACACCCTCCAGGCGGTCTGGCACGCGGCCCAGGCACGCGGCCTCCAGGCCTGGTTCGCCCGCTCGGGCACTCCCGAGACGGTGGACCCCGCGTGGCCGCTGCGCCCGGAACTGCCGGCCGCGGCCTGATCCTCCCTCGTCCCCGTCGGGCGGAACCGTGGCACAGCCATGCCCGCGGACAGCAAAAAACCGGCCCGCCGAATCGGCGGACCGGTCATTCTCCGGGTGGGCGATACTGGGTTCGAACCAGTGACCTCTTCGGTGTGAACGAAGCGCTCTCCCACTGAGCTAATCGCCCGGGAACGGGTTGAACAATACAGGTCGTGGCGCCCTGTGTTCAAACCGGTCGCAGGAGGGCGGTCAGGCCGCGTCGGCCGCCGCGCATCATCCACGCGTGATTGGCGAGGAAGACGGGTCTTCCCGGCACGGCGAAGCGCCGCATCAGAGGTCTGCGCACCTCCACCTCCTGCTCGTAGACGGCCCGTGTGCCGCCGAAGGGGCGGGCCCGCAGCGTCCATCGCGCCCACCCGTCGAGGTCCCCGCTCATCGCGATCTCCAGGACCCCGCCGGCCGGGTCGCGGCGCCGCTCGTGGGCCACGACCGTCAGCTCGTACGGCAGAAAGGACCGGAAGACGGCGACGCCGCCGGTGTCGTCCAGTGGCGTCACCGACCGCACCTGCGGCCACCACGCCGGATAGTCGCCCGCCTTCTCCAGGACCGCGAACACGGCGTCCGGCGGCGCGGGGAGGAGCCAGACACTGCGGAAGCGGTAACGGTTCCAGTCCATGAGTCGAGTCTGCCGGGATCAGGACATTCTGTCCCGCACCGCGTGCCGGAGACGAAAAGATGGCCACGGGGGCACCGAACTGCCAGATGGCCAGGGCCGCCAGGGCGACCAGGGCGTAGAGGACGTGGTCCGGATCGCCGATCCGGTCTCCGGCGTCCGGCCCGAACGGCCTCTGCGTCCGGTCCACGACGGCGTCGTCCGAGAACACGGCCCACCGTACGGAGCCGGCCCACCGCCCACCTGACCGGCCGTCAGCAAGCCTTTCCGGAAGTTTTTCAGGGTCAGACACCCGGCCTCGCGCGGGACTTGAGGTCCATCGGCACACCGCGCTTGTCGTACGTGCGGAGGAGCGCGACCGAATTCCGGAATACGCCGGGCGGATTACCACCGGAGGTCCGCGTGATGGAACTTCTCCCAGAAAGGCTTGTAATCGGTGAATTCCGGAAGTCCCACCGGTCCATCACCCGAGCCGCCGTCACCGCCTCCGCGGCAGGCGGCGCACACGGAAACGCCGAGGGCCCCGGAGACTGATGTCTCCGGGGCCCTCGGTTCCGGGTGGGCGATACTGGGTTCGAACCAGTGACCTCTTCGGTGTGAACGAAGCGCTCTCCCACTGAGCTAATCGCCCGGGCGCAGGAAGAACATTACCCCATGTCAGGGGGGCCCAAGACCACCCCGCGCCACTCCGGTCGGCGGCGGGTCACTGCTTGATGTTCCACGGCATCTCCAGGCCGAACTTCCACACGTAGATCCCCACCAGCACGGCGATGATCACCAGGCCGACGGTGGTCAGGATGATGTTCCGCCGGCGCACCTTCGGATCGAGCGCCTTCTGCGTGGCCTCGGTGACCTTGCGCTTCGTCCAGCGCAGCACCAGCTGCGCCCAGACGAACTCGGTCGCCCAGATCGCCATGCCCCCGAAGATCACCAGCCAGCCGGGTCCCGGCAGCGGCAGCATGATGATGCCCGCGACGACGACCGCGAGCCCCACCACGAAGACGCCGACCTGCCAGCTCAGGTGCAGCGCCCGGCGTGCCTGGACGAACTCGGGCGCCCGCGAGCCGAGCGGCCTCGCTTCCGGCTCGGATCCGGTCTCGTCGGTGGCGGCGGCTCGACCGCTCGCTTCGTCACTCCCCGTATTCATACAGCCAAACCTACCGGATTGATTCGCGTCACTGGAATGGCCGTTCCCCTACAAGAAAGACTCCGCCGTACGAGCTACCTAAAGACGTTCAAAACCCTCAGAGGGGTTTACAACGGCACCGTAGGTGGCATGTCGATTTCGCCGACGTGCGAATCCCCGAGCGCACACTGAGCGAAAGGCCCTGGCGCTTATGAACACCACGGTCAGCTGCGAGCTGCACCTGCGCCTCGTTGTGTCGAGCGAGTCCTCACTGCCTGTACCCGCAGGACTGCGGTATGACACGGCCGATCCGTATGCCGTGCACGCCACCTTCCACACCGGAGCCGAGGAGACGGTCGAGTGGGTTTTCGCCCGCGATCTCCTCGCCGAAGGCCTTCACCGGCCGACCGGCACCGGAGACGTCCGAGTCTGGCCGTCCCGGAGCCACGGTCAGGGCGTTGTCTGCATCGCCCTGAGCTCTCCCGAGGGTGAGGCCCTGCTCGAAGCCCCGGCGCGGGCCCTCGAGTCCTTCCTGAAGCGGACGGACGCCGCCGTGCCACCCGGCACGGAGCATCGCCACTTCGATCTCGACCAGGAGCTGTCGCACATCCTCGCGGAGAGCTAGTCGCGAAGACGGGCCCCGCGCCGGTAGCCAGCCGGCGTCAGGCAGTGCGAGAGCGCCCCGTGCCGTCCACTCGGGGAGACGGCACGGGTTCAAGCACAGCAGGACAACCGCATAGGGCAGACAGCCGGGCCGCCGCCGTGGGAGCTTCCACGGCGGCGGCCCGGGTGCGCTCCCGGCCCCCACGACAGGGACAGGCGCTAGGCTCGGCCAGCATCGGCGGGCGCAGGCCCGACCCCCCAGGCCAGGGAGCGAATCGTGCTGATCACCCACGACACCCGGTGTGCCCTCGACACCGTGGTGGATCTGGTGAACACCGCACCGGACGACGCCGCCGGCACGGCCGACCGTCTCACCGATGTCCCCGCGCTCGAGGTTTTCGTCCGGAAGAACGAGATCAGCGACGTGGGCACGGTCGCGGAGCGTGACCTCGTCGCGGTGCGCGCGGTGCGTGACCGGTTCGCCGGAGTCTTCGCCGCGCCCGACCCGCGCGCGGCCGCGGAGCTGATCAACGACCTGATCGCCGCCGCCGGCACCACTCCACGGCTGACCGACCACGACGGCTACGACTGGCACGTGCACTACTTCGCGCCCGGTGCGTCCGTCGCGGACCACCTGGCGGCCGACTGCGGCATGGCTCTGGCTTTCTTCGTGGTCGCCGGGGAACAGGAGCGGTTGCGGCGCTGTGACGCGCCGGACTGCCGGCACGCGTTCGTCGACCTCTCCCGCAACCGCTCGCGCCGCTACTGCGACAGCCGCACCTGCGGGAACCGGCTGCACGTGGCCGCGTACCGGGCGCGCCGCAAGGAGGCCGCGGGCTGAGCCCCGGCACGCCGCGGCTCACAGCAGCAGCAGGTCGTGCAGCGCGGCCAGCAGGAGCAGGCAGCCGATCACCGAGAGGAAGATCATCAGTGGTGGCTGCGAGAGCGCGAAGAGGCAGCCGCGCCGTGTGTCGGGGTCGGGGGTCACGGGGACGGGTGGCGGGGCCTCCCGACCCTTCTCTGCGTTCAGCTGTTCGTCCAGCTGCGGTGTGTCCAGCATCTCGTCGTGATGATGACCCAAGCGGGCGACGCCGGGGGGTCAACATCCGCGATATCGCGGGCAGTTCGCCGGATCTTGTGACCACACACACGATCAGCTGAACGAATCCGGAAGGCCTCTCGCACGTGCGTTCAGGCGGACCGGCGGCTTCCGCGCACGGCGCTCAGATGCCGTGCTTCTTCAGGATCGCCTCGATGTCGCTGAAGTCGTCGCCGGCGCCGGACTGCCCCTTCGGCTTCGGCTGCGCGACGGGGGCGGAGCGGGTGGCCGGGCCGAGCGAGGGGGCCGACGCGTCCGGAGCCACCGCCTCGCGCCGCTCCGCCCGGGCCGCCGCCCTGCGCTCCTTGCGGGTGCCGCCGGAGCGGCGCTCGACGGCGCGGGTCACCATGAACAGCAGCCAGGCCGCGCCGAGCACGGCGAAGCCCGCCCACGCGGTCGGGCTGAACGCCGTGTCCACCACCCACTGCACGGCGCCGGTCATCACCAGCCCCAGCGGGACGAGGGAGTAGGCGGCCAGCCGGGCGGCCGCGAGGAAGCGCTTGCGGTACGCGGTGACGGCGGCGATGCCCAGGCCCGCCACGGCCACGGCGGAGCAGACGGTCTCGGCAATCATCCGGTCCTCCTGGGTTCGGGCCATCGGTCGGCATCGGGGCGGTTCGCCCCTTCCATCCTGCACCGACCCGGGGGCCCGGGGCCACGGCCGGGACGGACCTCAGGGAGATCTCCGGGTCCCGTCTCCTCCGCAGGTCCGAGTGGGCCCGAAGCCGCCGGGCCTGGAAGACTGGGCGCATGAACGCCCCGAACCCGGCCCCCGTCCTCGACGTGTGGTGCGAGCTCCAGTGCCCGGACTGCCGCACGGCCCTGGACGACGTACGCGCCCTGCGGGAACGCTACGGCGACCGCATCGAGATCCGTCTGCGGCACTTCCCGCTCGACAAGCACCCGTACTCCTTCGCCGGAGCGCAGGCCGCCGAGGAGGCGTTCGTGCAGGGCAAGGGGTGGCCCTACGTGGAGGCCGTGCTCGGCCGGGTCGAGGAGTTCGCCGCTAAGGGCGAGCCGTTCCTCGTCGAGATCGCGGGCGAACTCGGGCTCGACGCCGAGGAGTTCGACACCGCGCTGATCGACGGCCGGCACATCCTGATCGTCGACGCCGACCAGGCCGAGGGCAAGGTCATCGGCGTGAAGGGCACTCCGACGTACGAGATCGACGGCAGGATGCTGGACGGCAGCAAGAACCAGGCGGGGCTGCGGGCGCAGATCGAGGCGATCGTGGACGGGCTGCTCGGGGCGTAGGTCAGAGCAGCTGCTTGTAGAGGTGGTGGCGGGTCGGCGCGTAGCCGAGCGACTCGTAGAGCCGCAGTGCCGGGATGTTGTCCGCGAAGACGTTGAGGCCGATCCGGGTGGCGCCCGCCGCGATCGCGTCGGTCTCGGCGTACAGCATCAGGGCCCGGCCGTGGCCGCGGCCCCGGTGGTCGGCGGCCACCTCGATGTCGTAGATGTAGGCGCCGTCGGGGCGCTGGGCCACCCACAGCGTGCCGACCGTCTCGCCGTCGTGCTCCAGCACGCTGATCAGGACGTCCGGGGTGCCGATGCCGTCGGGGAGCAGCGCCGCGTGGTCGCGCTCGGACTTCTCCCTGGCCTCGCTCTCCGTGGCGCCGCGCTCGACGACGGTGCGCTCGTAGCGCGCCTTCTCCCTGGTCAGCCACGGCCCGTACTCGGCCTCCGTCATCCGGCGCCCCACGCTGCCGGGCGGGAGGGCGGGGGGCTGCCGCGGCAGGGGCTTGGCCATGTTCCGGTTGCGCTCCACGTAGCCGAGCGCCCCGGCCAGCCGCAGCAGGGCGGACTGGTCCGCGGGGACGGCGGCCTCCAGGCGGCGGCAGTTCCAGCCGCGGGCCACTTCCTCGGCCGCCAGCGCGGCGACGGTGCCACGGCCGCGCCCCCGGTCCGGTTCATCGATGCGCAGATCGAGGATCTGGGCGACGGAGGGGCCGAAGCCGGGGTGCGTGGCGAGGTGGAGGGTGCCCACGGGCCGGCTGTTCACGCACACCGCGAAGCGGCGTGAACGATTCCCCTCGGCGGTGCGCTGAAGCGGCTCGGTCGGCCGCAGGGTCGTGGTCATCACGGGTGTTGTACCCATCCGCGCCGACGGGCGACAGCGGTTTTCACCGGACGGTCACGGATCGACGCGGTCCGCGGCCCGCTCGTCCCACACCCGCATCGCCTTGGCGGTGACCGGGCCCGGCGCGTCCGGCAGCTGCCGGTCGTCGATCCGGTGCACGGCCTGGATGTCGCGCAGGGTCGAGGTCAGGAACACCTCGTCGGCCTCGCTGAGCACCGACAGCGGCAGCTCGGTCTCCCGGGCACCCGTCCACTCGACGGCGAGCGCGCGCGTGATGCCCGCGAGGCAGCCGGAGGCGACCGGCGGGGTGTGGATCTCGCCGTCGAGGACGACGAACACATTGGACCCCGTGCCCTCGCACAGCTGCCCCACGGTGTTCGCGAACAGCGCCTCGGACGCGCCGAGTTCACGGGCGCGGGCGAGCGCGACGACGTTCTCCGCGTACGAGGTGGTCTTCAGGCCCGCGAGGGCGCCCCGCTCGTTCCTGGTCCACGGCACGGTGATCACGGCCGTGGTGTCGGGACGCCGCACGGTCTCGCCGACCGCGACGACGAGCGTCGTGCCCGCCTCCCCGCGGTCCGAGCCGAGCGGCGAGAGGCCGCCGGTGTACGTGATCCGCAGCCGGCCCAGCGGCAGGGGGTTGGCCGCGAGCACCGCGTCGCAGGCCCGGCGCACCTCGTCGAGGTCCGGCTCGGGCAGACCGAGGCCGCGCGCGGAGCGGGTGAGCCGGTCGAGGTGGCGGGTGAGCGCGAACGGCGTACCGTCGACCGACTTCACCGTCTCGAAGATGCCGTCGCCCACGGTGAGGCCGTGGTCGAAGACGGAGACACGCGCCTCCTCGGTGTCCTGCAGACGGCCGTCGAGCCAGATCTTCACGGGGTTCTTGCCTCTCGTCGTGCGGCACGCTCTAGGCGTCGGCGTACGTTCCCGACGCTACCGCGAGCAGCCTTGCAGCCTTCAGCTCGGTCTCCCGCCACTCCCCCTCGGGGTCGGAGCCCCAGGTGATGCCGGCGCCGGTGCCGAAGCGCAGCGCGCCCGCGGCGCGGTCGATCCAGAACGTACGGATCCCGACGGCCAGTTCCCCGGTCCCCCGGTCCGCGTCGACCCAGCCGATCCCGCCGCAGTACGGGCCGCGCGGCGCCGTCTCCAGCGCGTCGATGATCCGCAGCGCGCTGGACTTGGGGGCGCCGGTGACGGAGCCGGGCGGGAAGGTGCCCGCGAGCAGTTCGGGCCAGCCCGCGTCCTCGCGCAGCTCGCCGCGGACCGTGGAGACGAGGTGGACGAGGCCCGGGTGCTTCTCGACCGCGCACAGGTCCGGCACGGAGACCGTGCCGGTGGCGCAGACGATGCCCAGGTCGTTGCGGACCAGGTCCACGATCATCACGTTCTCGGCGTAGTCCTTCTCCAGGAGGTCGGCCTCGGTGCGGCCGGTGCCCTTGATGGGGCCGGACTCCACCACCGGGCCCCGGCGGCGCAGGAACAGCTCGGGCGAGGCGGTCGCGATCTCCACCCCGTGGCCGGGGAGCCGGATCGTGCCCGCGTAGGGCGCAGGGTTCCCGCGCGCGAGGAGAGCGGTGAGGGCGTCGACGTCGGCGTCCGGCGCCACCGGCGCGGACAGCACCCGGCAGAGATTCGCCTGGTACACCTCGCCGGTCGCGATGTGGGCCCGTATACGGCGCACCCCCTCCGTGTACGCGGCGTGGTCGAGGGACGACACCCAGTCCGTCGCGGCGGGCCCGCGCCAAGCGCCCGGCCGGGGGGCCGGCACCGGTTCCCTGCGCACCTCGCCGAAGCGGGCGCAGACCAGCCGCCCCTCGAAATCCGCGGAGACCGCCCAGAAACCCGCCGAGTCCAGGGCCGCGGGGTCGTCGGTGACGTCCAGGAGGCCGGTCGCGACGAGTTCGCCGAAGCGGGCGAGAGGAGACAGAGAGGAGGAACCGTGCACGGTTTCGAGTCTATGGCGGGTGACCGGGCGGTGACCTGGGGTGGAGGTCCGGTCGTCGGTCCGGTGATCGGTCCGCTGGTCATACCGGTGATCACCTCGGGGTCGCACCGCAGCACGCTGCGCAAACGCGTTTTGGACCTCCCCCGGGAATCCGCTAGAGTTCAACACGTCGCCGGGACGCGGAAGCGAAACGGAAAGACACGCGAACGTAGCTCAGTTGGTAGAGCGCAACCTTGCCAAGGTTGAGGTCGCCGGTTCGAACCCGGTCGTTCGCTCAGGATGTGGGGGATCTTCCCGAACCCCTACGCTCCTGGTGGAGTGGCCGAGAGGCGAGGCAACGGCCTGCAAAGCCGTCTACACGGGTTCAAATCCCGTCTCCACCTCCATGCGCGATTAGCTCAGCGGGAGAGCGCTTCCCTGACACGGAAGAGGTCACTGGTTCAATCCCAGTATCGCGCACTGGATCTTCGGACTCCGGTCCGTATCCGATCCGTCCCGCGCGATTAGCTCAGCGGGAGAGCGCTTCCCTGACACGGAAGAGGTCACTGGTTCAATCCCAGTATCGCGCACGCATCACCACGCAGTACCTGGCAGTACCCCTCGCGGAGCCTGATAGAGTCTGGCCCGTTCCCGCGCGATTAGCTCAGCGGGAGAGCGCTTCCCTGACACGGAAGAGGTCACTGGTTCAATCCCAGTATCGCGCACCAGCAAGAAGCCCCCGGTCCTCACGGCCGGGGGCTTCTTCGTGTGTCAGGGACGGGGAGGGCTCAGGAGGAGAAGAGCATCCGGCCGAAGCCCCGCTGGTGGTGGCCGTGGTGCCCGTGGTGGCCGTGGTGCGGAGCGCCCCAGGCGGGGGCCGGGGCGGCGGGATAGGCCTGTGGGGCGGGCGGGGCCGGTGGGGCCTGCTGCTGCCACTGGGACTCAAGGCGGGTCAGCGACTCCAGCTCGCCGTAGTCCAGGAATATCCCGCGGCAACCGCTGCACTGCTCGATCTGGACGCCATTGCGGTTGTAGGTGTGCATCGGTGCGTGGCACTTGGGACACTGCATGGTCGGCTCAACTCCTCGCCGGTCGGTGCTGCTTCGCCGGAACACTTCCCGGCTTCCGTCCCCCGCACCCTACTTGGCCGGATCGGTCCCCAACTGGGTCGGCACGGATGCCATGCGGACACAGGCGTCGACGACAGCCTCCTCCACCTCGTCGAGCACACGTCCCGCTCCGGTGGCCTTCGCCACGGCGAGTGCCGCGGTCTGCACGGTGAGCGCGCGGGCCGGCACGTCCAGGGCGGGCCAGGGGTCGTCGAGGCTCAGTTCCTTCGCGCCGCCCGCGCGTTGGTAGGCGGACAGGAAGCGCGTCCAGTCCCCGGCGGGCAGCAGGCCGCAGGCGAACCAGGCCGCCGGGCGGGCCAAGTCCCACGCGGGGTCGCCGAGTCCGAGGTCGTCGATGTCGATGAGGAGCCAGGACGCGGGGTCCGTCGGGTGGCGGACCAGCTGGCCGAGGTGGAGGTCGCCGTGGCAGAGCGCGCGGGCATGGTCGTACGGAGCCTCGCCGCGGGCCCAGGGCGGCAGGGTGCGCCACGCGGCGAGGATCGGCGGCGCGGCCGGGTGGTCGGGGGCCGCGGACCGCAGGCGGGCCAGCGCGGCGGCCGCCTTGCGCGGGCCGCGCATCGCGGGCAGGCCGGGCGGCAGCCGGTGCGGCGGAACGCTGTGGAGGCGGGCCAGGAGGGCGCCCGCGGCCTCCCACGGCGCTCGCTCGGGGTGGTCCGGGTCGACCGGGGTGCCGTACGGCCAGTAGGTGACCATGCGGTCGTGCAGGGACGACGCGGTGGGACGCAGCGGCGGCAGGAGTACGCCGGTCAGGGCGGGGTGCGCGGCGACTGCGAGCCGGCGTTCGAGGCCGACGGGGTCGGTGCCGGGCCCGTGGGCCTTCGCGACGGTGTCGCCGTGCCGGACGACGGCGCCGTCGGGGCGGTCCGCGAGCGTGCTCGCGCCGCAGACGCACGCGATGCCGGCGGGGTGGGCAGCCGTCCGGGCCCGGGCGCGCAGCTCGGGAAGGATGGGTGTGGAGGTGGTCACGGGTCCCCCGGGTGTGGTGCGTGGTCGCGCCGAGCCTATGGCTCCCGGCCGCTGCGCGTGCGCCTGGGCAGAGGGATCCGGAAAACCGGGGAAGCGGCCCGGAAAAGCAATACTGCGCGCAGCTCCCCAGCTGCGCGCAGTATTTGTGCCGTCCGCCGCACCCCCGTCCCCACGGGGTTTCATGGCCGGATGTCCCCGCCCGGACCGCTCTTCCGGGTCTGGAGGCGCCGCTCAGCGCCCCAGCATCACGCCCACGGACGACGCTTGTGTGACCATCGCGTCCCAGCCGCCGAAGACGACGACGAGCAGGGCAGCGAGGGGAAGGACCATGGCCGTGGCCACCAGTGGGTGGCGCCGGCCGGTGGCGGGCCCACCGAACAGGCCGAACAGGCCGGCCCGGCCGATCCGCGTGCGGAACGCAGTCGTCCGCGATGCCGTGTCCGCCATGGTCCTCTCCCTTCCCGGTCGACATTCAGTTGTTCTGTGTGGTTGGCAGCGGCGGGCACCTGACCTCGGGGGACGAGTGCTGGACCCGCCGCTTGACCTCAAATCTACGGGCGCCGCGCATCCCGGTCGTCATGCCCTCGTACCGATTGCCGGGCCTCCCGGAGGATGACCGCTTCCGGCTCGTGTACTCCCCTGGGTGGAGACGGCGGCGCGCGGAGCTACGCGATCTCGGGGTCTTCCCCCAGGGAACGCCCGGTCCGTGCCTCCCGCTCGGCCGCCTCCTCGCGCGGCACCGGCTGCTCCACCAGGGCCAGCACCCGGGTCGCCATGAAGCGCGCGGTGCGCACCACGGAACCGGACCGGGTGACTTCGCTCACTTCCACGACTCCCCTGCGCACCGCCGTCTCCACTCTCCGACCGGCACGGCTGGCCACCACCTCGTACGTGCGTGTCGTGTCCCCGGCGTCCACGACTATCTCGACGCGATCACCCTTCATGGGCCCAATCCCCCTTCTGCGGCGGGTGGTTGGGATTTCGGGCAGTATGGATACGCCCTGCTCCCGCGCTCCCTGACGACTTTTCAAGTCTCCCACCCGGCACTGACAATCGAATCTGCCGTGAGGGCGCGGCCTCTGCGCGCAGCCGGGCGCGGAAACGTAAGCTGTGGCTCGTCAGACGGACCGGGCAGCAGCGGGGATGGACATGGCGATGATGCGCCTGAGGCGCGAGGACCCGCGCGTCGTCGGCTCGTTCAGGCTTCACAGACGGCTCGGGGCCGGTGGGATGGGCGTGGTCTATCTCGGTTCCGACCGCCGGGGCCAGCGGGTCGCGCTCAAGGTGATCAGGCCGGATCTGGCGGAGGATCAGGAGTTCCGGTCGCGGTTCGCGCGCGAGGTGTCCGCCGCACGGAGGATCCGGGGCGGGTGCACGGCGCGCCTGGTGGCCGCCGACCTGGAGGCCGACCGTCCGTGGTTCGCCACGCAGTACGTGCCCGGTCCCTCGCTGCACGACAAGGTGGCGGAGGAGGGCCCGTTGGCCGCGGCCGACGTCGCCGCCGTGGGCGCCGCGCTGTCGGAGGGGCTCGTCGCCGTGCACGAGGCGGGCGTCGTGCACCGGGACCTCAAGCCGTCCAACATCCTGCTGTCCCCGAAGGGGCCGCGGATCAT
This sequence comes from Streptomyces sp. NPDC001904, assembly GCF_040297005.1. Classification (NCBI taxonomy): domain Bacteria; kingdom Bacillati; phylum Actinomycetota; class Actinomycetes; order Kitasatosporales; family Streptomycetaceae; genus Streptomyces; species Streptomyces sp. NPDC001904. The sequence continues at coordinate 354,584 of NZ_JBEOYI010000004.1, read as the reverse complement.
CGACTTCGGCATCGCCTGGGCGACCGGCGCCTCGACCCTGACGCACGTGGGGACCGCGGTCGGCTCCCCCGGCTTCCTGGCACCCGAGCAGGTGCGCGGGGCCGCCGTCACCCCGGCCACCGACGTGTTCGCCCTCGGGGCGACGCTGGCGTACTCGGCGATGGGCGACTCGCCCTTCGGGCACGGCAGTTCCGAGGTCATGCTCTACCGCGTGGTGCACGAGGAGGCGCAGCTGCACGGGGTGCCGGACGCGCTGGCGCCGCTGCTGCGGGCATGCCTGGCGAAGGATCCCGAGGAGCGGCCGAGCACGCTGCAACTGTCGCTGCGGCTCAAGGAGATCGCGGCCCGCGAGGCCCAGGGGCTCGGTGAGTCGCGGCCGCCGGCGCAGCGGATCGCGGAGCAGGACCGGCCGACCGGGCGGCTCGCCCACCCCACCGAACGGCACGACCCGCACGAGCAGCACGAGCAGCAGCGCACCCAGCGGCGCACCCCGCCGGGCACGGGCGCGTCCCGGCCCAGCAACGGGCGGACCGGCGGCGGCTCCCGCAGCAGCACCTCGCGGTCGGGCAGCAGGCCCGCGCCGCGCAGTGGCGCGGGACGTCCGGCGCCGCGGACGAACGGGACGGGGACGGGCAAGCGGCTGCGGCCCGCGAATCCGCGGCTGCTGGGCCAGCGGCTCTTCGTGTTCGTGGTCGTGACGCTCCTGGTGGCGCTGGCCATCGCGGCCATGCAGGGCTGCCAGGGGCCGTCGCGCGGGCTGGGCGACCTGGGTGTGTCGCACACGAGTGCGACACAGCCGCAGACGCCGCCCGCCGCCGACGGCGAGGGCTGAGCGCTCGGATCAGAGTTCGGGGCGGCCGGTCGCCACCGCGTAGAACGCGACCGCGGCCGCCGCTCCGACGTTCAGCGAGTCGACGCCGTGGGCCATCGGGATGCGGACCCATTCGTCGGCGGCCATCAGGGCCTTGGTCGTCAGGCCGTCGCCCTCGGCGCCGAGCATCAGGGCCACCCGGTCCATCCGGTGCGGGGCCACCTCGTCCAGGGACTTCGCCCGCTCGGCCGGGGTGAGCGCCAGCAGGCTGAAGCCTGCCTCGCGGACCGACATCAGCGACTTCGGCCAGGTCTCCAGGCGCGCGTACGGCACCGAGAAGACCGCGCCCATGGAGACCTTCACCGAGCGGCGGTAGAGCGGGTCCGCGCAGTCCGGGGAGAGCAGGACCGCGTCCATGCCGAGCGCCGCCGCCGAGCGGAAGATGGCGCCGATGTTGGTGTGGTCGTTCACCGACTCCATGATCACGACGCGGCGCGCGGTGGTGAGCAGGTCCTCGGCGGTGGGCAGCGGCTTGCGCTGCATGGAGGCGAGGGCGCCGCGGTGCACGTGGTAGCCGGTGACCTGTTCGGCCAGGTCGGGGGCGACCGCGTAGACCGGGGCCGGGACCTCGTCGATGACGTCGCGCATGACGTCGACCCACTTGGCGGAGAGCAGCATGGAGCGCATCTCGTAGCCGGCGAGCTTGGCCCTGCGGATGACCTTCTCGCCCTCGGCGATGAACAGGCCCTCGGCCGGTTCGCGCTTGCGGCGCAGTTCCACGTCGGTCAGGCCCGTGTAGTCGCGCAGGCGCGGGTCGTCGGGGTCCTCGATGGTGATGAGACCTTTGGGTTCAGCCACGGATCGATACTGCCTTGTTCTGGTTGTGGTGCCAACGGTTGAGTACTGCTCTTGTTACCGCTGGTTACGCGTGGGGTTCTCGTGGACCACCGCGCCGACGACGATGACCGCCGGGGGCTTCACGCCTTCCGCGACGGCCTTCTCGCCGACCGTGGCGAGGGTCGCGTCGACGCGGCGCTGGGCGGAGGTCGTGCCCTCCTGGACGAGGGCGACGGGGGTGTCGGCCGGCTTTCCGTGCGCGATCAGGGCCTCGGCTATCTTCCCGATCTTGTCGACGCCCATGAGGATCACCAGGGTGCCGGTCAGCCGGGCCATCGCCGACCAGTCGACGAGGGAGCGCTCGTCGTCGGGCGCCACGTGACCGCTGACCACGGTGAACTCGTGGGCGACACCGCGGTGGGTGACCGGGATGCCGGCCGCGCCGGGCACCGAGATCGAGCTGGAGATGCCGGGGACGACGGTGACCGGGATGCCCTCGGCGGCGAGCGCCTGGGCCTCCTCCATGCCGCGGCCGAAGACGTACGGGTCGCCGCCCTTGAGGCGGACGACGGCCTTGCCCTGCTTGGCGTGATCGATGAGGGCCTGGTTGATGGCCTCCTGGACCATCTGACGGCCGTACGGGATCTTCGCCGCGTCGATCACCTCGACGTGCGGCGGAAGTTCGTCGAGCAGGTCGCGCGGGCCGAGCCGGTCGGCGATGACGACGTCGGCCTCCGCGAGGAGCCTGCGGCCGCGGACCGTGATCAGGTCGGGGTCGCCGGGGCCGCCGCCGACCAGGGCGACGCCCGGGGTGCGGGTGCGCTCCGCGGTGACCGTGCCGTCGCGCAGGGCCTCCACCAGCGCGTCGCGTATCGCCGCCGTGCGGCGCGGGTCGCGGTCGGCGGCCTCGGCGGACAGCACCGCGACGGTGACGCCCTCGGTGCGTCCGGTGGCCGGGGTCCAGGCCGTCGCGGCCTCGGCGTCGTCGGAGCGGACGCACCAGGTGCGGTTGCGCTCCGCCTCGGCGGAGGCCAGGTCGTTCGCGGTGCGGTCGGCCGTGGCCACGAGGACGTACCAGGCGCCGTCGAGGTCGCCCTCCTCGTAGCGGCGGCGGGTCCAGGTGATCTCGCCCGCGTCCGCCATGGCCTCCACGGAGGGGGTGGCGGACGGGGAGATGAGGGTGATGTCCGCGCCCGCCGCTATGAGCGCGGGAAGCCTGCGCTGGGCCACCTGGCCGCCGCCGATGACGATCGTCCTGCGGTCGGTCAGGCGGAGGCCGACCGGGTATGCGGGGTGCTGAGGGGTCGACATGTCGTGCGGCTCCTGGCGGCGGGCTCGGTGGGCTGCGACTTTGGAGCCCTGTGACGTGCAGGTTCTGATGGGGCCAGCTTATGTCGGGGCCGCTGGGGCAGTCACCGGGGCCGCAGCGCTGTGCCCACCCGTTCCGTCCCCCACTGCCCTGAGGGCGTGGGAGGGGGCCCCAGGCGGAACGCCTGCCCACAGCCCCAGAGGGATGGACAGGCGTTCCTGTGGCGCCGGGTTACTTCTCGGTGACGCCCGCCGAGTCGAAGGTCGCCACCTCGTGCATCGCGCGGGCCGCGCTCTGCACGATCGGCAGCGCCAGGAGGGCGCCGGTGCCCTCGCCGAGGCGGAGGTCGAGGTCGACCAGGGGGCGCAGGCCCAGCTTGTTCAGGGCCGCGACGTGGCCGGGCTCGGCGCTGCGGTGGCCCGCGATGCAGGCGGCGAGCACCTCGGGGGCGATGGCGCGGGCGACCAGGGCGGCCGCACCGGCGCTGACGCCGTCGAGGATGACCGGCGTACGCAGCGAGGCACCGCCGAGGAGCAGGCCGACCAGGGCCGCGTGCTCCAGACCGCCGACCGCCGCGAGGACGCCGATCGGGTCCGCCGGGTCGGGCCGGTGCACGTCGAGGGCGCGGCGCACGACCTCGATCTTGCGGGCGTGCGTCTCGTCGTTGATGCCGGTGCCGCGGCCGGTGACCTCGGCCGGGTCGACCTCGGTGTAGACCGAGATCAGCGCGGCCGACGCCGTCGTGTTCGCGATGCCCATCTCGCCGGTGAGCAGCGCCTTGTTGCCCGCCGCCACCAGGTCGCGGGCGGTCTCGATGCCGACCTCGATGGCCGCCTTGACCTCTTCGCGGGTCAGGGCCGGGCCGGTCGTCATGTCGGCGGTGCCGGCCCGCACCTTGCGGGGCAACAGGCCGGGCGTGGCCGGGAGTTCGCTGGCGACGCCGACGTCGATGACGCAGACCTCGGCGCCCACCTGGTTCGCGAACGCGTTGCAGACCGCGCCGCCTCCCAGGAAGTTGGCGACCATCTGGCCGGTGACCTCCTGCGGCCACGGGGTGACGCCCTGGGCGTGCACGCCGTGGTCGCCCGCGAAGATCGCGACGGCCGCGGGCTCCGGCACCGGGGGCGGGCACATCCGGGACAGGCCGGACAGCTGCGCGGAGATGATCTCCAGCATGCCGAGCGCCCCGGCGGGCTTCGTCATGCGCTTCTGCCGCTCCCAGGCCTCGCCGAGCGCCTTGGCGTCCAGCGGGCGGATGTTGGAGACGGTCTCGGCGAGCAGGTCGTGCGGGTCCTCGCCGGGCAGGGCGCGACGCCCGTACGTCTCCTCGTGGACGACCCAGGACAGCGGGCGGCGCTTGGACCAGCCCGCCTGCATCAGCTCGGGCTCCTCCGGGAACTCGTCGACGTAGCCGACGCAGAGGTAGGCGACGACTTCGAGGTGGTCGGGCAGGCCGAGCGTGCGGACCATCTCGCGCTCGTCGAAGAACGAGACCCAGCCGACGCCCAGGCCCTCGGCGCGGGCGGCGAGCCACAGGTTCTCGACCGCGAGCGCGGAGGAGTACGGCGCCATCTGCGGCTGGGTGTGCCGGCCGAGGGTGTGGCGGCCGCCGCGGGTCGGGTCGGCGGTGACGACGATGTTCACCGGGGTGTCGAGGATGGCCTCGATCTTCAGTTCCTTGAACTGCTTCGCGCGGCCCTTGGGCAGGGACTTCGCGTACGCGTCCTTCTGCCGCATGGCCAGTTCGTGCATCGTGCGCCGGGTCTCGGCGGAGCGGATGACGACGAAGTCCCAGGGCTGGGAGTGGCCGACGGACGGCGCCGTGTGGGCCGCCTCCAGGACGCGGAGCAGCACCTCGTGCGGGATGGGGTCGCCGCGGAAGCCGTTGCGGATGTCGCGGCGCTCGCGCATCACGCGCAGGACGGCCTCGCGCTCGGCGTCGTCGTAGCCGGGGGCCGCGGGGCCGAACTGCTCCGGCTCCCCCGCCTCGGGCAGGGGCTCGGCCTCGGGCTGCGCCTCCTGGACGGGCTCAACGTCCTGGAGGGGCTGTGCTTCCTGGAGGGGCTGGGCCTCCTGGAGTGGCTGAAGGTCCTGGGCGGGCTCCGGGGCGACCTCGATCAGCTCCGGCTCCTCGTCGGCGACGGGCTCCTGCGCCATGACCGGCTCGGGCGCCGGGGCCTGCTCGGGCGCCGGGGCCGCGGCGGGGCCGCCGTCGCGCGGGGCGGGCACCGAGGCCGCGATCTCGATCTGCTCGGGGTACTCGACGGGCTCGGGCTGCTCGGGCTGCTCCTCGGCGGCCTGCGGGGCGACCGGCACCTCGGTGGGCGCCTGCTCCTCCGCCTCGGGCTGCTGGAGCGGCTCGGCGTGCACGGGGCCCAGTGCGATCGGCGCCTCGGGCTGCGGCTCGGGCGCGGGCTCCACCGGGGCCACGGGCTCGGGAGCGGACGGCTGCGGCTGCTCGGCGACCGGCTCCGCCTGCGCCACCGGCTCGGCGGGCTGCGGAATCTGCTCGGCCGGGGCGGCCGGCTCGGGCTGGGCGAGCTGCTCGGGCTGCACGGCGACCGGCTCGGGCGCCTGCTCCACGGCGGGCTCCGGCATCGGCGGGACCGTCATGGCGTGCGGAGGCGTCGGGGCCAGGTGCGGCGTCGTGGGCACGGAGCCCTCGACGGGCACGAACTGGCCGAGCGGCTGCTGCCCGGACTCCTGCGGCACGCCGTACGGGTCGGAGTGGCCGGGCTGCTCCGCCTGACCGGCGTAGGCACCGACCGGGGCGGGCTCGGCGACCGGTGCGAACCGGGCCGCCGCGGCCGGATCCTGCGGGAGGGCGTACCCCTCCGGAACGACCGTTTCTGCGGGGATCTGCGGCATTTCGAACTCCGGCTGCGACGGCGTCTGCGCCTCCGCGGGCTCCCACGGGGCCGCGCCCTGCGGCGGGATGTCGAGGTACTCGGGGCCCGTGGTGGGCGGGCCCGCCTGCCGTACGGGCATCGGGTTGGCCGGGGTCTGCTGCGCGGGGCCGCGGTCGGCGAGCGAGCGCACGGTGCCGCCGGTCTCGGGCATGGGCGGGCCCATGTGCAGCGGGCGGCGGGCGGGGCCCTGGTTCACGGCGCCGGCGGCGGCCGGCTGGTTCTGCAGGTGCATGCCGCCCATGTCGTGGTGTCCGCTGTCGCGGCCGGCCATCTCGTGCGGGCCCGGCTCGTGCGCCTGCGGGGCGGCGGGCGCCGGGGCGTAGCCCTCGTAGCCCTGCTGCGGCGCGGGGGCCGGGACCGGGGCGCCGTGCGGCTGGCCCCAGGCGCCCTGGGAGCCCGGCATCAGGAGGAGTTCGTCGTCCTCGGCGGTGGCTTCGGCGGGATCGAGGTAGGTGTATGCACCCGGGGCGGGAACGCCCGGCTGCTCCACCGCGCCTGCGTTCTCCGGCAGCCCCTCGCCCGGAACCTGACCGGTGTCGGTCATGCCTACCCCTCGCCCATCGATGAGAACTTGCCGGCCGCCCCGGACCCGTGGCCCGGTGAGCAACCCCCTTGACCGGAGCGGTGCGTCGACCGCCCGTCATGGTGAACGAGCGTGCGCGCCGCGCGGCACGAACCGTCCCGGACAACAGGCATTGTCCCGGTCGGACCGCGGCCACGGAACGTAGATCACCCATGGCCTTCTGTGGACTGCGCCACGTTGCGCGTCCTCCGGTCGGCGCCGTACCACAGCACACCCCAAAGCTGGCGCGTTTTCCGGACATTGGCCGACGAATTGTCGGACGCAGCGGTGCGGTACAACGATCGGCCAGCCTACAGCGCGTCCTCGGCCGTCAGGGTCACGGGTGGCGGTCCGGCAGGCGTCCGGACAGGAGGAATCCCACAGTCCGCTCCTTCTCGGTCCAGGCGCGTGTGTCCAGTTCGACGGATTGCAGAAGGGCGCACTCGACGTCGTAACCGTGCTCCGTCAGGTCCCTGCCGATGAGTTCGGCCTCGTCGCGTGTCGCCGCGTGCGCGACGATCCGCGCGGGGCGGCGGTCGGCGACCGCGGAGACGACCGCCGCTCCCCCGCCGCCGACCCGGACGACGTCGGGCTCGGGCAGGTCCTCCAGGACGTGCGGCGCGGTGCCGCGCACGATCTGTGCCTGGACGCCGAAGCCGCGGACGGCCGACAGGGTGCGGCCGCAGGCGTCCGCGTCGCGGTCCACGGCGATGACGGCGGCGCCGAACCGGGCGGCCTCCGCGGTGAACGCGCCGCTGCCGCAGCCGATGTCCCACACCAGGTCGCCGGTCCTCGGTCCGAGCCGGGCGAGTTGGGCCGCGCGCAGCAGTTCGGTCTCGCCCTCGCCGAAGGGGCCCGCGTACTCGGCGGCGGGCAGCGCCCAGCCGCGCGGTGCGGCGGCCGCCTCCCGCGGCTCGCCGCCGGCGAGCCAGCCGCCGTTCTCCGGGGCCGCGGCGGTGACCGTGCCGCCGACGACGATGACCACGTTGGGGTCGCGCCAGGTGTGGTCGGCGGCCTTGTCCGAGGTGACGACGGTGACCTGTTCGCGGTCGGTGCCCAGTTCCTCGCAGATGACGAAGGTGCGGTGGACGCCGTCGAGGAGCAGGCCGAGCTCGGCGGGTCCGGCGCCGGGCGAGGTGAGGACCGCCACCTTGGTGTGGGCCCGGCACACGTTCACCGCGCGGCGCAGGGTGCGGCGGTGGGCGACGACCACCTGGGCGTCGTCCCAGGGCATCCCGGCCCGGGCGAAGGCCTGGGCGACGGAGGAGACGGCGGGGACGACCTCGACCTCCAGGCCGTACTCGGGGGCGCGCAGGGTGCGCACGACGCCGAAGAAGCCGGGGTCGCCGTCGGCGATGACGACGGCGGTGCCGCGGTGCCCGGTGATCCGGCGGGCGGCGAGGGAGACGCTGCCGAGGCGGATGCGCTCGGCGCGCCCGGGCACTTCGGGCAGCGCCAGGTGGTGCGCGGCGCCGGCCACGAGGGTGGCCGCGTCGAGTGCGGAACGGGCTGCCTCGGTGAGGGGCGAGCCGTCCCAGCCGATCACCGTGACCCGGTCGGCCATCGTTGTCAGTCTCCAGGAAGGGTGCGGATGCGTACGCGAGAGGGGGCCGCCGATGGGCAGGGCCGGGCGGGGCACCGTGAGCGTACCTGCTGGGTCCGGCCATTGCCCCTGGTCGGGTTCCGGACCGGGGCGCTCGCCGTCGGGGTCCTCTCTTCTCCGGACCGCTTCCCGGCCGCGTCAGTTCCAGTCGGAGAACGCGGTGAAACCGCCGGCCTCGGCGAGCTGCTCGGTGACGCCCTCGATGTCCTCGGGGAGCAGGCTCCACACGATGAAGTCGGTACGGACGTCGGCCCAGGTGCCGTCCTCGGTCCGGGTACGCGCTATGCAGGCGCCCCGCAGTACGCCCTCGCTGATGCAACCGATCTTCTGGGCGACCTGCTGGGAGGCGGTGTTGTCGGCGGCGGTGCGCAGTTCGATGCGCTCGATGCCCTGGTCGCGGAAGAGCCACTGGGCGGTGGCGAGCGCCGCCTCGGAGGCGTAGCCCTCGCCGCGGGCCCAGGGGGCGACGATGTACGACAGCTCGGTGGCGCGGACGTGCCAGTTGGTCTTGGTGAGCTGGATGATGCCGACCAGGCGCTGGGTCAGGAACTCCGTGACGGCCAGGTCGAGTCCGGTGCCGGCCGTGCGCTCGCGCGGGGCGTACTCCTTGACCCAGCTCCGCGCGCCGTCCTCGGTGAACGGCTGCGGGACCGACGTCCAGGCGGCGACCAGTTCGTCGTTCATCATCTCGGCCAGGGCGGGGACGTCGTCCTCGTCGAGCGGACGCAGCACCAAGCGCTCCGTGCTGATGGAGATCTCGGGGAAGGTGTTCGTCATGCGCCGCTCCGTAACCTTCGTGGCCGCCTGTCGTCCCTCGTGTCGGCCGGGGTGAAGTGCCCAGCATGCAGCATGCAGGCACGTAACTGCACATGGGGGCCGCCCCTGTTGCCGGGAACGGCCCCCATGGAGGGTGTGCCTGCGGGCCGTACGGCCCGCGCATCGTCTCAGGTCGGAAGGACCGAGCCCTGGTACGTGTCCTCGATGAACTTCTTCACCTCGGGGGACGTGAGCAGCTCGGCGAGCTTCTTGACGCGCGGGTCGTCCTCGTGGCCCTTCTTGACGGCGAGGACGTTGTTGTACGGGTTGTCCTTCACCGATTCCAGGAGGATGGCGTCCTTCCGGGGGCTCAGGTCCGCGTCGAGCGCGTAGTTGTTGTTGACGACGGCCGCGTCGACGTCGCTCAACGAGCGCGGCAGCTGGGCCGGTTCGAGCTCCTTGAAGATCAGGCCCTTCGGGTTCTTCGCGACGTCCTGGGGACCCGCGTTCGCGCCCGCGCCCTTCTTGAGCTCGATCACCCCCTCGGAGGCGAGGAGTTCGAGCGCCCTGCCTTCGTTGGTGGTGTCGTTCGGCAGTGCCACGGTCGCGCCCTCGGCGAGCTTCGTGACGTCGTCGACCTTCTTGGAGTAGACGCCCATGGGCGGCAGGTACACGTCGGTGACCGCGCTCAGGGTGGTGCCCTTGGACTTGTTGAAGTCCTCCAAGTAGGGCTTGTGCTGGTAGAGGTTGGCGTCGAGGGTGCCGTCCTGGAGGGCGGTGTCCGGCAGGACGTAGTCCGTGAACTCCTTGATCTCCAGGTCGAGTCCGGCCTTCTTCGCCAGGTGCTTCTTGACGTACGCGAGGACCTCGCCGGCCGGGGTCGGGGTGGCCCCGACGACCAGCGGGCCGTTCGCGTCGCCACCGTCCTTGCCGTTTCCGCAGGCCGTGACGCCGAGGGCGAGTGCCCCGGCGATCACGGCGGCGGGAATCGTGTGTGCACGCATCAGAGGGATCCGAGAGCTCGCAGGACTCAGAAGGAGGGGAGCACCGAACCCTTGTACTTGTCCTCGATGAACTTCTTCACCTCGGGCGAGGTCAGGAGCTTGGCGAGCTTCTTGACGCGCGGGTCGTTCTCGTTGCCCTCCTTGACCGCGAGGACGTTGTTGTACTTGTTGTTCTTCGCCGACTCCAGGACGAGGGCGTCCTTGGCCGGGTTGAGGTCGGCACCGATGGCGTAGTTGCCGTTGATCACCGCGGCGTCGACGTCCTGGAGGGAGCGCGGGGTCTGCGCCGCCTCGACCTCCTTGAACGTCAGGTCCTTCGGGTTCTTCGCGATGTCCTGCGGGGTGGCCGTGGCCTCGGAGCCGCTCTTGAGGGTGATGACCCCGTTGGCGGCGAGGAAGCGCAGGGCGCGGCTCTCGTTGTCGGCGTCGTTCGGGACGGCGATGGTGCCGCCCTTCTTGATGTCGTCGACCTTGGTGGCCTTCTTGGAGTAGAGGCCGAGCGGCTCCAGGTGGACGGTGGCGACCGACTTCAGGTGCGTGCCGTTCTTCTTGTTGAAGTCCTCGAGGTACGGCACGGTCTGGAAGTAGTTGGCGTCGACCGAGCCGTCCTCGGTGGCGTTGTTCGGCTGGACGTAGTCCGTGAACTCCTTGACCTCGAGGTTGAGGCCGGCCTTCTTCGCCAGGTTCTTCTTGATGTAGTTGAGAACCTCGGCGTGCGGGACGGGAGTCGCGGCGACGACCAGCGGGTCGGACGCCTTGGCCTTCGTGTCGCCCTTGTCGGAGCCGCAGGCGGTCAGGCCCAGGGTGAGGGCGCCGGTGGCGAGGACAGCTGCGGTGATCTTGGTGGTGTTACGCACGAAAAGTGCCTTTCTCCATGGTGGTGCAACCCGCCGGGTGAGGCGGGGAGTCTGGGGGAAGCGAGTCAGCGGGTCTTGGCCGGGGTGGCCTCGGCGCCGACCGGCCCCGCGGGCAGGAAGCCGCCGAGCAGGCGGAAGCGGAACGGTTCGCCGCCCTTGCCCGCACGGCGGTGCAGGGCGCGGGCCGCGCTGTCACCGGCGAACTGGATGATGGCGATGACGACGGCGAGGACGGCCACGATGATCCACATCAGGGTCGTCTCGAAGCGCTGGTAGCCGTAGCGGATGGCGAGGTCGCCGAGACCGCCCGCGCCGACCGTGCCGGCCATCGCGGAGTAGCCGATGATGGCGACGATCGTGGTCGTGGTCGCCGAGATCAGTGACGGCAGCGACTCGGGGACGAGGACCCTGCGCACGACGGTCCAGGTGTTGCCGCCCATCGACTGCACGGCCTCGACCAGCCCGCCGTCGACTTCCCGTACGGACGTCTCGACGAGCCGCGCGAAGAACGGGATGGCACCGATGGCGAGCGGCACGATGGCGGCCTCGCGGCCGATGGTGGTGCCGACGATCCAGCGGGTGAAGCCCATCAGGGCGACCATCAGGATCAGGAAGGGCATCGAGCGGACGATGTTCACGATCTGCCCGATGACCTTGTTCGCGAAGGCGTTCTGCAGCAGCCCTCCGCGGTCGGTGAGGACGAGCAGAATGCCCAGCGGCAGACCGACGACGACGGCGATCAGCGCGGACCAGCCGACCATGTAGAGGGTGTCCCAACATGCCTGGGACAGCAGCGGCTGCATCTCCGACCAGGTCACTTGGACACACCTTCCTTCAGCAGTGCGGACGCGGCGTCGTCGCGCGCCGCGTTGTCGACGATCTCGGCCTGGAGGCCCTGCTCGCGCAGGAAGCCGACGGGTACGACGTTGTCCTCGTAGCGGCCGGGCAGCTCGATGCGCATGCGGCCGACCTGCTTGCCGGCGACGGTGTCCATCGCGGCGCCCAGGATCGAGATGTCGATGTTGTACGTGCGCGAGAGCTGCGAGATGACCGGCTGGGTCGTCGACTCCCCGTGGAAGGTGACGTCGATGACGGTGCGGTCGGCGCCGGACGCGTCGCCGCCGACCGGGAAGAGCGCGGCGGCGAGTTCGGAGCCCGGGGTCGCGAGGAGCTCGCTGACGGTGCCGGACTCGACGATCTTGCCGTGCTCCATGAGGGCGGCGGAGTCGCAGACGGTCTTGACGACGTCCATCTCGTGCGTGATGAGCAGGACGGTCAGGCCGAGCTGGCGGTTGAGGTCGCGCAGGAGCTGGAGGATCGAGCGGGTGGTCTCCGGGTCGAGGGCGCTGGTGGCCTCGTCGGAGAGCAGCACCTTCGGGTCGCCGGCCAGCGCGCGGGCGATGCCGACGCGCTGCTTCTGGCCGCCGGAGAGCTGCGCCGGGTAGGACTTCGCCTTGTCGGCGAGGCCGACCAGGTCGAGCAGCTCCAGCGCCTTGGAGGAACGTTCCTTCCCGGACTTGCCGAGGATTTCGAGGGGCAGCTCGATGTTGTCCTGGACGGTGCGCGAGGACAGCAGGTTGAAGTGCTGGAAGACCATGCCGATGCGGCTGCGCGCCTCGCGCAGTTCCTTGCCGGCGCGCGGGCCGCGCCCGGCGAGGGCGGTGAGGTCCTGGCCCGCCACCGTCACGGTGCCGGTGGTGGGGCGCTCCAGGAGGTTCACGCAGCGGATCAGCGAGGACTTGCCGGCGCCGGACTGGCCGATGACGCCGTACACCTCGCCTTCGCGCACGTGCAGATCGACGCCGTCGAGGGCGGTGACCTCTCGGCCGCGCGAGCGGTAGACCTTGGTGAGGCCCTGGGTGGTGATCACGTGGATGTCCGTCACTGTCGAGTGCGCGGCACGGGTGGCGCCGGGCACGGGGCATTCATTCGGAACGTGGGGATTTTCCGGGCGCGCGACAGGTTCTCGCGCCGGCACGGGGCCGGCGGTGGGTTCCGTACGGAGAAGCTGTGCGCGGGGCAGGCCCGGTCACGTAGGCGAACTGTTTCTCCCTGCGGAGTCACTCCCTACGGAACAGGGCGCGCGGGTCTCGCTTCGGGGCGCGAGATCAGGCGGTGGGGGCCCTCAGAAGGCGCACATTCGACACATACAACGAGCACCGGGCGTCATGGTCGCCTCGGTCGCAAGGGTGCGGCTGCTCGTCGTGGTCATGCGGGCAAGTAAAGCAGACGTGAGGGCGCATCCCGCCCGCACTGTCCGAATAGCGGACACGCGTGGATGGCGGTCCGGGGTCGCTCAGGGCCCGGCGACGACCTCCACGCCCGCCTCCGTGGCCAGTGCTGACACGGCCGACAGGTCCTTCACCACGACGTCCGCGCTGAGGTCGGCGGCCGCGTGCGTTGTGGTCAAGGCCACGGTCCGCATCCCGCCGGCGCGGCCCGCGGCGAGCCCGGCCGGGGCGTCCTCGAAGACGACGCAGCGCGCCGGGTCCGCGCCCAGCTTCCCGGCGGCGAGCAGGAACGGCTGCGGGTCGGGCTTGCCGCGCGTGATGTCGTCGGCGGCGACGAGCAGCGGCGGGGTGATCCCGACGGCCGCGAGCCGGGCCGCGGCGAGCCGGCGGGTGGCGGAGGTGACGACGGCCCAGCGCCCCTCGGGCAGCGCGTCGAGGAGTTCCCGGACGCCGGGCAGCAGGTGCGTGCCGCCGTTCGGCACGTCCTCGACCTCCAGCTCCTCGATCCGGGCGACGGCCTCGGCGACCCGCTCGGCGGGCAGCAGGTCGGCGACGATCTCGACGGCGGGACGGCCGTGCAGCTCGATGGCCGCGAAGTCCTCGGCGGTGATCCCGTACTCCTGCGCCCAGCGGGTCCAGCAGCGGTACACGGACTCCAGCGAGGAGACGAGGGTTCCGTCGTTGTCGAAGAGGAGAGCGTCCGCGGTGATCTTCATACGTCGAGCGTACGGGCGGTGCGCCGGGGGTGCGGGCGGCGGGTCATTTCGGCCGTAATAGGCTCTCGGCCATGCTTGATGCCCTGACCCTGGTGACGGGTCTCGCCGCGCTCGCGCTCGCGGCCTGGTGCGGCTTCGCCGCCTCTCGCGACCAGCCGACCAAGGACTGGCACTTCATCGGCATGGCCGTGGTGTCGGTGCTGGCGCTGGTGCAGCTGGTGGTGGGGATCGTGCAGCTGGCGCGCGGCGAGAAGCCGGACCAGGGCACGACGATCTTCGTCGCCTATCTGATCGGGGCGTTCGCGTGCGTCCCGGCGGCGGGGTTCATGTCGCTGGCGGAGCGGACCCGGTGGGGGTCGGTGACCGTCGCGGCGGGCGGTGTGGTGCTGGCCGTTCTCGAAGTGCGGCTCTATGACATCTGGGGAGGATGAGGTGGCTGTGGCCTCTTCGGAGAAGGCGTCCGCGAAGCAGCGGCGCCGGCTGATCAGCGGTCCGGGCATGCTGCTCGTGTGGCTCTACGGCGTCATGGTCGTCGGGGCCGTGTCGCGCTCGGCCGTGCAGATCTCCACCGACTTCGGCAGGGCGCCGCTCGCGTACACGCTGTCCGCGGTGGCGGGGATCGTGTACGGGTTCATCACGTACTCGCTGGTGCGCGGCGGGGACCGGGCGCGGCGGGCCGCGTTCGCCTGCTGCGCGCTGGAGCTGGCGGGGGTGCTGATCGTCGGCGTGTGGACGCTGGTGGAGCCGTCGGCGTTCCCGGACGCGACCGTGTGGTCGGACTTCGGGATGGGCTACCTCTTCATCCCCGTGATCTTGCCGCTGACCGCGATGTACTGGCTGCGCAAGGGCGTGCTCCAGCACGGGTCCACGGCCGCGCAGGCCTGATCCTGTCGCCGGGTGCGGCCGGGGCGGGGCCCCGGCCGTCCGGTCAGACTCCGGTGAGGCTCGGCGCCTCGGTCTCCTTCGCCAGGGTCACCAGCGTCAGGCGCTCGTCGACCTTCTCCGTGGTGACCGGCGCGTAGCCGTGCCTGCGGTAGAGGCGCAGGTTGTGGTCGCTGCGGTGGCCCGTGAAGAGTTCGAAGCGCTTGGCCGTGCCCCCCGTGGCCAGCTGGGACTCGATGGCGGCGAGCAGCCGGCCGCCGAGACCGTGACGCCGCAGCCGCGGGTGGACGATCAGCTTGCCGATGTGCGCCGTGCCGTCCGCGTCGGTCGTGCCGCGCACGGACGCCACCACTTCGTCACCGAGGCGGGCCACCAGGACCGTGCCGCCCTCCAGTTCGCCCCGGAGCGATTCCAGGGACTGCGTGAGCGGTTCGATCGAGTAGTCGCCGTAGAGCTGTGCCTCGCTCTGGTAGCAGAGGTACTGCAGTTTGAGGATGTGTTCGGCATCCTCTTCGGTCGCCGCAGAGATGGTCACGCTCATGCCCATGTGTGCATGCCTCCCGCTCACCTGTCCGCCGTGTGTCCCTCAGCCTTTTCCCCTGCGGGCCCGCGGCGCAACCTCGGCGGCCATGATTCTGCGCAGGCAACCCAGACATCTGGAACGTTCCGGCCCAAGGCTGCCCTGTGAGATACCCAACTCGCCCGCGATCTCCCGGTACGTGAGGTCGTGCGGGGACAGCAGGGCGCCGATGAGGCGGGGGCAACGTCCGGGCAGTCGGCGCACGGCCGCGTGCAGGGTCCGCGCCCGCTCCCGGGCGAGCGTGCGGCGTTCCGGGTCGGACTCGCGGGGGTCGGCGGCGGGCTCGGCGGCGCCGGTCCGTTCGCGCCGACCGGTGCGGCGCAGACGGCGGGCCTCGGCGTGGACCGTCCGGGTGAGCCAGGCGGCCGGGTCGGGCGGCGGGTCCTGGGCGGCGAGCCGTTCCAGCAGGCGCAGCCAGACGTCCTGCTCCAGGTCGGCCAGATCGTCGCGGTCGGCCGCGGCGGGGAGTTCGGCGTGCGCCTCCGCGGCGAGCAGGGGGCGCAGGGCGTCGAGCACCCGGGTGTCGTACGTCATGTACGACGGGACGGGGCGGGTCCGGCTCCTGGTTGCCGGGCCCGCCCGTGATCACTCCAACCGGCGCTCGCGGGTCAGCCGTTGACGAAGTCCTCGCGGGCGAGGAGGGCGGTGTCGCAGTTGTCGGAGAAGATGCCGTCGATCCCGGTGGCGTAGTACGCCTTGAAGGCGCCGAACGCGTCGCCGTACGCGTTCGGGTCCGTCCCCTTCTTGAAGTCGGCGGGGAGGAAGGTGTTCTCGTTGCGCATCGTGTAGGGGTGCAGGACGAGACCCGCCGCGTGGGCGTCCGTCACGAGGGTGGTCGGCGCGAGGAGCCTGCCCGAGGCGTCCTTCGGGATGATCAGGTCCAGGGTGGGGCCGATGCCGTTCGCGTACCCGGCGATCTCGGCGAGTCCCTTGGGCGTGATCAGGTCGGCGACGGTGCGCGGGTCGCCGAGGTCGACGAAGTCGGCGGGGCGGGAGTTCGCCGTGGAGAGCAGGACGGCCAGCGGGTTGTCGACGAGCTTGTTCAGGCGCTGGATGCTGGTCGGCTCGAAGGACTGGAGGATGACCGGCGAGTTCTTCCGGTGCAGCCCGTGGGCGCGCAGGATCCGGGCGAGCCGCTCCTCCAGGCCGAGGCCCAGCTTGCGGAAGTAGGTGGGGTGCTTGGTCTCGGGGTAGATCCAGACCTCGCGGCCGCGCTTCCTGCTCTGCTCGGCGCGCCAGGCGAGGACCTCCTCGAAGGTGGGGATCTCCCAGCGGCCGTCGTAGAGGGTGTTGTGCTGGCGGTTGCCCGGGATGCGCTCCTTGGCCCTGAGCGTCTTCAGCTCGGCGAGGGTGAAGTCCTCGGTGAACCAGCCGGTCGTCGAGACCCCGTCGATGATCTTGGTGGTCCTGCGGGAGGCGAATTCGGGGTGCGCCGAGACGTCCGTGGTGCCGCCGATTTCCGGCTCGTGACGGCATACGAGGTGGCCGTCCTTGGTCGGGACGATGTCACCGGCCTCGATGACGTGCGCGCCCATGTCGAGCGCCAGCTGGTACGAGCCCAGGGTGTGCTCGGGGCGGTAGCCGCTGGCTCCGCGGTGACCGATGACGGTCGGCACGGGCAGGCCCTTGAGGCCCTGTCCGCTGTGTTTCCCGCCACTCGTGCCGGCCGCGGCGCTCGCCGCGGTGGGCGCCGCGAGGGCGGCGGCGCCGGCGCCGAGCACCGCCGCGCCGAGGAGCGAACGGCGGCCCACTCCCGTGGTTCCCCGGGTCTCCCGCGCAGCCTGTGACTTCTCGTTCCCCATGAAGCACTCCTCCCGACCGGTCCTACCTTGCACCTGTCAAAGCGGTCCCGATCGTAGGTGGGCGGGAGTGACGAACGGGAGACCTCGTGCGGAACGGAAGGGTGTGGTGAGGTGACTGCTGGGAGTCGTGCGCGCCCCAGGGGTGCGCGCGGCCAGGTCAACTCTGCGTATCCAGTCGGTGAACCCGATGTGCGGCCGGGCCGCAGGCGCGAGTATCGTCCTCACCTGCACAGACCGTCACGACCGATCCCAGGTCGTGACCAGACCGAAAATCTCGTCCATCTCGACATCGGAGGGCCCGTTGTCCCGCTTCGCGCTCATCAAGGCAGTGCTCGGACCGATCATCCGCCTGATGTTCCGCACCCGTGTGGAAGGCGCCGAGAACATTCCGGGCACCGGTCCCGTCATTCTGGCGGGCAACCACCTGACGTTCATCGACTCGATGATCCTGCCGCTCGTCTGCGACCGGCAGGTGTGCTTCATCGGCAAGGACGAGTACGTCACCGGGAAGTCCCTCAAGGGGCGGCTCATGGCCTGGTTCTTCACCGGCGTCGGCATGGTCCCGGTCGACCGGGACGGTGCCAACGGCGGGGTGGCCGCGCTGATGACCGGGCGCCGCATCCTGGAGGAGGGCCGGATCTTCGGCATCTACCCGGAGGGGACCCGCTCCCCCGACGGCCGCCTGTACCGCGGCCGTACCGGCATCGCGCGGCTGACGCTGATGACCGGGGCGCCGGTGGTGCCGTTCGCGATGATCGGCACGGACAAGCTGCAGCCCGGCGGGGCCGGGATGCCGCGGCCCGGGCGGGTGACCGTGCGGTTCGGGGAGCCCATGGAGTTCTCGCGGTACGACGGGATGGGGCGTGACCGGTACGTGCTGCGGGCCGTGACCGACTCGGTGATGGCCGAGGTCATGCGGTTGTCGGGGCAGGAGTACGTGGACATGTACGCCACGAAGGCCAAGGCCGCGTAGCGCTTTGATCCGTGCCTGGGGCCCCCGGAGTTCTCCGGGGGCCCCAGGTTTTTTGTGCGGAGTCGTGGCGCGGGCCCGTCCAGGCGCCTGCCCGGCGCTGGGGGCCGGCAGATTGCCCGAGGCGGCGGGGTCAGTTCTCCAGGTGTTGGCCGCGGAGCATGAACCAGGCCGCCACCGATGTCGCCAGGAGGACCGCCGCGCCGACCCCGGCCGCCACCTGGAGACCGTCGACGAAGGCGTTCTGAGCCGACGTCAGCAGTTCGTGGGCCTGGGCCGGCGGAAGTGCCGAGGCCGATTCGAACGCGCCGCCCAGCGATTCGTGGGAGGCCGACGCCACGTCCGCCGGGGTGCCCGCGGGCGCCGTGAAGCTCGCGTAGACGCCCGTGACGATCGAGCCGAGCAGGGCGATGCCGAGAGCCGCGCCGAGCTCGTACGCCGTCTCGGAGACCGCGGACGCGGCGCCCGCCTGCTCCTTGGGGACGCTGGAGAGGATCACGTCGGCCGTCACGGTGAAGGAGAAGCCCGCGCCGACGCCGACGACCAGCAGGACGGTGCCGAGCAGCGGATAGCCCGTCGAGCGGCTCAGCGTCGTGAGCGCGGCGAGGGCCAGGCCCACCGCCGCGAGGCCGCCCGCCACCACGATGCGCACCGAGAAGCGGCGCGCCACGAACCCGGCGATCAGGCCCGCGCCCACCGCCCCCACCGCGGCGGGGAGTTCGGCCAGGCCCGCCTCGAACGGCCTGCGGCCCTGGACCAGTTGCAGGAACTGGGACAGGAAGAAGATCAGGCCCGCGAGGCCCAGGATGGTGAGCAGGTCGGCGAGGACGGCGCCGGAGAAGCCGCGGTTGCGGAACAGGCGCATGTCCAGCAGGGGTGAGGCGAGGGTGAGCTGGCGGCGGACGAAGGTGACCAGGGCCGCCACACCGACGACCGCCGCAGCCGCGGCCTCCCAGCCGACGCCGTGCGCCGCCGCCTCCTTGATCGCGTAGACGACACCGATCATGCCGATCAGGGAGAGGCCGACGCTGGGCAGGTCCCAGGGGCCCGGGACCGGGTTCTTCGACTCGGGGATGAGCTTCGCGCCGACGACGACCAGGACCGCCATCACGGGCAGGTTGATGAGGAAGACCGAGCCCCACCAGAAGTGCTCGAGCAGGAAACCGCCGACGACCGGGCCGACCGCGGCACCGGCCGAGGCCATGGCGCCCCAGATGCCGACGGCCAGCGAGCGCTCGCGCGGGTCGTGGAAGATGTTCCGGATCAGGGCGAGGGTCGAGGGCATGAGCGTGGCACCCGCGACGCCCAGGAGGGCGCGCGCCAGGATCATCAGCTCGGGCGTGGTGGCGTACGCGTTGAGCACCGAGACCGCGCCGAACGCGACGGCGCCGGTCAGCAGCAGCTTCTTGCGGCCGATGCGGTCGCCGAGGCTGCCCATGGAGACCAGGAGTCCGGCGATGACGAAGGAGTAGACGTCGCCGATCCACAGCAGCTGGGTGCCGGACGGCTTGAGGTCCTCACTGATGTACGGGGTCGCGAGGCCGAGGACCGTCGCGTCGACGGCGACGAGCAGCACGGCGAGCACGAGGACGCAGAGGGCGAGCCACCGGCCGGGGCGCGACACCACCTCCGCCGCGGGGGTGCGCTGGTGTGTGCTGGTCATGGTTCCACGCTCCGTCGTGCGCCGCCGAGCAGCAGCTCGGCGATCATGTATGAGAAGTCCTTGGCCGCGACGCGGCCGTCCTGTACGGCCCAGGCGCCGCTGCCGATGAGGCCGTAGAGCGCCTCGCAGAGCCAGGCCGGTGTCAGGTCGATGCGGAACTCGCCCGCCTCCTGGCCGCGCCGGAACAGCGCCACCATGCGTCCGTCGAGCCGCTCCCAGCCCGCGTTCTGCCCCTCGCCCTCGAAGAGCTGGTTCTCCGTGGTGAGGAAGGCGAGCAGCGGGGCCGCCGGCTCCATCTCCCGGATCAGGCGGCGCAGCGCGTCCTCGGCCGGGCCCTCGTCGAGCCGGGCCAGGTCGAGCGCCGTCTCGCACTCCTGGATGCCGAGGCTCTCCAGGGCGCGGACGAGGGCGTCGCGGCCCGCGAAGTGGCGGTGCAGGGTCGCGCGGCTGATGCCGGCGGCCCGGGCGACCTCGTCCATCGTGGCGGTGGACTTGCGGGTGAGGAGGGCGGCGGCGCTGCGCAGCACCTGTTCTAGATCGACGGACATGAGACAAGAGTAAGCCATATGAGACATGAATGTCTCATCAACGTGCCGCGCGAAGATGGGCGACAACTCCGGTGGCCCGTCCGCTCACCCGGTGTTACGACTGACGGAACGGAGCGATTCTCGGGAGGTACGGGCATGGGGTGCTGCATCTTCGCGGCGATGGCGGCGATCGGGCCGCGCGTCGCCCTGGTGATCACGTGGCTCTTCACCAACCTCGTGGACCGGGCGTTCACCGGGGTGCTGCTGCCGCTGCTCGGCCTGCTCTTCCTGCCCTGGACGACGCTGGGCTACGTGTTCGCGTACGCGCCCGTGGCCGGGGTGCGCGGCATCGGCTGGCTGGTCGTGCTGATCGGGCTGCTGATGGACCTGTCGAGCTACGGCAGCGGGGCGAAGGCCCGTCGCTGACCCGCCGCCGCCCACGACGACAAGGGCCCGGTTCGTCCTCGTACGGACGAACCGGGCCCTTGGCCGTGGGGACGGGTCTGCGGGCTACTTCTTTGCGTCGGCCCAGGCGCGCTGGACGCCCAGGTCCTGCTTGAGCTCAGCGAGCTGGACGGCGACGGCGCTGGGGGCGGTGCCGCCGCGGCCGTCGCGGGAGGCGAGGGCGCCCGGCACGTTCAGGACCGTGCGGACCTCGGGCGTGAGGTGCTCGGAGATCTTCGCGAACTGCTCGTCGGTGAGCCCGTCGAGCTCCTTGCCCTCGGACTCGGCGACCTTGACGCACTCGCCGGCGACCTCGTGGGCGACGCGGAACGGCACGCCCTGCTTCACCAGCCACTCCGCGATGTCGGTGGCCAGCGAGAAGCCCGCCGGGGCCAGCTCCTCCATGCGCTCCCGGTTGACCGTGAGCGTGGCCATCATGCCGGTGAAGGCCGGGAGCAGGAGGCGGAGCTGGTCGCAGGAGTCGAAGACCGGCTCCTTGTCCTCCTGGAGGTCGCGGTTGTAGGCGAGGGGCAGCGCCTTGAGCGTCGCCATCAGGCCGGTCAGATTGCCGATGAGGCGGCCGGACTTGCCCCGGGCCAGCTCGGCGATGTCCGGGTTCTTCTTCTGCGGCATGATCGACGAGCCGGTGGAGAAGGCGTCGTGGAGGGTGACGAAGGAGAACTCCTTCGTGTTCCACAGGATGATCTCCTCGGCGATCCGGGAGATGTTCACGCCGATCATCGCGGTGATGAAGGTGAACTCGGCGACGAAGTCGCGCGAGGCCGTGCCGTCGATGGAGTTGCCGGCCGAGCCGTGCTCGAAGCCGAGGTCGCGGGCGACGGCCTCCGGGTCGAGGCCGAGCGAGGAGCCGGCGAGGGCACCCGATCCGTACGGCGAGACCGCCGTGCGCTCGTCCCACTGCCGCAGCCGCTCCGCGTCCCGGGAGAGCGCCTGGACATGCGCGAGGACGTGGTGGGCGAAGAGCACGGGCTGGGCGTGCTGGAGGTGGGTGCGGCCGGGCATCGCGGTGTCGGGGTGCGCCTCCGCGAGGCCGACGAGGGCGTCCTGGAGGTCGGCGATGAGCCCGCCGATGATCCGGGCCTCGTCGCGCAGGTACATCCGGAAGAGGGTCGCCACCTGGTCGTTGCGCGAGCGGCCGGCGCGCAGCTTGCCGCCGAGGTCGGCGCCGAGGCGCTCCAGGAGGCCGCGCTCCAGGGCGGTGTGCACGTCCTCGTCGGCGATGGTGCCGACGAAGGAGCCGTCCGCGACATCGCCTTCGAGCCGGTCGAGCCCGGCGATCATGCGGGTCAGCTCGTCGTCGGTGAGCAGGCCCGCCTTGTTGAGCACGCGCGCGTGGGCGCGGGAGCCCGCGATGTCGTACGGCGCCAGGCGCCAGTCGAAGTGGACGGAGGCGGAGAGTTTCGCCAGGGCCTCGGCGGGGCCGTCGGCGAACCGGCCGCCCCAGAGGCGGACATCGCCGGTGTTGCTGCTCACGTGCTCTGCTCCTCAAGCCGGTGGTTGTCATGCATGATTATGCAAGGTTACGCATGAATCGTCAATCGGGACCGTCAGAGATGGCATGTCCCACCATGCGGGACGGATCTGTCCGACATGTGATCCACTTCGCCATACTCCTCGCATGGGCAAAAGCTACGAGAGCATCGACGGACGACTGCGCACCTTCATCGAGTCCCAGCCGCTTTTCTTCACCGCCACGGCCCCGCTGTCCGGCGACGGCACGGTGAACCTCTCCCCCAAGGGCCTCAAGGGATCGTTCGCCGTCCTCGACCCCCACACGGTCGCCTACCTCGACTTCGCGGGCTCCAACGCCGAGACCGTCGCGCACCTGCGGGAGAACGGCCGGATCACCCTCATGTGGTGCGCCTTCCAGGGGCCGCCGACCATCGTCCGGGTGCACGGCCGCGGTGAACCCGTCTTCCGCGACGACCCGCGCTTCGACGACCTCCTCGGGCACTTCGACGCCATCGACCCGACGCGCAACGGACTGCGCGCGATCATCCTCGTACGGGCCGAACTCGTCCGGGACACCTGCGGTTACGCCGTCCCCCTTCATGACGTACGACGAGGAACGCACGCTGCACGGGGACTTCTTCGCACGCAAGGACGACGCCGAACTCGACGCGTACTTCCAGAAGAAGGAGTACATCGGAAGCAGCCTGGACGGACTTCCGGGGCTGCCGTTGCCGCTGCCGCCCGCTAGCTTCTGACCATGCGTCCTTTACGAGCAGGTATCGCCGCAACTGTCGTCCTCTGCGCCGCGCTCGGCAGCGCTCCCTCCGCGAGCGCCGCCGCTCCGCTGCCCGCCCGGATGGCGGACACCGGCGGCGGCAGCCAGCTGATCACCGCCGAGGCGCCCCGCGCGTCCTCGACGTCCGGCACCGTCACCTGGTGGGACCGGCGCGCCGACGGCCGCTGGGTGAGGGCCGGTTCGGCCCCCGCCCGGTTCGGGGCGAACGGGCTCGTGGCGGGCAGCGGCCGGGAACAGGGCACGAACACCACCCCGGCCGGGCTATACGACCTGCCCTTCGCCTTCGGCACGAAGGCGGCGCCGGGCGGCACCTCGATCGCGTACCGGACGGTGCGCGACTCCTCCTGGTGGTGCCAGGACAACAAGTCCCGCTCCTACAACCGCTGGACGCAGCCCCGTCCGGCGGACTGCCGCGCGTCGGAGTCCGAGCACCTGGCCGACTACGGCACGCAGTACGCGCACGCCCTCGTGATCGGCTTCAACTACCACCGCCCGGTGCGCGGGCGCGGCGCCGGGATCTTCCTGCACGTCAACGGGCGGGCCGCGACGGCCGGTTGCGTGTCCGTGCCGAAGGACGCCATGCGGCGGATCATGACGTGGGTGCGGCCCGGGCGGGCTCCGCACATCGCGATCGGGACGGCGGGCGGGAGCACCGCGATCACCCGTTACTAGGGCCCTGTCGGCCCCCGGTGTCATCATGTTCCTCAGGGTGGGAGGAACATGAACGACGTACGCAGGGCACTGCTCGTGGGGGTCGGCCGGGTACCGGACCAGGCCGAGGGGCTGGAGCCCCTGGACGCCGTGGTCGACGCCGACCTGCGGCTGATGGAATCGGCTCTCGGGTCAGCCGGTTACATCGTGGAGACCCTGCTCGATCCCCACCTGAGTCAGCTCAAGCGGCGCGTCTACGAATGCGCGCGCGGCATGCCGGCCGACGGCACCCTGCTGCTCTACTTCACGGGGCACGGCATCAGGATCGGCGGCCGGGACTTCCTCGTCCCGGCCGACGCCGCCTGGCCCGGTGACGGGGTCTGGCAGGAGGTGTACACCGATTCGCTGCTGCCCGCCGCGATCGGCCCCCTCCTCAAGGACTGCAAGGCCGGGACCGTGCTCTGGGTGATCGACGCCTGCCGCACGGACCGGGCGGACGACCAGACTCCCTTCGGCAACACCGTCGACGCCGGACCGGCCGATGGCGGGTACGCCGTGCTGACCGGCTGTTCCAGCGGCGAGCGCAGCGGCTACGGCCCCGAAGGGAGCTTCTTCACCCGGGGCCTGGCCGACGCCCTCGGTCCGTTGAGCCCCGCGCGCACCGTGACCGAGGTCTTCGAAGCGGCGCGGGCGACGACGGCGAAGGCCGCACGCGGCAGCGGTGTGGCACAGACCGCCTCGATCGTCTTCGGCACCAACCACCGCACGCGCACCCAGGGCACGGAGATCTGCGCCGGGCGCTCGCTCAGGGAGGACTGGCTGACGGCGGCTCTCGACACGCCGCTGTGGGACCGCGTCCCACAGGAGCAGCACGAGGAGGCCGCGCATTTCCGGCAGTGTCTCGCGGAGTTCGTCGAGAGTTGTGCCCGTACGCTGCACCACGCCCAGGAACGGCTGGAGTACGACGACCGCTGGGCCGACGACCTCTTCGTGGTCCGCCTGTTGCACCGCCGCCTGCCCGACCTGCTGCCCGAACAGGCCGAGTTGTCGGCGATCGAGGTCGCGTCTTTGGTGGCCGTCGTCTTCCTGCGCGAGGCGGCGTGGGCCGAGCGGCTCAGCCAGTCCGCCGAGGTGGACCCGTCCGCCCCAGGACGCAAGCCCGGTGCGGACGCGTACCGCAGACACTTCGAGCAGACCACCGAGCAGTATCGGTCGGTCGCCCGCCGGGTCGTCGAGTGCCGACGTCGCGGCCGTGAGGCGGACTCGGCGGCGGTGACGATGTGGCTGGTGCACCGCTGGATCGCCGACCGCTTAGAGACCGACGACACTCCCATCGCTCCGATCGTCGCCCGGCGGCTGCTGGAGGCCATGGGCGTGAGCCCGGACCGCGCGCAGGAGCCGGCCGAGACGCTGTGCGCGATGGCCGCCGGTCTCGACCGGGAGGGCCCACTGGACACGGGGGCGCCCGCGGTGCCCGAGAAGGTGCTGCTGCGCGGCGGTCACCGGGTGCTGCGCGTCCGTCCGCTGACGGGGCTGCTGCGGCTCGCGGCGGTTCTCGCCGTGGACGTACGGACATTCCCCGACGTGGTGGCGGAACATCTCGGAGTGACGGACCCGGTGACGCCGGAGCAGGTGATCGGCGTCGCCCGTGAGCTGGGCTGGGCCAGGGAAGGCGACGTGCTGCGCCTCGACGCCCCGTGCCCGCACCAGGCGGTGCACGCCGCGCTGATGGCCGTCGTGGAGCTGGCCGACGAGCTGACCGAGGAGATCGCCGGCCTGACGGCGGATCTGCCGGCACCCGAGGTGACGCTGCTGGAGCGGCTGCCCCGTCGAGTGACCGACGGCGATCTGCGGCCGAGCAGGACGGCAGGACGACCGGCCTACGACCTTCCGCTGCTCAGGTTCCATCTGGCCCAGACGGAGGTGCGCGAGCTGCTGATGGGCGAGCAGCTCTACGGCGGCGAGCCCAATCTGGCGCTGCGCGAGCTGTACCAGAACGCGATGGACGCCTGCCGGTACCGGGCGATGCGCTGCCAGTACCTGCGCTCTCGCGGCTCGGACACCGGCAGTTGGGCGGGAGAGATCACGTTCAGCGAGGGCGAGGACGAGCGGGGACGCTACGTCGAATGCCGGGACAACGGCGTGGGGATGAGCGCCGAGCAGCTCAAGCACACTTTTACCCGGGCCGGCAGCCGCTTCGAGCGCTCGAAGTCGTTCCGCCGGGAGCAGGCGCGCTGGCTTCGGCACGATCCGGCACTGCGCCTCTACCCCAACAGCCGTTTCGGCATCGGGGTGTTCAGCTACTTCATGCTCGCCGAGGAGATGACGATCGTCACCCGCGAGGTCAACTCGGAGGGCATCCCGGCGGAGCACGCGCTGCGGGTCGACATCCCCGGCAGCGGAAGTCTCTTCCGCATCCAGCGGCACAGCGGGGCGGACGGGCTCGTCGACGGGGGGACGCGGATCCGGCTGTACCTGCGGGAGGGGACGCTGGCGGGCAGCGCGTCGTGTGTGTCGGTCCTGCGGGGGCTGGTCAGGATCTCCGAGTTCACGCTCACGGCCCGCGACGCGGACGGGGGTTCCCACACCTGGGAGGCCGGCGCGCTCCAGCCGTCCCCCGTCGCCGGCGAGGAGTCCCTGGAGGCGGTACCCGGGGTGCTGTGGTGGGTGGCGGGTGAGGGAGCCGTGCTCTGCGACGGGATCGTCACCGACCAGAAGCCCTTCGGGTGCGTCCTCAACCTGACCGGGGAGCACGCCGGGGTGCTCAGCGTGAGCCGCAAGGAGCTTCAAGAATACGACCTGGAGTGGGCGGCCGGGCAGTGGCGTGCGGGCGCCCCGGCGCTGGCGGCCTGGCCGTGGCTCAGCATGGAGTGGATCTGGCAGCTGGATCAACTGAATCCGACGGTGGCCCAGTTGCTGGGGAAGGAGTGGCGGGGGCAGGGGCTCAGGGTGCGGGAAAAGTCCGGGGCGGTGCACGATCTGGATGCCGTGGGGTGGTTCTACCCGGACAAGCATCTCCTGACCGCGGGGTACGGCGTCAGCGGCGTGGAGTTCCAGGGGTGGCGTCGCACGGCCTTGGGGAAGGCAGCCCGGCCCCCGGCCCCGCAGCAGTTGCTCGGCCATCCGGTGCCCCAGCCGGGCGACGGGCACCTCTGCCCCGTCCCCCGGAAGGAGTGGCCCACCCTCGTCCGATACGCGGCGGATCACGTGCTGCCGCTGTCGTGGGTGATGCGGCGCCGTCGGGCCGTCGGCATCGCGGCCGACTGCTGGGTGCCGGCCGAGGCCCCGGCGCAGGCCGGTTCCTTGGACTGGATTCCGAGCGCCGACCAGGCGGACTTCATCGATCGACTCACGAGCAGACCGGGCCAGGAGTTCGTGTACGGCGACAAGTACTCGATCCCCAGCACCCTCCAGGACCTCGTCGAAGCATCGGCCAAACTGGGCATGCCTCTGGGAGAACTCGCCGCACAGATCGCGCCGTTCGAGCCCTTCGGACTGCCGTGCGTGGCCGAAGTGCCCGAGCACGCGCGCCGGCACGTCTGCGACGTGGCGGAGCTCGACCGCCTCTTCACGCGACGCCACGGGGGGCGTCACAGCGTTCATAGGGCATGCGACGTCCGGCTTGTGTGCGAGGAGACCGGCGCCGCTCCGTCCGAGATCCTTGCCGTCCTCGCCGCCCACTCATGGCTCGGCTGGGACGTACCGGATCTCCAGGAGGTGCTCGCGTGGATGGACCTCGACGCCGAAGACTTCACCCTGCTCCGGAAGAACCTCGTATTCGGTGACACGGACCGAGCGACTCTTTCGTGGGACGCGACCACGGCCCTGGCCGTGGAGGCGGGCATCACCCTCGGGGAGGCGGAGGACCACCTGGCGGCACTCGCCACGACCGTCGATCTGACGTATCGCCGGGCCTTCGCCTCCGCCGACCACCCGGCACGGGGAATCCATCCGACGGACGAGACCGCCGATTTCCTGGAGAGGGCCCTCGCCACCGACACGTTCTTCGACACGACGACCGAGCCGACGCTCTACAACCTCATGCACGTGGGGCAGGAATCGCTGGCACAGCTGCGCCTGATGGGCGTCCGCATCCCCTCCGCTCATCGAGTGGCCCAGCGGTGGACGGGGCTCCCCCTGCGCGTTCGCTACGTTCTCGGCGGTAAGGAATACCCCCTCTCGGAGGACTCAGACTTTCCGGCGGAGCGGTTCGGCACGGCCACGCTGTTCAACGCGGCCTGTCTCCTCCAGGAGCCCCTGAGCAACGTCGCGGGCCTGGTCCGCTCCGATACCCGCGCTCTCGGACTGCACCTGCCGGACCTGCCCGAGGAGTTGCTGGGCCACCAGCCCAGCGAGGCGGAGCGCGACGCGCTCCTCGGCTATGTGAACGAGTACGGCGAGAGGGACACCACCTCCGGTGAGGCGGCATGGGTTCCCCTGACCCCCGCACGGCTCGCACGTCGGGCCGGCCATGGCGACGCCGGCTCCGCCCTGGCCTCGCTCATGCGCCTGCGCCCCTTGGGAGCCCTGGTTCCCGAGGCGGATCAGATCCTCCTCGACGCTCTGAGCGAGGAGGAACCGGACACGTACGACCTGCACGTACTGGCCACGTTCTGGCCCAGCAGCACGGACGGCGCCCACACCGTCACACCGCTCTCCCTCGTCCGCACAGCGGCCCGCATCGGCGACACCCCTCGCCAGACGGCGGCCCGCTACGCGCCCTACCTGCCTCTGGTCGCACACCTTCCGGACCCACCGCCGGACCTGTCCGGCGCGGCCCCCGACACCGTCCCGGTGTGGCAGGACCTGATCATCCTCACCCGCCATCTCGACGGACAGGACCCGCCGCTCGAGGGCACGGTCGGGACGTCCGAGCTCCGCCGCGCCGCCGACGCCGTGGGCGAGTCACCGGCCTGGGTCGCACAGCGACTGCGGGTGTACGCCGAACTGTTCGCTCTGCACATCACCGAGGACACCGATGCCTGACGCCACCGCCCCGCACGCCTTCGACATCGTCTACGCGGAGCAGCACCTCGGCACCGTGACCACCCGCTTCACGGGGCGCCCCACGCCGGACGGGCGCGGGGTCGTCCTGGAAGGCGTCTGCCCGGGCTGCCAGGGGCGGACGCGGACCGAGTACCGGTGCGGGGTGCCGGGGGCCGGCACCAAGGGACTGATGTCCTGGCTCAAGGGGGAGCAGGCGGGGCCGGGCCCGGCCGGGGACGCGGCGGCGCTGCTGGAGGAGTGGCATTACTGCGAGTGCGGTCACCCGCACCGGCTGATGCCGCCAGACGCCGTCTTCGTCGGCTGCGGGGCGAGTTGGCGAGTGGCTGCCGTGGACACGGCATGAGCGCGGGGTCCGAGCGACGCTGGTCGCTGCTCGCGCGCGAGCAGGAGTTCCAGCAGTTGCCGGAGCTGCGCCGCCAGGCCGAGGGCTGGCGCAATGGGCTGGCGGGGCTCGCCGCACTGCTCGCCGTGCTCGTGACGCTCAAGGGGCGCGACGATCTCGGTCAGCTCCCCGAGCGGGCGCGATTCATCGCCTCCGGACTCGTCGGCACCGCGTTCGTGCTGCTCGTGGCGGGCTCGGTGCTGTCCGTGCGGGCGGCCCACGGACGTCCCGGGCAGCGAATCCTGCTGGCGGGTGTGGCCCTGCGGCGCTGGACGGAGGGCGAGATCGTCCGTGTGACGCGCGCTCTTCGCTGGGCGTCGCTGTGCTGTGCCGGCGGGATCGTGCTCGCGGCCGCGGCGGTGACCGTCGCCTGGTTCACCACCGAGTCGGCGCCCGAGAACCTGGTGCGGGTGACCACGACCACCGGCGAGCGCTGCGGAGAGTTCCTGGGGTCGGGGCGGGCCGGGGTGCGGTTGCGGGTCGAGGCGGGCAAGGGCTCGACCGAGCGGGTCACCTTGCGCAACACGGCGGTGCTGACCATCTCGCCGGTCGGTCGCTGCGGCTGAGACCCACCCGGCGTCGTACGCCTACGAGACGCGTGTATCGCATGTCGAGACAGAGTTGCGTGCACATGCCACGAAGACATTGCATCGCCCGGTGCGAAGCGATACCGAACCTGAGTCCGACCAGGCCAACCGTACGTCCACCGACCGCGCCGCCCGCCTCGCGGTGACCGTCTTCCCGGTGCTCGTCCTCGTCGCGGGCGCGCTGGGGCTCCTGCTGCCGGACGCGTTCGCCGACTTCACGACCGATGTGCCGTACCTGCTGGGCGTGGTCATGTTCTGCATGGGCCTGACCATGAGCCTCGGCGACTTCAAGGGGGTCGCCCAGCGGCCGTGGGCGGTCGGGATCGGGCTCGTCGCGCACTACGTGATCATGCCGGGGCTTGGCTGGCTCATCGCCAACCTCCTCGATCTGTCGCCGCAGCTCGCGGCGGGCGTGATCCTCGTCGGCTGCGCGCCCAGCGGCACGGCGTCGAACGTCGTGACCTACCTCGCGCGCGGCGACGTCGCGCTCTCCGTGTCGGTGGCGACCGTCTCCACCGTCCTCGCGCCGCTCGTCACCCCGCCGCTGACGCTGTTGCTGGCCGGGGAGTACCTGCCGGTGGACGCCGGCTCGATGGTGACGGACATCCTCAAGACCGTGCTGCTGCCGGTGCTCGCGGGCCTCGTCGTGCGCCTGCTGTTCGGGCGGTACGTGGACCGGGTGCTGAGCGCGCTGCCCTGGCTGTCCGCGCTGACCGTCTCCGTGATCGTCGCGGTGGTCGTGGCCGGCAGCGCCGCCGCGATCAAGTCGGCCGCGCTGGTGGTCCTTCTCGCCGTGGTGCTGCACAACGGGCTCGGGCTCGCGCTCGGCTACGGCGCGGGGAAGGCCGCCCGGCTCGGGAAGCCCGCGTCACGCGCGATGGCCTTCGAGGTCGGCATGCAGAACTCCGGGCTCGCCGCCTCCCTCGCGACCGCCCACTTCAGCCCGCTGGCCGCGCTGCCCGCCGCCGTGTTCTCGGTCTGGCACAACGTGTCGGGCGCGCTCGTGGCGGCCTGGATGTCGTACCGGTCCCGGCGCACCGCCTGAACGAGCGGGCGCCGGGGCACGGACGGCTTCTCAGTGGTCGTTCTGCGCCAGCCGCAGCAGATGCTCGGCCAGCGCCTGGCCGCCCGCCGGGTCCCGGCTGATCAGCATGAGCGTGTCGTCGCCCGCGATCGTGCCGAGGATGACGTGCAGCTCCGCCTGGTCGATGGCCGAGGCCAGGAACTGAGCGGCGCCCGGCGGGGTGCGCAGCACCACCAGGTTCGCCGACGCCTCGGCTGAGATGAGCAGTTCCCCGGCGAGGCGGCGCATGCGCTCCTCCTTCGCAGACTCGCCGAGCGGGGCCTGCGGGGTGCGGAAGCCGCCCTCGCTGGGCACCGCGTAGATCAGCTCACCGTTGGTGTTGCGGATCTTGACCGCGCCCAGCTCGTCGAGGTCACGGGAGAGCGTGGCCTGCGTGACGCTCAGCCCGTCGTCGGAGAGCAGCTTCGCCAGCTGGCTCTGCGAGCGCACCGGCTGCCGGTTGAGGATGTCCACGATCCGGCGGTGGCGCGCGGTCCGCGTCTGCGGGACGGCCGGGCCCTGCACGCCGTTGACACCCCGCTCGGTGTTCGCCGCGTGCGCGGCGCCGGTCGCGCTCTCGGCGGAGTCCGCTTGGCTGCTCATCGTCGTCGTCCCATCCTCAGGATCGTCCTTCCCCGTCGGCCGCTGCGGCGTCCAGGACCGAGGGCAGCGCCGCGAGGAACGCGTCCGCCTCGGCGTCGGTCAGGTTCAGCGGGGGCATCAGCCGGACGACATCGGGGGCGGGCGCGTTCACGAGGAAGCCCGCGTCCTGGGCGGCCTGCTGCACCTGGGGTGCGCGCGGCCCGCTCAGCACGATACCCAGCAGAAGCCCGGCTCCCCTGACACGACCGACCAGCGGGTGCCCCAGAGACTCGATTCCGGCGGTCAGGCGCTCGCCCACCCGCTTGGTGTTGTCCAGCAGGCCCTCGGCGGCGATGGTGTCCAGCACCGCGAGTCCGGCGGCGCACACCGCCGGGTTGCCGCCGAACGTCGTGCCGTGCTGCCCGGGGTTGAGCAGCTTCGCCGTCTCGCCGAACGCCACGGTCACACCGAGCGGCAGCCCGCCGCCGATGCCCTTCGCGAGGGTGACGACGTCCGGGTCGACGCCCTCCTCGGCCTGGTACGCGAACCAGTGGCCGGTGCGGCCGATGCCGGTCTGCACCTCGTCGAGGACGAGCAGGGTGCCGGTGGCGCGGGTGATCTCGCGGGCCGCCTTCAGATAGCCGGCGGGCGGTACGACCACGCCGTTCTCACCCTGGATCGGCTCGATGATGACGAACGCGGTGTCCTCGGTGACCGCGGCGCGGAGCGCGTCCACGTCGCCGTACGTGACGTGCGTGACGTCACCCGGGAGCGGGGTGAAGCCGTCCTGCTTGCCGGGCTGGCCGGTCAGGGCGAGGGCGCCCATGGTGCGGCCGTGGAAACCGCCGGTGGTGGCGACCATGTGGCGCCGGCCGGTGAGCCGGCCGATCTTGAAGGCGGCCTCGTTGGCCTCCGCGCCCGAGTTGCAGAAGTAGACGGAGCCGTCGCGGCCGAACAGCTGGAGCAGCCGCTCGGCGAGGACGACCGGCGGTTCGGCGATGAACAGGTTCGAGACATGCCCGAGCGAACCGAGCTGCCGGGTGACCGCCTCGATGATCGCGGGGTGGGCGTGGCCGAGGGCGTTGACGGCGATGCCGCCGACGAAGTCGGTGTACTCCTTGCCGTCGGCGTCCCACAACGTGGCGCCGGCGCCCTTGACGAGGGGCAGCCGCGGGGTGCCGTAGTTGTTCATCAGCGCGCCCTGCCAGCGCGACGTCAGCTCTTCGTTGCCGCTCACGAGTCGGTGCCCCCTTCCGCATCGGCCACGACCATCGTGCCGATGCCTTCGTCGGTGAAGATCTCCAGCAGGATCGAGTGCTGGACGCGGCCGTCGATGACGCGGGCGGTGTGCACGCCGTTGCGCACGGCGTGCAGGCAGCCCTCCATCTTCGGGACCATGCCGCTCGCCAGGTCGGGGAGCAGCTTTTCGAGTTCGGCGGCGGTGAGCCGGCTGATGACCTCGTCGCTGTGGGGCCAGTCCTCGTAGAGGCCCTCGACGTCGGTCAGCACCATCAGCGTCTCGGCGTCCAGCGCAGCAGCGAGTGCCGCAGCCGCCGTATCAGCATTGACGTTGTAGACATGGTGATCGTCCTGGGAGCGGGCGATCGAGGAGACGACCGGGATCCGGCCGTCGGCGAGCAGCGCCTCGATGGCGCCGGTGTCGATCTCGGTGATCTCGCCGACGCGGCCGATGTCGACCAGCTCGCCCTCGATGCGGGGCCGGTGCTTGGTGGCGGTGATGGTGTGGGCGTCCTCGCCGGTGATGCCGACGGCGAGCGGGCCGTGCTGGTTGAGCAGCCCGACGAGTTCGCGCTGGACCTGTCCGGCGAGCACCATCCGTACGACGTCCATGGCGTCCTCGGTGGTGACGCGCAGGCCCGCCTTGAACTCGCTGACGATGCCGTGCCGGTCGAGCGCCCTGCTGATCTGCGGGCCGCCGCCGTGCACGACGACGGGCTTCAGCCCCGCGTGGTGCAGGAAGACGACGTCCTGGGCGAAGGCGGCCTTCAGATCCTCGTCGACCATGGCGTTGCCGCCGAACTTGATGACGACGGTCTTGCCGTGGTGGCGCGTCAGCCAGGGCAGCGCCTCGATGAGGGTCTGCGCCTTGGGGAGCGCGGTGTGCCTGCGCGCGGTGGGCTGGGTCTCTTTCGTCTCGCTCATGAGGAGTACGCGCTGTTCTCGTGGACGTAGTCGGCGGTCAGGTCGTTCGTCCAGATCGTCGCCGTCTCGGTGCCCGCGGCGAGGTCGGCGGTGACGACGACCTCCCGGTAGCGCATGTCGACCTGGTCGCGGTCCTCGCCGACGCCGCCGTTCTTGCAGACCCAGACGCCGTTGATGGCGACGTTCAGCTGATCGGGCTCGAAGGCGGCCTTCGTCGTGCCGATCGCGGACAGCACCCGGCCCCAGTTGGGGTCCTCACCGTGGATGGCGCACTTGAGGAGGTTGTTGCGGGCGATGGAGCGGCCCACCTCGACGGCGTCGTCCTCGGTCGCGGCGTTGATCACCTCGACCTTGATGTCCTTGCTGGCGCCCTCGGCGTCGCCGATGAGCTGGCGGCCGAGGTCGTCGCAGACGGTCCGTACGGCGGTGGCGAACTCGGCGTACTCCGGGGCGACTTCGGAGGCGCCGGAGGCGAGCAGCAGCACGGTGTCGTTGGTCGACATGCAGCCGTCGGAGTCGACCCGGTCGAAGGTGACGCGGGTGGCGTCGCGCAGGGCCTTGTCGAGGACGTCGCTGTCGAGGTCGGCGTCCGTGGTGAGGACGACGAGCATGGTGGCGAGGCCGGGGGCCAGCATGCCGGCGCCCTTCGCCATGCCGCCGACGGTCCAGCCGTCGCCCTCGTACACCGCGGTCTTGTGCACGGTGTCGGTGGTCTTGATGGCGATGGCGGCCTTCTCGCCGCCGTGCTCGGAGAGCTGTCCGGCGGCGGTCTCGACGCCCGGGAGCAGCTTGTCCATGGGGAGCAGTACGCCGATGAGACCGGTGGAGGCCACGGCGACCTCGCCCGCGTTCAGGTCGAGGACGTCCGCGACCTTCTCCGCGGTGGCGTGGGTGTCCTGGAAGCCCTTGGGACCCGTACAGGCGTTGGCGCCACCGGAGTTGAGGACCACCGCGGAGACGAGCCCGCCCTTGAGGACCTGCTCGGACCAGAGGACCGGGGCGGCCTTGACGCGGTTGGAGGTGAACACACCCGCGGCCGCCTGGCGGGGCCCGCGGTTGACCACGAGGGCCAGGTCCGGGTTCCCGCTCTCCTTGATCCCGGCGGTGATGCCCGCCGCCTGGAATCCCTTGGCTGCCGTCACACTCACGGCGCGACTCCGATCGTCGAAAGACCTGTGGTCTCGTCGAGACCCAGGGCGATGTTCATGGACTGGATGGCGCCGCCCGCGGTGCCCTTGGTCAGGTTGTCGATCGCGCTGATGACGATGACCCGGCCGGCGGCCTCGTCGTGGGCGACCTGGATCTGCACGGCGTTCGACCCGTACACGGCCGCCGTCTGCGGCCACTGGCCCTCGGACAGCAGGTGCACGAACGGTTCGTCGGCGTACGCCTTCTCGTAGGCGGCGCGGACGGTCTCGGCGTTCACGCCCGGGGCGGCCTTGGCGCTGCACGTGGCGAGGATGCCGCGCGGCATCGGCGCGAGGGTCGGCGTGAACGACACGGAGACCCGTCCACCGGCCGCCGCGCTGAGGTTCTGGATCATCTCGGGGGTGTGCCGGTGGCCGCCGCCGACGCCGTACGGCGACATGTTCCCCATGACCTCGCTGCCGAGGAGATGGGGCTTGGCGGCCTTGCCGGCGCCGGAGGTGCCGGACGCGGCGACGATCACGGCCTCGTGCTCGACGAGCCCCGCCGCGTACGCGGGGACGAGCGCGAGCGAGACGGCCGTCGGGTAGCAACCGGGCACCGCGATGCGCTTGGACCCTTCCAGTGCGGCGCGGCCCCCCGGCAGTTCGGGAAGACCGTAGGGCCAGGTGCCCGCGTGCGGGCTGCCGTAGAACGCCTCCCAGTCGGCGGCGTCCTTCAGCCGGAAGTCGGCGCCCATGTCCACCACGAGCACGTCCGGGCCGAGCTGCTCGGCGACGGCGGCGGACTGCCCGTGCGGCAGCGCCAGGAAGACGACGTCGTGACCGGCGAGCACATCGGCGGTGGTCTCCGTCAGCACGCGGTCGGCGAGCGGGAGGAGATGGGGCTGGAGGGCACCGAGGCGCTGTCCCGCGTTCGAGTTGCCCGTCAGGGCGCCGATCTCGACCTCGGGGTGGGCGAGGAGCAGGCGCAGCACTTCGCCGCCCGCGTATCCACTCGCCCCTGCCACTGCTGCGCGTACCGCCATGGAACCCTCCTTCTAGATGGCATGACTATACGTTTCGCTGCACTTTTATGCAATCGACCTTGCGCGGTGCCCCGGTGCGTGCACGGGCGGAGATCACTGCGCCGAGGCAGAGTCCTTGCGGTGCGCGGCCTGGAAGCGGGCCTTCTTCTGGCGGTTTCCGCAGGTGTTCATGTCGCACCAGCGGCGGGTGCGGCTCCGGCTGGTGTCGAAGAAGGCCGCCCGGCAGGTCGGGGAGGCGCACAGGGCCAGCTTCCCGTCGCGTTCACCCGAGATGACGCCGATCGCGTCGGCGGCGATCACACCGAGGGCGTCCTCCACGCGGGACGCCGGGCCGAGCCGCCACCGCAGCTTCCCGCCGGGCGTCAGGAGCGCCGTGGCCCGCCCCGCGGCACTGAAGTCGTTGATGACCTGGACGGCGGCCGCGGGGAGGGGCTCCCCTGCCGCCGCCGCGGACGCGGCGGCATGGATCGATTCCCGCAGCTCACGGGCGAGGGTGAGTTGCTCCTCGGTGCAGGAGTCCACGGCGAGGCCGCTCACCGCCAGCCAGTCGACGAACCGATCCGGCACGGGGACGCGCTCCACGGGATCCCCGAAACGCTCCGAGAGCGTGCCCGTGAAGCTGGTCGCGAGGACGGGGCCGAGACGGAAATCGGGGAAGCCGGAGCGCATGGAACCAGCCTAGCCGGTTCCAATGCGGCCTGGAGGGTTGCGAGAACCATCTATGCCGGTTCACGATAGATCGGATCCGGTTCCCCGACGGCCAGGAGTTCTCATGCCTCGCCCCTCCCATGACGTACGGGCATTCGACGCCCGCGCGACCGACGCCGACCTGGACGATCTGCGCGCGCGGCTGGCCGCGGCGCGGCTGCCGGAGGCCGAGACGGTCCGGGGTGCCGCGCCCGGCCCGCGCCGGTGGGCGCAGGGCGTACCGCTCGCCGATCTCGCCGACCTCGTGGCGTACTGGCGCACCGGGTACGACTGGCGGGCGTTCGAGGCGCGGCTCGACCGGATCGGCCAGTTCCGCACGACCGTCGACGGCCTGGGCATCCACTTCCTGCACCGCCGCTCGGCACGCGCGGACGCGGTTCCGCTGCTGCTGACGCACGGCTGGCCGGGCAGCGTCGCCGAGTTCGTCGACGTCGTGGACGAGCTGGCGGACCCGCAGGACGCGGACGCGCCCGCGTTCCACGTCGTGGTCCCCTCACTGCCGGGCTTCGGGTACAGCGACAAGCCGGCCACCACCGGATGGGGCATCGAGCGGATGGCGGCCGCCTGGGTGGAGCTGATGGGACGGCTCGGTTACGACCGGTTCGCCGCGCACGGCGGGGACTGGGGAGGTGTGATCACCACCGTCCTCGGCGGCAGGTTCCCGGCGCACGTGCTCGGCATCCACACCCTCACCCCGCAGGCACCGCCCGGACTGCCGACGGACGGGCTGACCGCGGCCGAGCGCGCCTGGACCGAGGAGACCCGCGCCTTCTGGGACGGCCCCCGCGCGGCGTACGCCAAGCAGCAGGCGGCCCGGCCGCAGACCATCGGCTACTCGCTCGTCGACTCGCCGGTCGGGCTGCTCGCCTGGATCCTCGACAAGTTCGCCGAGTGGTCGCACACCGAGGACAGCCCGTTCGAGACGATGTCCAGGGACCGCGTCCTCGACAACGTCACCCTGTACTGGCTGACGCGGGCCGGAGCGTCGGCGGCCCGCATCTACTACGAGAGCCACGACTCGCTCGACCCGGATCTGCGGGTCGACGTCCCCTCGGCCCTCAGCGTGTATCCCCGCGACATCGAGAAGTGCCCGCGCCCCTGGGCGCGGGAGCGGTACCGGAACATCGTCCGGTGGAACGCGCCCGGCGCCGGGGG
The DNA here is from genome assembly GCF_040297005.1 of Streptomyces sp. NPDC001904. Classification (NCBI taxonomy): domain Bacteria; kingdom Bacillati; phylum Actinomycetota; class Actinomycetes; order Kitasatosporales; family Streptomycetaceae; genus Streptomyces; species Streptomyces sp. NPDC001904. Next base: position 317,381 of record NZ_JBEOYI010000004.1, on the reverse strand, counting down.
CCACTTCCCGTCCCTCGAGGTTCCCGGGCCCTTCGTCGCCGACCTGCGGGAGGGCGTCGCGGCGGTGCTGGCCGCTCGTCGGTGACCGCGAGTTAATGGGCAGGCGGCCTCCCGGCCGCCCCACGTTGAGGAGCACCCCATGAAGATCCACATGACCAGCGTCTTCGTCGACGACCAGGCGAAGGCCGAGCACTTCTACACCGAGATCCTCGGCTTCCGGAAGAAGCACGACGTCCCGCTGGGCGAAGGGGTCCGCTGGCTCACCGTCGTCTCGTCCGAGGAGCCGGGCGGGACCGAACTCCTCCTGGAACCCGCCGGGCACCCGGCCGTCAAGCCGTACCGTGACGCGCTCGTCGGGGACGGCATCCCGCTGGCGCAGTTCGCCGTCGACGACGTGCGGGCGGAGTACGAGCGGCTGACGGCCCTGGGCGTCCGCTTCACCCAGGAGCCCGTGGAGATGGGCCCGGTGACCACCGCCGTCCTCGACGACACCTGCGGCAATCTGATCCAGCTCGCCACGGAGCCGAAGGCACCGGAGGCGCCGTAACCCGGGCCCGCCTCCGCCTCCCCCGGCTACCTCGGCCCGGGCTCGGGCTCGGGCTCGCCGCGCAGCCCCCGTACGAGATCGCGCGGCAGGCCGTGCGTGTCGTGCAGATAGTGCAGGTCCTCCTCGGTGAGCGGGCCGCGGAAGCGCGGCCGGTCGAGCACCTTGCGTCCGGTGTCCAGGAGGCGGCGGAAGCGGCGCTCCTCGTCGAGCAGTACACGACGCACCCGCTCGGGGTCGGTGTCCTGCCGGAAGTGGTCGCGGGTGTGCTCGATCAGCTCGGCCGGCAGATCGCCGAGGTGCCGGTCGGGGTCGTCGCGCCACAGCGTGGTGAGGACGCGGCGGACGAGCCTGCGCAGGACGTAGCCGCGTCCCGTGGCGGCCGGCAGGACACCGTCGCCGAGCACCACCAGGGCCGAGCGGAGGTGGTCGGTGACCAGCCGCGTCGACGTCTCGCCGAGCGGGCCCCACAGACCGGGCAGCCGCTCCCGCCACGGGGTGAAGATGTCGCAGTCGAAGACCGAGGTGCGGCCCTGCAACAGCGTGGCCAGCCGTTCCAGGCCGAGCCCGGTGTCGACGTTGGGGCGGGGCAGCGGCACGAGGGAACCGTCGGGCAGCCCGCGGTACCGCATCATCACGTGGTTCCACACCTCCACCCAGCGCTCGTCCCCGGTGGGCGTCGAGCGGGGCGGGGTGTCGCCCGTCCACAGGAAGATCTCCGAGTCGGGGCCGCACGGCCCGGTCGGCCCGCCGGACCACCAGTTGTCGTCGACGGTCGGCTCGACCGGGACGCCGAGCCGCTCCCAGGTCTCCAGCGATTCGGTGTCGGGCCCGCTGCGCCCGTCGCCGCCGAACACGGTGGCGTGCAGCCGTCCCGGGTCGATGCCGAACCCCTCGGTGAGCAGTCCGTGTCCCCATTCCAGGCTGCGCGGCAGCCCGTAGTCGCCGAGCGACCAGGTGCCGAGCATCTCGAAGACGGTCAGGTGGGTGAGGTCCCCCACCTCGTCCAGGTCCGTGGTGCGCAGACAGCGCTGGACGTTGACGAGGCGGGTGCCGAGGGGGTGCGGGCGGCCCTCCAGGTACGGGGTGAGGGGGTGCATGCCCGATGTCGTGAACAGGACCGGATCGCCGGGCGGCGGCAGCAGCGTGGACCCGGTGATGCGACGGTGGCCGCGCTCCTCGAAGTACTCGACGAAGGTGCGCAGGACGGTCTCGGTGTCCATGGGGGGCTCCTTGGGGTGCGTGCGTGCGGCGGCGCCGGAGGACGGTGCGCGCGATCACCGGGAGCGGGACGAGGAGCCCTGGGGAGTCGTCGGCGGACCGTGTCCGGTCGCCGAGGGAGAGAAGTCGTCAGGCGGCGGCAACCGGCGAGCTGGTCGCTCGCGCGGTCGCGGTGGTGGTTCGGCCGGTGACGTTCATGCCGTCGACGGTAACGCGGCGCGGCGCCCGCACGCATCCGCTTTTCGGCGCAGGGGGCCGCGGTTGCGGCGCACCGCCCTCCCCGGCTTACGGTCGGGGCGGGGGCCGCACCCCCGGCAGCATCCCCGGCGCATCCACGGAGGCAGCACGTGACCGGACGTCCCGCACACCGCGAAGGGCCGCCGCGATGACGGACGTGCTGTGGCTGGGCGGGCCGCCCGGCGCCGGGAAGTCGACTGTCGCCGAGCGGCTGGCCCGCCGGTACGGGCTGCGCCGCTATCACGCGGACACCCGCACCTGGGCGCACCGCGACCGGGCGCTCGCCGCGGGGATCCCGGCCGCGGAGCGGTTCGAGCGGCTCTCCCCCGCGGACCGCTGGGCGGCGCCCGTCGACGAGCTGTACGCGATGGCGCTGCACCACGAGCGCGGCCCGATGGTCGCGGACGACGTACGGGCCCTGCCCCCGGCGCCGCTCACGATCGCCGAGGGCACGGTGATCACCCCGCGCCTGGTCGACGCGCTCCCCGGCCGGGCCGCGCTGTGGCTGCTGCCGACCCCCGGACTCCTCGAAGAGCGGCTGTCCGAAAGGGAGTTGGCCCCGGGCCCGCTGGCCCTGTACCGCCGCCTCGCCGAGGTCGTCGAGACCGAGGTACGCGCGTCGGGGGCGCCCTTCCTCAGGATCGACGGCGGCACGGACACCGTGCGGGCGGTCGAGGACCGGTGGGCCCGGCACCTGGCCGCGGGGCCGCACGCCGCCGGCCGGGAGGAGCGCCGGGCGCTGCTGCGCGAGGCGAACGAGGCGGTCGTCGCCCAGTACGACGGGTTCTTCGCCCGGCCCTGGGCACCGGACGGACGGGACACGGCCGAGGCCGACTTCTCGTGCGCGTGCGGGGACACCGCCTGCACGGACCGCGTCCGGCGCCGGATCGCGGCGGCCGACCCCGGCGAGCCGTCGCACGAGGACGCACAGGCAGGATGGGAAGCGGCGGCGGGCGGACGGTGCGCGGAGACAGAGACAGGAGAAGGCACGTGACGGGTGAACTCCGGCCGGTGCCGGACGCGTTGGCGTTCCTGGCCGGGACCTGGCAGGTGGAGCGGACGGTGCGGGATCTCGCCGCGGACGTCACCGGCACGTTCACCGGCACCACGGACTTCACGGCGGACCCCACGGCGGCGGAGGCGGGCACGCTGCGGCACGTCGAGTCGGGCGGCTTCACCTGGCGGGGCACGACGCGCCCCGCCGAGCGGACCCTGCTCTACGGACCGGGCGAGGAGCCCGGCACCGTCGTCGTGCGCTTCGCCGACGGCCGCTTCTTCCACGGCCTCGACCTGCGCACGGGCCACCACGTGGCGGACCACCCGTGCTCGGCGGATCTCTACCGGGGCGAGTTCACGGTGTACGACTCCGGGCGCTGGCGGACCGTGTGGCGGGTGAGGGGCCCGGCGAAGGACCTGGTCCTCACGACGGACTACCGGCGCCGAGCCGCAGACCCCAGCGGCCCGGCCGGCCGGTGACGGTGGCCGCCGACAGCGGCGGCACATCGATGTTCCAGTACGTCGACGGGGGCGCCTTCAGCGCGTAGACGAGCGCGGCGCGGACCACCGACGGTTCGGCGATCGCCACGATCCGGGTGCCGTCGTCGGCGGGCCGGGTGTCCAGCCAGGAGCCGACCCGCGCGATGAAGGCGAGCAGCGGCTCGCCGCCGTGCGGCGCCGCGCGGGGGTCGGCCAGCCAGCGGTCGACGGCGGCCGGTTCGACGGCCGTCACCTCGGCCAGCGTGCGGCCCCGCCAGCGGCCCATGTCGCAGTCGCGCAGGGCGGGCTGGACCAGCGGGGCGAGCCCGAGCGCGTCGCCGGTGGCCCGGCTGCGCGGGGTGGGTGAGCAGTAGCGCAGCTCGGCGGCGGCCAGCGGGCCGAGCCCGGGCGCCGCGCGCAGCACCTCGTACCAGCCCGCGTGGTCGAGCGGCCGGTCGTCGTCGAAGCGCTCGGTGAGCAGGGAGGAGCTGCGTGCGGCGGCGAGGAGTGTGACGCTCAGCTGCATGCCTGATCGTGTAACCGGCCGGTAGCCCCGGTCAAGGGTTCACTCGCGGTTCACAGGCTGCGCGTTCAGGAGCGTACGGCCGGGTCGTAGTAGTGCACCATCCACTGGGCCGGCTCGGGCAGCGGCTGGAAGCCCACCTGCTCGTACACGCCGTGCGCGTCGCTGGTGGCGAGCAGGATGCGGCGGACGCCGAGCGGCCGCAGGTGTTCGCGGACGGCCACGACGAGGGCCTTGCCGAGCCCCTTGCCGCGCGCGGACCGGTCCACGTACACGTCGCAGAGCCAGGCGAAGGTCGCCGAGTCCGTCACGACCCGCGCGTAGGCCACCTGCTCCCCCGAAGCGGTGTCGTACGCGCCGAAGTCGAGGGAGCCTGCGCGCGCGCCGTCCTGCGTCTCGCGTGAGCGGCCCTTGGCCCAGTACGCGTCGGTGGAGAGCCAGTGGTGGACGCGGGCGGCGTCGATGCGCGCGGGGTCGACGGAGATCTCGTACCCGTCGGGAAGCGGTGCCGTCGGCACGGGGGTTGCTGACATGGGCGGGATCGTCGCACGTCACACCGGGTCCGGTCGATCAGGTTTCCGCTCGCCCCGGGCCGCCGCGACGGTGCTGGTCTGCATCGCCGGCACCCGGCGGGCCCACGGCCAGGGTGCGCTCCAAAAGGGACAACTCGCCTGTCCCGCCGTAGACTTGCCCCCAACACAGGCAGGGCGAGGGGGCACTCCTGATGTACGCATCCGCAGGCGACCAGCTCGTGGTGCACGGCCGGACCGTGGGGCAGCACGACCGGATCGCCCAGATCGTCGAAGTACTGGGGGCGAACGGCGCGCCGCCGTTCCGGGTCCGCTTCGAGGACGGCCACGAGGCCATCATGTCGCCGGGCCCGGACGCGGTCGTGCGGCACACGCTCAGGAATCCGGAGTGACCCGGCGCGTGTAGTGGTCGGCGACGACCCGGGCCATCGCCCCGATCCGGTCCTCCCCGACCTCCTTGGCGGAGAAGTAGATGTGCCCGCTCACCTCGCGGTGGCTGTCCGCGAACGTGAGGTGCCGGGACAGCTCGGCCGGGTCCTGCCAGGCGGCGCCCTGCGCGGGATCGCCCGCCTTGTAGAGCGCCTCGCCGATGTACAGCCGCACCCCGGTCCCCCGGACCGCGTCGGCCCACCAGGGCACGAGCCTCGCGTAGTCGGCGGCCGCGAAGCCGATGTTCCAGTACACCTGCGGCGCCACGTAGGAGATCCATCCCTCACGGACCCACCGGAGGGTGTCGGCGTGCAGGTCGTCGTAGGTCTGCACGCCCGCCGCGGTGTCCGAGCCCCGCGGGTCCGTCGCCCGGTTGCGCCACACCCCGAACGGGCTGATCCCGAACCGCACCCCGGGCCGCGCCTTCTCGATGCGCCGCGACATCTCCCGTACGAGCCGGTCGATGTTGTCCCGCCGCCAGGCCGCCTTGTCGGCGAACCCGGCACCGTGCGCGGCGAACGTGGCGTCGTCGTCGAAGGTCTGGCCGGGCACGGGGTAGGGGTAGAAGTAGTCGTCGAAGTGCACGGCGTCGACGGCGTACTTCTTCACCGCGTCGACCATTGCGTCCTGCACGAACGCGCGGACCTCGGGCAGGCCCGGGTCGTAGTACAGCTTCCCGCCGTACGGCACGATCCAGTCCGGGTGGCGCCGGGCCGGATGCGTGGGCACGAGCCGGGTGGGGTCCGTGTGATTGGCCACGCGGTACGGGTTGAACCAGGCGTGGAGCTCGAGACCGCGCCGGTGCGCCTCCGTCACGGCCGTGCCCAGCGGATCCCAGCCCGGATCCGTGCCCTGGACCCCGGTGAGCACCTCCGACCACGGCTCGTACGGGGACGGCCACAGCGCGTCGGCGGCCGGGCGCACCTGGAAGACCACCGCGTTCAGCCGGCGGGCGACGGCCGTGTCGAGGTGGGCGAGGAGTTCGGCCCGCTGGGCGGCGGCGGTGAGGCCGGGCTTCGACGGCCAGTCCCGGTTGGCGACACTGGCCAGCCACATCCCCCGCAGTGCGGGCCCGCGCCGGGGCACGGGGTCGCCGGCCACCGCGTCCCCGGCCGTCACCCCCGCGAGCGCGAGGGCGGCACCCAGCGTGAAGACTCGGCGTGACATACGTCCCATGGATCCCCCCGAATTCCCGTGCAACTGTGAGTCCCTATATAAACAGCCGTTAACCCGGACTCCATCCCTCTCATGACCACGGGGTAACGTGCAGATCCGCAATCCCCGGGACACGTGTCCGGATCACTGCTCCGGCACCCCCGGACGAACTCGGACGAACTCGGACGAATCATCGAAAGGCACGAGGTGACGGACGCCTTGACTGACATCACACGCGTCGGAGTGGTGGGCTGTGGCCAGATGGGCGCCGGCATCGCGGAGGTCTGCGCCCGCAGCGGCCTCGACGTGATGGTCGCGGAGACCACCGGCGAAGCCCTGGAGATCGGCCGCACCCGGCTGCTCAACTCCCTCGCGAAGGCGGCCGCACGCGGCAAGATCAGCGAGACCGAGCTGGCGGAGACGCAGGCCCGGCTGACCTTCACCACGGATCTGGGCGAGTTCGCCGACCGCGACCTCACCATCGAGGCCGTCGTGGAGAACGAGCAGGTCAAGACGGAGATCTTCCAGGTCCTCGACCAGGTCGTGACCCGCCCCGACGCGATTCTCGCCTCGAACACCTCCTCCATCCCGCTGGTGAAGCTGGCGGTGGCGACGTCCCGCCCGGACCACGTCATCGGCATCCACTTCTTCAACCCGGCCCCGGTGCAGAAGCTCGTCGAGCTGATCCCGGCCCTGACCACGTCCGAGGGCACGATCAGCCGCGCCCAGGCGCTGGTCGAGAAGGTCCTCGGCAAGCACGCGATCCGCGCCCAGGACCGCTCGGGCTTCGTCGTGAACGCGCTCTTGGTGCCGTACCTCCTCTCCTCGATCCGCATGTTCGAGTCGGGCATCGCCAGCCGCGAGGACATCGACAACGGCATGGAGCTGGGCTGCGCCCACCCGATGGGCCCGCTCAAGCTCTCCGACCTGATCGGCCTCGACACGATCGCCTCCATCGCCGACTCGATGTACGCCGAGTACAAGGAGCCGCTGTACGCCGCTCCCCCGCTGCTGCAGCGGATGGTCGACGCGGGCCGGCTCGGCCGGAAGTCCGGATCGGGCTTCTACACGTACGTGTAGCTCCGCGTTCAGGGATCACTCAGCGTATTCGAACAGCGGGCCCGGTGTTCTTCGGAACACCGGGCCCGTTCGTTTCGCACGGGGTGCGCGCGCCTTACTCGCATATGCCCATCGCACACGCTCCCGCCGCGCCCACCAGGCGAGTTGACTTTCGTTGCGCACAACAGGGATGTGACGACTACAGAAAGGAGCGGACTCGTGACCACCGACCCGGAGCATCCCGTGGTCTCGGAAGAATTCGCAGAGTTACGCCGCGTCTTCGAGGTCGGACTGACCCGCATCGACGGTGAACTGGCCCTGCTGGCCCACCGCGACGACCAGAACGTCAAGGATCAGGACGACCTCAACGCGCGGCTCACCGCGTTGGAACACACACGCTGGCCCCTGCCCACGGTCGCCGCGCTGACGGCGGTCGGAGCCCTCGCCATCGCGGTGTGGCAGGCACTCGGGCGCTAGGGGCACCACGGCCTGCCACGGCGGGAAGAGCTCAGCCGAGCCTGAGTTGGTGGAGCAGCAACAACGCGGCCGCCATGTTGGCGGCCGGGACCTCACCTCGGGCGAGCATGTCGGGGACGAGTTTGAGCGGGACCCATTCCCTGCGGTCCGACTCGAAATCGTCCTGGGGGTGGCCGATGTACGTTGCCTCGTCGGTCCAGTAGATGTGGTGCCGGGCGTCCGTCAGACCGTTGCACGGTTCGACGCTCATCAGGTGCCGCAGCGGTCCCGGCCGCCAGCCGGTCTCCTCCTCCAGTTCTCGGGCGGCCGCGTACGCGATGTCCTCGCCGTCCTCGACGACTCCTGCCGCGAGCTCCCAGCCCCAGCTGTCGGTGATGAAGCGGTGCCTCCACAGCAGGAGCACCTCGTCCGCGTCGTTGACCACCGTCGCGATCGCCACCGGGCGCAGCCGGATCAGGAAGTGGTCGAGGTGCCGGCCGTCGGGAAGTTCGACGTCGGCCAGATTGACGCTGAACCACCTGTTTTCATACACAGTTTGTTCGTTCTGTTTCGTCCACTGCACGGTTCTGCCACCTTCCGTCGAGTTGATGGCAATATCGCAGCAGTGGCGTGATCGAGCGCCCCGCGAAAGGGCTCAGAGCGGTACGCGCAGCGCCCCGTCGATGAGTGCGGCGGCTTCCGCCGTGCCGGCGCAGCCGCTGCGCACCAGGTGTTCGCGTACCGCCCGGAGCCTGTCGCGCAGTCGCTGGGACTCCATGCCCCGGGCGGCCTCGGCCATCTGTACGGCGGTCTCGGCGGCCTGATCCGGGTTCCCCTGTCTGAGCTGGATCTGGCTGAGGACGGCGAGCCGGTGGACACGGCCGCGGTCGTGCGCGGGCGTGTGCACGGCCTCGGTGGCGTGCTCCTTGGCGCCGGCGTAGTCGCCGAGGCTCAACAGGGCTTCCGCCACCTGTACGTTGACGAATCCCGGCTGGACGTATCCGGTCTCGTCCGGCTCGTGACGGCGCCGGATCCGGTCGGCGGCGGACTCGGCACGCCGGATGCACTCCAGGGCGCTGGTGCCGTCGCCCAGGTGCGCGTACGCCTTGGCCTGCATCGCGTAGAGGTCGGACGCCAGGGCGGGGGTGATGTGCCGGCCCGCCGCTCGCAGCGCGGCCTCCGCGAAGGCGACCGCCTGCCGGTACTCGCGCATGTGCAGCGACTGGTTGACCAGCAGCGCGATGACGTAGGCGCCGAGCCCGCGGTCCGCGCTGGCCTTGGCCAGACGCAGGGCCTGGTGGAAGTAGCGCTGGGCCAGGCCGTGCGCGTCGGAGTCGTAGGCGCAGATGCCCGCGATGGCCACCAGACCGCCGGTGGCCCGGTGGAGGTCGCGTCCCGTCTCGTCGGTGTAGCTGCCGCGCAGCAGCGGCGCCGCCTCGGTGTTCAGGAAGCCGACGATGCGGACCCTGGTCGCGATGCCGCCCGCCTTGCGGTACATCTGCTCGTAGTGCGTGCGGGCCGAGCGCATCAGCTCCAGGTCGGCGGTGCTGACCCGGTGGCGGCCGCCGCGCGAGACGTCGGTGTCCTCCGGCGGGTTCTCCCACTCCCACACCGGCATCACGGCCGGGGTGCCGGTGACGGCCGGGGCGTCCAGGATGTGCCGGCGCTGCTGCTGGTCCGAGCGCCACAGCGCGGTGGCCCGCTCCACGAACCCCGAGAGCGTGCCGTTGTGCGGGACCGCCGGCTCGCCGGGGATGCCGAGGCCGATGTCGTCGAGGGTGACGTGCCGCTGGAGGCGGGCGGCCAGCACTTCGCAGATCAGGTCGGGCACCTGGCCGCGCGGGCGCTGCCCCTTCAACCACCGCGCCACGGCGGTGTGTTCGTATCTCAGGGCGAGCCCGCGGGCCTTTCCCGCCTGGTTCACATGAGCGGCGAGGCCCGCGTGGGAGACCCCGGCCTCGTCGAGGATCGCGTCGAGCAGGGTGTTGGGCTGCATGGATGCCCTCCGTTGGCTCGGTACCGCCAGCGTAATGGAGGGCGCTTCACACGGGGTGTGATCGGAATGCCCAACTCCGCCACGAAAGCGCTCTGTTGTGGCTGGTTTCCACCCGGTTGACTGAACTGCCTCACAAAGAGGCCGGCCGGGCCGCCGGCTCCCCCTCGAACAGCGCGGCGGCCCGCATCCGCGCCGTCCGCCCGCCCGTCTGCCCGACACTCCACGGCGGGCGGGCGGCGCACCCCCGAGAGGCGGTGGGGTCAGGGAACCTTGTGCACGGTGCGCCCCAGGGGGTCCCCGTGCTGGACCGGAACCCGACTGCGGTCGTTGCGCAGCACCAGCATCGCCGCGTCGTCGCCGGGCGGGCCGCCGATGTGCCGCAGCAGCCGGGCGTACACGGTGTGCACCACGGTGGTCGGGACGACGGTCCTGTGCCGCAGGGTCTCGCCGAGCGCGTCCTGGAACGGGAAGAACCGGCCGCGCGCGTCGCGGGCGTCCTCGATGCCGTCGGTGTGCAGCAGCAGGCCCTCCCCCGGCAGGACCCGCCCGCACCGCTCCGGCGCCAGCTCGGGCGGCAGCGGGAACGGGCCGAGGGGCGGCATCGGATCGCCTGCGCTCAGTTGCTCGACGCGGCGCGCCGCACCCGGGCGCAGCAGGTACGGCCAGGGATGACCGCAGTTGAGCGCGAGCACGGCGCCGTCCTGCCGGATCTCCAGGAGCAGGACGGTCACGAACTCCTCGGCGAGCGGGTTCTCGGGCTCGGCGCCCCCGGCGGCGGGATGTTCGTCGCGTGAGCGCTGGCGCAGATGCCGGGCGTGGGCGCGCTCCAGCCGCCGCAGCACACCGCCGAGTTCGCTCTCGTCGTGGGCGGCCTCGCGGAAGCTGCCGAGGACGGCGCCGACGGTGGCGAGCGCGGCGAGGCCGTGTCCGCGGACGTCGCCCATGACGATCCGTACACCGTGCTCGGTGGCCGCGACGTCGTACAGGTCGCCGCCGACGCTGGCTCCCCGGTCGGCGGAGAGCCGGCCCGCGGCGAGCGCGAGCCCGTCGAGCCGCGGCGGCAGCGGTCGCAGCAGCACGGACTGGGCGGCCCCCGCGACCGCCCGCATCTCCCGGAGCTCCCGCAGCAGGCCGTGGCGTGCGTGGAGTATCAGCCCGGTGCCCACGACGAAGAAGACGGCGCTGCTGACGATCCGCGCGCCCAGGCCGGTCTGCTGGGCGAGCGGGCAGGCGAACTTGTACGCGATGGCGACGGCGCCCCAGACGGTGGGCAGCCCCAGTATCAGCACCCGCCGGAACCGTCGGGGGCGGGCGCGGACGGCCCGGGCGAGCCGTCTGCGCAGGGTGGTGGCGAAGACTCGGGTGGACCCCCTGGTCTCGGAACGCATCATGCCGACGGCCCCCTAGGCCCTGTTCAGCGGGCTCACCGGTCGGCCCGGCGGCCGCAATGATTCTTGCGACCTGCCGTGGCGCCCGGGCGGGATCACCGCGATACCTCACCCGAACGAGTGAGGGGCGCACCCGGTGAACCGGGTGCGCCCCTCACGAGCGTGCTGCCTGCGCCGTTACGCTCCGCGCAGCACCGCGCCCGTGCTCTCGGCGGCCTGGCCGACCGCCGCGTCGCGGGCGGCGCTGGCCTCCTCGACCGTCAGGGTGCGGTCGCCGGCGCGGAAGCGCAGCGCGTACGCGAGGGACTTCTTGCCCTCGCCGAGCTGCTCCGCGTTCTCGTACACGTCGAACAGGCGGATGCCCTCCAGGAGTTCGCCGGCGCCGACGCGCAGGGAGTGCTCCACGGCGGCGGCCGGGACGGCCTTGTCGACGACGAGCGCGACGTCCTGGGTGGCCACCGGGAACGTGGAGATGCGCGGCGCCTCGACGGAACCGTCGCTCGCCCGCTCCAGGAGGTCCAGGTCGAGCTCCATCGCGCTGGTGCGGGCGGGCAGTCCGAACGCCTTGACGACGCGCGGGTGCAGCTCACCGGCGTGACCGGCGAGGGTCTTCACCCCGTCGATGATCACGTACAGCGCGGCGCAGCGGCCCGGGTGCCACGGCTCGTGCTGGTCCTGGTCGACGGCGAGCTGGACATTGGCCTCCCGCGCGACGATCCGCGCGGCCTCGACGGCGTCGGCCCAGGTCGACGGGTGACCCTTGCCCCACCAGCCGGCCTGCTCGCGGGCGCCCGCGAGGACGACGGCGACGCGGCGCGGCTGGGCCGGCAGCGCGCTGGTCAGCTCGGCGATCTCCGCTTCCGTGGGACGCCGGTCGACGGGCAGCCGGACGGCCTTGTGCTCGTCGCCGGTCGGCCGGAAGACCAGGCCGGTCTCGAAGAGCGCCAGGTCGTGGCTGCCGCGTCCGTCGTTGCGGCGCAGCGCGCCGAGCAGGCCCGGCAGCAGCGTCGTACGGAGCGAGGGCTCCTCGTCGGAGAGCGGGTTGACCAGCTCGACGGTGGTCCGGCGCGGGTCGTCGGCGGCCAGGCCCAGCTGGTCGAGGACGGCCTGCCCGATGAACGGGTAGTTCAGGGCCTCGACGTAACCGGCACCGGCGAGCGCGCGGCCGACGCGGCGGTGCGTCCGCTGGCGCTCGGTCAGCCCCCGGCCGGCCGGGGGCTTCGGCAGGGTCGAGGGCAGGTTCTCGTAGCCCTCCAGCCGGATGACCTCTTCGGCCAGGTCGTTCGGGTCGGTCAGGTCGGGGCGCCAGGACGGCACCGAGACGACCAGCTCGTCCTGCCCGTAGACGTCGCAGCCGACCTCCTGGAGGCGGCGCACGACGGTCTCCCGGCCGTAGGCCACGCCCGCGACCTTGTCCGGGTGGTCGGCCGGGATGGTGAGGGTGCGGGGGGCGCCCGGGGCGATGACCTCGGTGACGCCCTCCTCGGCGGTGCCGCCCGCGAGCAGCACCAGCAGGTCGACGACGCGCTGGGCGGCGGCCGACGTGGCCTGCGGGTCGACGCCGCGCTCGAAGCGCTTGGCGGCCTCGGAGGACAGCTTGTGGCGGCGCGCGGCGCGGGCGATCGTGATCGCGTCGAAGTGCGCGGCCTCGATGACGACGTCGGTGGTCCCGGCGCCCTCCTCGTGATCGCCGATCTCGGTGTCGGCCCCGCCCATGACACCGGCGAGGCCGATCGGGCCGCGGTCGTCGACGATGACCAGGTCCTCGGCGTCGAGGGTGCGCTTGGTGCCGTCGAGGGTGGTGAGCTTCTCGCCCTGCTCCGCCCGGCGCACGCCGATCGTGCCCTGGACGAGGGAACGGTCGTACGCGTGCAGGGGCTGGCCCAGCTCCAGCATCACGTAGTTCGTGACGTCCACGGCGAGCGAGATCGGCCGCATGCCGGCCTTCTGCAGGCGGCGCTGCAGCCAGATCGGCGAGCGGGCCTCGGGGCGCAGCCCCGTGACGGTGCGCGCGGTGAAGCGGTCGCACGCCATCGGGTCGGCGACCTTGACCGGGTAGCCGTGTGCGTTCGGCGCGGGCACGTCCAGGAGGGCCGGATCGCGCAGCGGCAGGCCGTAGGCGATGGCGGTCTCGCGGGCGATGCCGCGCAGCGACAGGCAGTAGCCGCGGTCGGGCGTGACGGCGATGTCCAGGACCTCGTCCACCAGCTCGAGGAGCGCGATGGCGTCGGTGCCGGCCTCGTGCTCCGGCGGCAGCACGATGATGCCGTGCGTGCCGTCGTCGCCCATGCCGAGCTCGTCGGTGGAGCAGATCATGCCGTGCGAGGTCTTGCCGTACGTCTTGCGCGCGGCGATCGCGAAGCCGCCGGGCAGCTCGGCGCCGGGCAGCACGACGACGACCTTGTCGCCGACCGCGAAGTTGCGGGCGCCGCAGACGATCTCCTGCGGCTCGCCCGTGCCGTTGGCGGTGCCGACGTCGACGGTGCAGAAGCGGATCGGCTTCTTGAAGCCCTCCAGCTCCTCGATGGTCAGCACCTGGCCGACGACGAGGGGGCCCTTGAGGTCGGCGCCGAGCTGCTCGACGGTCTCGACTTCGAGCCCGACGCCGACCAGCTTGGCCTGCACGTCACGGCCGGTCTCGGTGGCGGGGAGATCGACGTACTCCCGCAGCCAGGAAAGCGGGACCCGCATCAGATCTCCATCCCGAACGGCCGGGTGAACCGGACGTCACCCTCGACCATGTCTCGCATGTCTTCGACGTTGTGGCGGAACATCAGCATTCGCTCGATGCCGAACCCGAAGGCGAATCCGCTGTACTTCTCGGGGTCGACGCCGCACGCGGTCAGCACGCGCGGGTTGACCATGCCGCAGCCGCCCAGCTCGATCCAGCCCTCGCTGCCGCAGGTGCGGCACGGCCGGTCCGGGTTGCCGACGGACTCGCCGCGGCACACGTAGCAGACCATGTCCATCTCGGCGGACGGCTCGGTGAACGGGAAGTAGTTCGGCCGAAGCCGGGTCTTCATGCCGTCGCCGAAGAGCGCCTGGACCATGTGGTCCAGGGTGCCCTTGAGGTCGGCCATGGTGAGGCCCTCGTCCACGGCGAGCAGCTCGATCTGGTGGAAGACCGGGGTGTGCGTGGCGTCGAGCTCGTCGGTGCGGTAGACGCGGCCGGGGCAGACGACGTAGACGGGCGGTTCCCGGTCGAGCAGCGAGCGGGCCTGCACCGGGGAGGTGTGGGTGCGCAGCACGACGCCGGACTCGTCGCCGACGGTCTTCTCGCGGCCCTCGGGACCGGCGACGAAGAAGGTGTCCTGCATCTGCCGCGCCGGGTGGTCCGGCGTGAAGTTGAGGGCGTCGAAGTTGAACCACTCGGCCTCGACCTCGGGGCCCTCGGCGATCTCGTATCCCATGGACACGAAGACGTCCGCGACCCGCTCCATCATGGTGGTCAGCGGGTGCCGGGCACCGGCGGGCGTGCGGTCGTAGGGCAGCGTGACGTCCACGGCCTCCTCGACCAGGACGCGCGCGTCGCGCTCGGCCTCCAGCTCCTCCTGGCGGGCGGCGAGGCCCCGGCCGACGGCGGCGCGGGCCTGGCCGACGAGCTTGCCGGCCGCGGCCTTGGCCTGCGGGGGCAGCGCGCCGATCTCGCGGTTGGCGAGCGACAGCGGCGAGGTGCCGCCGGTGTGCGCGACCTTGGCCTCCTGAAGCGCCTCGAGCGAGTCCGCGGCGGCGAAGGCGGCGAGCGCCTCGTCCCGGACGCGCTCGATCTCTTCCGGTTTCAGTGCCTCGACCTCGACAGGGTCGTACGACTTGTTCGGTGCCGACATCTCTTCCCGTGCTTCCGATTGGCGTGGCTGAAGGTCCCGCAGACGCGTTCGACGGCCGTCGAGTGGCGGAGACGCAAACGTGCCAAAGGACGAGTCTAACGGGGGTGACGTGTGCGGATGCGCCCGTGGTGGGCCTGCGCTCAGCTGGTGAGATACGCGGGCGTCGCCACGGGCAACGTAAATCGGAACTCGGCTCCGCCGCCGGGCGCCCGCCCGACCGTGATCGTGCCGCCGTGTGCTTCCACGATGCCCTTGACGATGTAGAGCCCCAGACCGGTGCCACCGCGCTTGCTGCCCCGCCAGAAGCGGGTGAAGACGCGGTTCATGGACTCCTCCGGGATGCCGGGGCCCTCGTCGCTCACGGTGACCGAGGTGCCTGCTGGCGCGGGCTCGATGTCCATCGTGACGGTTCCCTCGCCGTGCCGCACGGCGTTTTCCAGAAGGTTGCTGAGCACCTGGTCGACCTTGTCCGGATCCGCCCACAGATCGGGCAGCGGCCGGGTGACCCGCAGCAGGAACCGGTCGGCGGCCTGACCGGCGGCGACATGGGCCTGGATGTGCCGGGAGACGGCGGCGGCGATGTCGACGGGCTGGCGGCGCAGTTCGAGCCGTCCGGAGTCGATCCGGGAGATGTCGAGCAGTTCGGCGATCAGCCGTGTCACCCGGTTGGCGTCGGCGTCGACGGTCTCCAGCATCAGCCGCTTCTGCTCGTCGGTGAACCGCTCCCACTTCGCGAGCAGGGTGGCGGTGAACCCCTTGACCGAGGTGAGCGGCGAGCGCAGCTCGTGCGCGACGGTGGCGATCAGCTCGGCGTGGCTGCGCTCGGTGCGGCGCCGGGCCTCGGTGTCGCGGATCGAGACGACGACGCGGCGCACGGGCCCGGTGGGCCTGCCCCGCACGTAGCGGGCGGTGACCAGGACCTCCCGGCCCCCGGGCAGCAGCAGATTGCGCTCGGGCTGGCCGATACGGGTGGCGAGTCCGCCGTAGGGGTCGGTCAGCTGCCACCAGCGCCGGCCCTCCAGGTCCTCCAGGGGCAGCGCGCGCTCCAGCGGCGAGCCGATGGCCCGCTCCCTGGGCACGGCGGTGATCCGCTCCGCCGCCGTGTTGAAGCAGACGACGTGGCCGCTCTCGTCGGCGACGACGAGTCCGTCGGGCAGATCGTCGGGGTCCACGTCGAGCCCACCGAGGCCGACGAAATCGTCCCGGGCGCTTCGGGGCGCGGCGGGTCCCCACCGTCCCCGCGCTCCTCGCGAGCCGCTCGTGCCGACGACGCTCATCTCCCCGTATCCCACCTCTCGTCCCCGTCCAGGAGCAGGCCCGAGGTGGTCACCCTACTAGCTGGCCGTGACGGAACGGCACCCTCCGGAGGCACGCTGTGCACGGGCGGAGGCGTACAGGCACACCGCGGCGGCCGTCGCGAGGTTGAGGCTCTCGGCCTTGCCGTGGATGGGGACGCGTACGACGGCGTCGGCGAGCGCGCGGGTCTCCTCGGGCAGCCCCCACGCCTCGTTCCCGAAGACCCAGGCGGTCGGGGAGCCCATGGTGCCCTGGTCGAGCTCGTCGTCGAGGTCGTCCTCGCCCGCGCCGTCGGCGGCGAGGATGCGCACGCCGACGCCCTTGAGCCCGGCGACGGCCTGCTCGACGGGGACGCCCACGGCGACCGGCAGATGGAACAGCGATCCCACGGAGGCCCGTACGGCCTTGGGGTTGTACAGGTCCACGGAGGCGTCGGTGAGGACCACCGCCTCGGCGCCCGCCGCGTCGGCGCAGCGCAGGACGGTCCCGGCGTTCCCGGGGTCGCGGACGTGCGCCAGCACGGCGACCAGCTGGGGCCGCGCGGCGAGGATCTCCTCGAAGGGGGTGTCCAGGAAACGGCAGACACCGACCAGGCCCTGCGGGGTCACGGTCGTCGAGATGTCGGCGATGACGCCCTCGTCCGCGAGGTGCACCCGGGCGCCGGCCTGCCGGGCCTCCCCCACGATGTCGGCGTAGCGCTCCGCGGCCTCGACGGTCGCGAACATCTCCACGAGCCCGCCGTGCGCGGCGGCCTCCCGCACGGCCTGCGGCCCCTCGGCGAGGAACAGCCGCTCCTTGCTCCGGAAGTTCCGCTTGCCCAGTCGCCGGGCGGCCGAGACGCGGGACGACTTGGGAGAGATCAGCTCAGGAACAGCAACCATGACAACTCACCTGGGGAGGAAGCGCCCCGAAGGGGCGCGGGGAACTGCGCGACCGGTCACGACCGGTCCGCACACGGCACACGACAGACGATGGCAGACGAGACCGGAACGCAGTCGGACCCGCAAGCGGCAAGCTTGCGGGTCCGAATGTCACGTCCGGCTCAGCGGAGCGATCAGGCGGCAGCCTTCGGCGCGTTGACGTCGGCCGGGAGGGCCTTCTGCGCAACCTCGACCAGCGCGGCGAACGCGTTGATGTCGTTGACGGCCAGCTCGGCGAGGATCTTGCGGTCCACCTCGATGTTGGCGGCCTTCAGACCCTGGATGAGGCGGTTGTACGTCATGCCGTTCTGGCGGGCAGCGGCGTTGATGCGCTGGATCCACAGCTGACGGAAGTCGCCCTTGCGCTTCTTGCGGTCGTTGTAGTTGTAGACCAGGGAGTGGGTGACCTGCTCCTTGGCCTTGCGGTACAGACGCGAACGCTGACCGCGGTAGCCGCTGGCCTGCTCGAGGATCGCCCGACGCTTCTTGTGCGCGTTTACCGCGCGCTTGACGCGTGCCACTTTTTAACTCCTTGTAGCGGGGCCGGGGTTGTCGTCACCCGACCCGAATTCGAATAGTCCCGGTTTAGCTGTGCGTGGCGCGCTGGCGCCGCCGCATCACTTGCCGAGAAGCTTCTTGATCTTCGCGGCGTCGCCCGGGGCCATCTCCGCGTTGCCGGTGAGGCGACGCGTCACACGGGACGACTTGTGCTCGAGCAGGTGGCGCTTGCCGGCGCGCTCACGGAGCACCTTGCCGGAGCCGGTGATCTTGAAGCGCTTGCTGGCACCGCTGTGCGACTTGTTCTTCGGCATAGCGCCGTTCTCTCCTCGTCAGTGGCGTTCCCGGCCGGTCCGTGCCATGGGCGCGAACCGGCCGCGGGGGAACGTCAGTTGTGTCAGTTGGTTATCCGGAGCACACAGGCGGTGTGCCGACGGATCATGCCTCGGCCGGAGCCTCGGCGGGGGTCTCGACCTCGACCTCGACCTCGACCTCGACCTCGGCGTCGGCCTCGTTCTCGGCCGCGTTCTGCGACTTGCCCGGGTTGGCCTTCGCGTCGGCCTTGCGGGCGGCCTGCGCCTCGCGGGCCTCGGCCATGGCCTCGGTCTTCTTCTTGTGCGGACCGAGAACCATGATCATGTTCCGGCCGTCCTGCTTCGGGTTCGACTCGACGAAACCGAGGTCCTCGACGTCGTTCGCAAGGCGCTGCAGCAGTCGGTAGCCGAGCTCCGGCCGGGACTGCTCACGACCACGGAACATGATCGTGATCTTGACCTTGTCACCCTGCTTGAGGAACCGGACGACGTGACCCTTCTTGGTGTCATAGTCGTGCGGGTCGATCTTCGGCCGGAGCTTCATCTCCTTGATGACCGTGTGCGCCTGGTTCTTGCGCGCCTCACGGGCCTTCATGGCCGACTCGTACTTGAACTTCCCGTAGTCCATGAGCTTGCAGACGGGCGGACGGGCGTTCGCCGCCACCTCGACCAGGTCGAGGTCGTACTCCTGAGCAAGCTCAAGGGCCTTGGCAAGCGGAACAATCCCGACCTGCTCGCCGCTGGGACCGACAAGTCGCACTTCGGGAACGCGAATCCGGTCGTTGATGCGGGGCTCGGCGCTGATGGATCCTCCTCGGTAGCACCACACGACGGCCTGGCGGACCGCCGCGTAACGTCTGTTACGTAAGTACCAACCGCGTCGAAGCACAAAAAATGCCCCGGACGGTACACATGGGGGGCTCCAAGAACTACCGGAGCACCGCCACGGTGAACCGCGGGGCGCGCTGTCGGACGGCTCCATCGTCCGTACGGAACGATGGGGACCGTCTGACCGGTGACCCGCCGTCCTGTACGGACGGCCAGGTGGGAGATCGGAGCCTCCACTTGTGGGCCGGAGCACGCAGGTGTCCGGCCGGTCGTTACACAAGGTTAGCAGCTCCTGGGGGGTGCGCCCAACCGAGTGGGCGGCGGCTTATCGTGGGGCCCATGAGTGACGCCATCCCCGCAGCCCCTTCGGCTGATTCCCCCGAGTCCCCCGACTCCCCCGACTACGACGCGCTGACCCGCGACATCGCCGAGGTGCCCGCCGTCGAGGTCATCGTGACGGTGGCGGTCAACCTGATGAGCGCCGCCGCGGTGAAGCTGGGCCTCACCGAGGAGGGCGACGCCCACAAGGACCTGGACGAGGCGCGGAAGCTGATCCACGCCCTCGCCGGGCTGCTCGACGGCAGCGCGACCGAGATCTCGTCCTTCCACGCGGCACCGCTGCGGGACGGTCTGAAGTCGCTCCAGCTGGCGTTCCGCGAGGCGTCGATCGTGCCGGACGAGCCCGGTCAGGGCCCCGGCGAGAAGTACACGGGCGCCGTCTACGGCTAGGCCGCCCGCTCAGTCACGTACGTACAAGGGCTCGCCCGCGAGAGCGGCCCCGGCCGGCAGCAGTGCCAGGTCGAGGCCCTTCGTGAGGCGGGCCCTCAGTGTTTCGTCGGCGGCGATGGCGGCGGCCACCGCCCGCGCCGCGCTCTGCACGTCGGCATCCGCGTCGAGGACCAGGGCCAGCGTGCCGTCCGCCTGGCCCGGGCCCAGGTGGGCGCGGGCCACGGCCGGCTGCGCCGCGACCGCCGCGCGCACCGCGTCCCGGACCGCCGGATCGGCCAGCGGGTCCGCCGTGGTGCGGCCCTCGGCCAGCGCGTACAGGGCCGGGCCCGTCAGCTCGTAGGCCACCGGGCCCGCGAGGTCGAGGACGACGGTGTCGGCCTTCTCGTGGGCGGCGGCCTGGAGCGCCTGGTGCAGGGGGACGGCGACCGGGCGGGCCTCGGGGTCCCACAGGGCCAGGGACGCGGTGGACGTGAAGGCGGGGAGCGCGGTGCGCCGGCCGGCCTTCAGGGTCGGCACCGCCATGTCGGACGTCTTCTCGCGGCGCAGACCGTTCTCGTCCTCCTCGACCTCGCCGAGAACCGCGACCACCGGCACCAGGAGCCGGGCGCCCTTCAGAGCCTCGAGGACCGGGCCGTGGGCCGTGCGGTCGGCCGACCAGGCGGCCAGGGCCTCGGTCAGGCGGGGGTCCGCCGAGCCGTCGTCGTCGGAGAAGCCGGGGTCGGGAATGTTCTTGTTCGCCACGTTCACCGAGCCTACCGAGGACGGGGCACCGCATTCTCAGCGGACCCTGGGCCCGGCCCCATGGTCCCCACAGGACCGGGGCGGACCATCGGCCGCATGTCTCCCGGTTCCCGTCGCCGGCGGTCGGCCGCGGCCCGCCGCAGGCCCCTGCTGTACGCGGCCGTCGCCTCCACGGTGCTCCTGAGCGGCACCGCCGCCACTACGGTCTACGTGAAGGCGCAGGCGCACGACGCGACCGCGCTGGTGTCGCAGACGTCCGCAGCAGAAGGGGGCTCCTCCGTGCCGTCGTCACCCTCCGCCTCGTCCTCGCCCCCGCCCGCCGCGGACTTGGACGCCGGCCTCGCCGAGGCCCTGGACGGGCTGGACGGGTCCTTCTCCGTCGCCGTCCTCGACGTGTCGGCCGGCACCCGGGCCGCGTACGCCACCGACGACAGCGCGACGTACGACACCGCGAGCATCGTGAAGGTGGACGTGCTGGCCGCCCTGATGCTCCGGGCGCAGGACGACGGCCGCTCGCTGACCGCCCAGGAGAAGGCCTACGCGGTCGCGATGATCCAGAACAGCGACAACTCCGCCACCACCGCGCTGTGGGAGACGATCGGCGGGGCGGACGGACTCGACGCCGCCAACGAACGGCTCGGGCTGACCGGGACCAGGGGCGGCGACGGACCGCTGTGGGGGCTGACCCAGACCACGGCGGCCGATCAGCTCGTGCTGCTCCAGCAGGTGTTCGGCACCGGAGACGCCCCCGTCCTGGAAGCGGACGCACGCGCGTACGTCCAGGGGCTGATGGAGAACGTCGAGTCCGATCAGCGGTGGGGCGTCTCGGCGGCGGCCGGCCGCGGCCGGGACGGGGTCGCGCTGAAGAACGGGTGGCTGCGGCGGAGCACCACCGAGCTGTGGGACATCAACAGCATCGGGCGGGTGACCGTCGGCGGGAAGCGGTACCTCGTCGCCGTGGTCTCCGCCGGGAACGCCACCAAGGACGCCGGGATCGATCTCGTGGAGTCCGTGGCGAAGGCAGCGGTGCCGGTGCTCAGCGGCGGCGACGCGTGAGGCGGTGGCTGCGCCACAGGTAGACGGCGGTGCCCAGCAGGACGACGCCCAGGCCGCCGGCGACCAGGCCGACCCAGGTGGCCTGGCCCGTGTCGTCGGGGCCGGCCGGGCCGGTACCGAAGTACCGCTTGCCGTACGCGGCCGGCTTCAGGCCCTCGGGCTTCAGCTTGCGCGCCGCGGTGATGGCCGCCGCCGGGTCGATCATGCCGAAGCCGCGCGAGTCGTCGCGGCCGCCGGAGGGCGGGTCCTGGGCGGTGTCCTCGACGAGCTTCTTGATCTGGGCGGGGCTCAGCCCCGGGTGCGCGGCGCGGATCAGCGCGACGGCGCCGGAGGCGAACGCGGAGGCGGCGCTGGTGCCCCAGGCCGCGTAGTACTTGTGGTCGGGGTCGGGGGTGACGATGCCGCGGCCCGGCGCGGCGACCGTGGCGTACCAGCGGCGGGTGGAGAACGAGGCGCGCGAGCCGGTCGAGTCGACGGCCGTGGCGGTGATGACGCCGGGGTAGGCGGCCGGGTAGGAGATGTGATCGCCCTTCTCACCGCCGTTGCCCGCGGAGGCGACGACGGAGACGCCCTTCTTCAGCGCGTACTGGATGGCGTTGTCCTCGCTCGCCTCCGCGTGGGCGGTGGACGAGTCGTCGCCGAGCGAGAGGTTGATGACGTCGGCGCCGTGGTCGGCGGCCCAGCGGATGCCGTCGGCCAGCGCGTCGCCCCGGCTCTCGCGGGCCTTGGCGCGGTCCGGGTCGCCGTCCTCCAGGATCACGCGGACCGGGAGGATCGTCGCCTCGGGTGCCACGCCCATGACCCCGTCGCCGTGGTCCTTGCCGTGGCCGTGTCCCGCGATGACGCCGGCGATGGCGGTGCCGTGGCGGGCCCAGGGGCGGTCGCCGCGCTGCGCGCCGAAGCCGATGAAGTCCTTGCCGGCGGCGACGTTGCCCTTGAGGTCCGGGTGCCGGTCGTCGACGCCGGTGTCCAGGACCGCGACGGTGATGCCCTTGCCCTTCGTGGTGCGCCACGCCTCCTGGGTGTGCAGGGCGTCGAGGCCCCACTGCTGGGCGCGGATCGAGTCGGCGTGCGCGGCGGTGGCGGGGACCAGGACGAGGGCCGCCGCCGTCGTGAGGGCGGCGAGGGTGCGGCGGCGGTTCATGACGGCTGCTCCGTGGACTGCTTCTGGACCGCTTTGCGCAGGCCGCGTTCTATCCGGTCGGCGATGCCCTGCGCCTCGTTGCCCAGGCCGGCCTGGGCGGGGGCCGTGGTGGCGCCGGACTTCATGGCGTCGGCGGCGGGCTGCGGATCGGAGACGGTCCGGCCGTCGGCGAAGCCGGAGACCGCGTAGACCACGACCGGGGCGTCGGTCAGCACGTTGAGGGTCCAGGACGCGCGCTGGGCGTCGCCGAAATCCGCGGCGGCGGTGCCCTTGGCGGGGTACGGGCGCGGCATGAGGTCGGCGCGGCGGTCGAGGCCCTGGTCGGTGAAGCGGGTGCGCAGCGCCTGGGTCGCCTCCTGGTCGGCCCTGGTGAACAGCAGGCCGACGGTGGTGACGTTGCTCTGGGTGGCGTCGGTGTACGTGGCGCGCAGCAGCCGCAGACAGCCGACGGAGCTCAGCGCCTTGTGCAGGAGCGGGTCGAAGGCCTTGGCGCAGGTGGTGTCGGGGGCCACGGCGATCCGGGTCCAGGTGCGGTCGGCGCCGCCGGGGCCCGCGCCCTCGCCCTTGAGGGTGCGCGGGAAGAGCTGGTCGGCGGGGATGCTGTGCCACAGCTCCCCCGCGCGGGTGTAGGCGGTGTGCGCGGAGACGGTGCCGTCGCCGTCGTCGCCGGTGAGCAGGGAGCCGGTGGCGGCGCCGCCGATGAGGCCGAGGCCGAGCACCAGGCAGGCGGCGGCCGCGGCGACGCGCGGGGCGAGGCGGGCGCCGATGGGGCGCAGCCTGGTGGTGCGGTCGTCGTAGTGCTCGGGTGGCGCGAACCGTACGAAGGGTCTGCCGGCCGTGCCCGGGACGGGGGTGAGGTCGACCGTGCCGATGGGTCTGCGCGGGGGTGCCGCCTGCGGGGGCACGGGGGGCCGTGGCGGCGCGGGCGGGACCGGGCGCAGGCGGGTGGTCGTCTCGGTGATCAGGGCGGCCGGGATCTCCGGGGGGAGGGGGCCGGGGTGCGCGGGCGCGCGCCCGGGTGCGGGTGCACTGTGGCCGGTCGCGCCGTTCCCCGCGCCCCTGACGGGGCCCGGCCCGCCCGGCGGTGGGGTGTCGGGGAAGCGGGCCGACGGAGGTGGTGG
This sequence comes from Streptomyces sp. NPDC001904, assembly GCF_040297005.1. Lineage (NCBI taxonomy): Bacteria > Bacillati > Actinomycetota > Actinomycetes > Kitasatosporales > Streptomycetaceae > Streptomyces > Streptomyces sp. NPDC001904. The sequence continues at coordinate 293,893 of NZ_JBEOYI010000004.1, read as the reverse complement.
GGGTGGAGTCGGCGGCAACGGGGGGACCTCGGGCGGGAGTTCGGGTCCGGAGGGCTGCGCGGCGCGCGGCGGGACCGGGGGGCGCGGTGGCACTGAGGGGCGCGGAGGAACGCGACCGGCTTCCGTACTCATGCCTCCCCGTTTCCTCAGCCTGCGTGCGCGTCACTCTAACGGGCGGAACCGGGTAGGGCAGGACGCAGTCCGCACACCCGGCCGATCTGCCCGGAACATCCCCCTACCCTGCGGTAATCGAGTCTGGCAGGCTTCGGACATGACACCCCGTGCAGCCGATCGCGCCCGCTTCGACCGGGCCACCGCCCACCTCGACGCCCCCGTGGCCATCGTCGACCTGGACGCCTTCGACGCGAACGCCGCCGATCTGGTGCGGCGCGCGGCGGGCAAGCCGATCCGGGTGGCCAGCAAGTCCGTACGCTGCCGCGCCCTGCTCGAACGGGTGCTGGCGCGCGAGGGGTTCGCCGGCATCATGTCGTTCACGCTGGCCGAGTCGGTGTGGCTGGCGCGGTCGGGGTTCGAGGACGTGCTGCTCGCGTACCCGTCGGCGGACCGCGCCGGGTTCGCGGAGCTGGCACACGATCCGAAGCTGGCCGCCGCGGTGACCGTGATGATCGACGATCCCGCGCAGTTGCGGCTGATCGACGACGCCCGGGACGGCGGCCGCGAGGAGATCCGGGTCTGCCTCGAACTCGACACGTCGCTGCGGGCGCTGGGCGGCCGGGTGCGGGTGGGGGCGCTGCGCTCGCCGCTGCGCACGCCGTCCCAACTCGCCGACCTGGCACGGGTCGTGGCCAGGCGGCCGGGGTTCCGGCTGGTGGGGATCATGGCGTACGAGGGTCATGTGGCCGGGGTCGGCGACGCGGTGGCGGGGCGGCCGGTACGGTCCCGGGCCATCCGGCTGATGCAGGGGGCCGCGCGCCGGGAGCTGGCGGCGCGGCGCGCCGCGGTGGTGCGCGCGGTGCGGGCGGTGGCGCCCGACCTGGAGTTCGTCAACGGCGGCGGCACGGGCAGTGTGCAGCACACGGCCGCCGAGGACGCCGTCACCGAGATCGCGGCCGGGTCGGGGCTCTACGTGCCGCGGCTCTTCGACAACTACACCTCGTTCAGCGGGCGTCCGGCCGCGCTGTTCGCGCAGCCGGTGGTGCGCAGGCCCGGCGTCGGTGTGGTCACGGTGCTCGGCGGCGGCTATCCGGCGTCCGGCGCGGCGGGGCCGGACCGGCTGCCGGTGCCGTACCTGCCGGAGGGGCTGCGCTACGACGGGCAGGAGGGACCGGGCGAGGTGCAGACGCCGCTGCTCGGCTCCGTCGCCGACGATCTGCTCATCGGCGACAAGGTGTGGTTCCGGCACGCGAAGGCCGGGGAGCTGTGCGAGCGGTTCGAGGTGCTGCACCTGGTGTCCGGGGACACCGTGACGGAGACGGTGCCGACGTACCGCGGTGAGGGCTACACGTTCCTGTGAGGAGGGCCGGGGCCGCGGCGGGTGCGCCGCGGCCCCGGTGTCCCGGGATCAGTGGACGGCGTCCACCTGGTCCGGCACGACCGAGCCGTCGTCGCGCAGGAGCGGGCCGAAGCCGCCCTCCGGCTTGTTGTACGCGGCCGTCGAGCACGGGTACGTACCGGTCTTCTGCGGCAGCGGCTCGATGAACATGGGATTGGCGACCCAGCGTCCGTCGGCGTCGTCGTAGGCGCGGCACATGATCTCGTTCTTGTTCCGGTTGAGCACGAGGTGGGCGCCGGTGGCGTCGCCGACGAAGGTCACGTCGGTGTCGGCGTCACCGCCGCCGAGGGCGATGCGCTCGTTCCAGCTCTGCCGGTGCCAGGCGGCCTTGCCCTTGATCCCGTAGATGTCCTGGTTGATCCAGCAGCGTTTGCCGTCGATGTACGGGATGGCCTCGCCCCGGGTGCGGCCGGTGCCGCCGCAGCCCTCGTTGTACGTGGTGATGCGGCCCTTGCGGTCGAGCACCGAGCGGATGGCGATGGTGTGGTCGCGGTCGATGCCGACGCCCCGTGACCACACCTCGGTGACGGGTTCGGACCCGGCCGACACGATGTAGACGTCGAAGCCGGCCCTCTGGAGCGTGCGGATGAGGTCGCGCTGCTGCGCGTAGTAGCGGACGTAGCCGGGGATGGTGTGGGTGCCGAGCGTCTGGGTCGCGCCGACGGGCGCGGCGAGGGCCTCCGTGCGGGCGGCGGCCGCGTACGACTCCAGCTCGGGCACCGTGTGGCCGGCGAACAGCTGCGGCACCCAGGCGTACTGGGGCACGGTGCGGCGGTGGTTCCAGTCGCCCGCGAAGGCCGCGGCGCCGCTCATGGTCTTTCCGGACTCGCGGATGTTGAAGATCTCGTCCGTGCAGTCGGTGTCGGTGGAGGTGGGCAGCGGGGCGCCCACGGGGACGTCGGTGCCGCAGGCGGCGGTGAGCGCCTTGTCGGCGTCGTCCGTCAGCCACTTGCTGGTCTTCTTCCAGCTCGCGGGGCGCAGGATCTTGTCGTGCTTGAGGGACCAGGCGATGGTGGCGTCGGTGACGTCGTTCTTGGCGACGGTGTTGTCCCAGTCGAACGCGGCGACGGGGCGCGGGCCGTGGTGGCCCTCGCAGCTCCCGCGCTCGTCGATCATGCGCTGGAGCTTCGCCCGGTTGTCGCCGTACCAGGGCAGCTTCTTCGACAGCTGCGGGCAGGCGCGATCGGTGGTGGGGGCGGACGTGGCGGCGGCCGCAGGAGAGACGAGAGCCGTGGCCACCAGAGCGGTGACCACGGCCGAAGTCCACGCGGAAACATTTCTGTTACGCATGCCTGGGGACCGTACACCTCCCCCGAGGGTCCCCTACAGAGGCGTGACGTAGGCGCCCGCGATCCCGCCGTCCACCAGGAAGTCGGTGGCGTTGACGAACGAGGCGTCGTCGCTGGCCAGGAAGGCGACGGCGGCCGCGATCTCCTCGGCCGCGGCGAACCGGCCGACCGGGATGTGCACGAGGCGGCGGGCCGCGCGCTCCGGGTCCTTCGCGAACAGCTCCCGCAGCAGCGGGGTGTCGACCGGGCCGGGGCACAGGGCGTTGACCCGGATCCCCTCGCGGGCGAACTGCACGCCGAGTTCGCGGGACATGGCGAGGACGCCGCCCTTGGACGCGGTGTAGGAGATCTGGGAGGTGGCCGCGCCCATCCGGGCCACGAACGACGCGGTGTTGATGATGGAGCCCTTGCCCTGGCGCCGCATGTAGGGGAGGGCGGCCTTGCAGCACAGGTACACGGAGGTGAGGTTGACGTCCTGGACGCGCTTCCACGCCTCCAGGCCCGTGTCGAGGATCGAGTCGTCGTCGGGCGGTGAGATGCCCGCGTTGTTGAAGGCGACGTCGACGGAGCCGTAGGTCTCGAACGCCGTCCTGAAGAGGGCCTCGACCTGTTCGGCGTCGGTGACGTCGACCTGGACGAAGGTCCCGCCGACGGCCTGTGCCGCCTTCTTGCCGGCGTTCTCGTCGATGTCGCCGCAGACGACGTGCGCGCCCTCGGAGGCGAGCCGGTGGGCGGTGGCGAGGCCGATGCCGCTGCCCGCGCCGGTGATGACGGCGGTGCGGCCGACCAGGCGGCGGCAGATGTTCTCTTCGGTCACTGTGCGGGGCCCTCCGTGCTCTCGGTGCTGATGAAGACGTTCTTGGTCTCGGTGAAGGCGGTGAGGGCGTCGGGGCCCAGTTCGCGGCCGAGGCCGGACTGCTTGACGCCGCCGAACGGGGTCCAGTAGCGCACGGCGGAGTGCGAGTTGACGGACAGGTTCCCGGCGCGGACGGCGCCCGACACGCGCAGGGCGCGGCCCAGGTCGCGGGTCCAGACCGAACCGGCGAGGCCGTACGGGGTGGCGTTGGCGAGCCGGAGCGCGTCCGCCTCGTCGGTGAAGGGCAGCAGGACCGCGACGGGCCCGAAGATCTCCTCCACGGCCGCGGGCGCGTCGGCGGCCTCCGCGGTCAGCACGGTCGGCGGGAACCAGAAGCCCGGCCCGGTGGGCGCGGTGCCCCGGATGCCGGGGGCGGAGTCGGGCACGAAGCCCCTGACCCGGTCGAGCTGCCCGCGGGAGATCAGCGGGCCCATCTGTGTCTTCTCGTCGAGCGGGTCGCCCACGACGACGGCGCCGAGCGCGTCGGTGAGCAGCGCCGCGGCCTCCTCGTACACCGTCTCCTGGACGAGGATGCGGGTGCGGGCGCAGCAGTCCTGGCCGGAGTTGTCGAGGAACGAGAAGGGGTCGAGGGCCTTCGTCAGGTCCGCGTCCGCGAAGACGACGTTGGGGCTCTTGCCGCCGAGTTCGAGCGTGACCGGCTTGACCAGGGCGGCGCACCGCTCCATGATCTCGCGGCCGGTGCGGGTCGACCCGGTGAAGACGATCTTCGCGACGTCCGGGTGGTCGACGAGGGCGCGGCCCGCGACGTTCCCGTGCCCCGGCAGGACCTGGAGGAGGCCCTCGGGGAGGCCCGCCTCCAGGGCGAGCTCGGCCAGGCGCAGCGCGGTGAGCGGGGTGGTCTCGGCGGGTTTGAGGACGACCGCGTTGCCGGCCGCGAGGGCGGGGGCCGTGCCCCAGGCGGCGATCGGCATCGGGAAGTTCCAGGGGGCGATGACGCCGACGACGCCGAGCGGTTCGTGGAAGGTGACGTTCCAGCCGCCGGGGGCCGGGATCTGCGCGCCGTTGAGGCGCTCGGCGCCGCCGGCCGCGTAATCGAGCAGGTCCCGTACGTTGCCCGCCTCCCAGCGGGCGTTGCCGATGAGGTGTCCGGCCTCGCGGACCTCCAGCCGCGCCAGTTCCTCCAGGTGCCGGTCGACGGTGTCGGCGAAGCGGCGCAGCAGGCGGGCGCGGTCGGCGGGGGCGGTCGCGGCCCAGGCGCGCTGGGCGAGGACGGCGCGGGCGACGGCACGGTCGACGTCGGCGGCGTCGGCGTCGGGCACGGTCGCGACGACCTCTTCCGTCGCCGGGTTCAGTACCTCGAGCACAGGGGGTTCCTCACATGCGTTCGAAGGAGCGGCGCAGCTCCCAGTCGGTCACCGCGGCGTCGAACGCGTCGAGTTCGACCCGCGCCATGTTGCGGTAGTGGGCGACGACCTCGTCGCCGAACGCGGCCTTGGCGATCGGGCTGTTCTCCCACAGCTCGGCGGCCTCGCGCAGGGTGGTGGGGACGTGCGCGTAGTCGGCGGCGTAGGCGTTGCCCGCGCAGGCGTCGGGGAGGTCCAGCTCGTGCTCGACGCCGTAGAGGCCCGCGGCGACGAGGCCCGCGACGGCGAGGTAGGGGTTGACGTCGCCGCCGGGCAGCCGGTTCTCGAACCTCAGCGAGCGGCCGTGGCCGACGACGCGGAGGGCGCAGGTGCGGTTGTCGTGGCCCCAGGCGACGGCGGTCGGGGCGAAGGAGCCCGGCTGGAACCGCTTGTAGGAGTTGATGTGCGGCGCGTAGAGCAGGGAGAAGTCGCGCAGCGCGGCGAGCTGTCCGGCGAGGAAGCGGCGCATGAGCGGCGACATCTCGCGGCCGTCGGCCATGGCGTTGGCGCCGTCCGCGTCGGCGAGGGAGAGGTGGATGTGGCAGGAGTTGCCCTCGCGCTCGTTGTACTTGGCCATGAAGGTGAGCGAGACACCCTCCTGGGCGGCGATCTCCTTGGCGCCCGTCTTGTAGATCGCGTGCTGGTCGCAGGTGACGAGGGCCTCGTCGTAGCGGAAGGCGATCTCGTGCTGGCCGGGGTTGCACTCCCCCTTGGCGGACTCGACGGTGAGGCCCGCGCCCGCCATCTCGTTGCGGATCCGGCGCAGCAGGGGCTCGACGCGGCCGGTGCCGAGGACCGAGTAGTCGATGTTGTACTGGTTGGCCGGGGTCAGGCCCCGGTAGTTCGCGTCCCAGGCCTGCTCGTAGGTGTCCTTGAAGACGATGAACTCCAGCTCGGTGCCCGTCTGGGCGGTGAGTCCGAGCGCGGCGAGCCGGTCCAGCTGGCGGCGCAGGATCTGGCGGGGCGCGGCGACGACGGGGGTGCCGTCGTCCCAGGCGAGGTCGGCGACGAGCATCGCCGTCCCCGCGTTCCAGGGGACGCGGCGCAGGGTGGCGAGGTCGGGGTGCATGGCGAAGTCGCCGTAGCCGCGCTCCCAGGACGACATCGCGTAGCCGTCGACGGTGTTCATCTCGGCGTCGACCGCGAGGAGGTAGTTGCAGCCCTCCGTGCCGTGCTCCAGGACCTCGTCGAGGAAGAAGGGGGCGGCGAACCGCTTGCCCTGGAGCCGTCCCTGCATGTCGGGGAAGGCCAGGACGACGGTGTCGATCTCTCCGCTCGCGACGAGGGCGCGCAGTCCCTCGACGGAGAGCGGTGGTGTGCGGTCTGCCACGGGAAAGGCCTCCTCGGGTCCGCCATGAGCCGATGCGCCATAAGGTATGGGGTGAAACCATTGGTTGGGAAGGGGACCAGGGCTCATGTCGCGCACGGATACGGACGGGGGGCTGGCGACGGTGCTGCGCCCGGTGCGGGCGGGCAACGGCTTCGAGGAGGCCCTGGAGCAGATCCTCCAGGTGGTCCGGCTCGGTCTGGTGCCGGCCGGTGAACGGCTGCCGTCGGAGCGGGAGTTGGCGGAGCGTCTCGCGATCAGCCGGGTGACGCTGCGCGAGGTGCTGAAGGTCCTCCAGGACCAGGGGCTCGTGGCGGCGCGGCGCGGCCGGTACGGCGGCACGTTCGTACTGCCGCGCCCCGAGGCGGGCGGCGAGGACGAGCTGCGGCGCCGGATCCGGGACGTGGACATCGAGGACGTGCTGCGCTTCCGCGAGGTCCTGGAGGTCGGGGCGGCCGGCCTGTGCGCGGACCACGGACTCGACGACGCCCGTGCCCGGCGGCTGCGCGCCGCGCTCGCGCACACCCGTGACGCGCCGCTCGCGGACTACCGCCGCCAGGACACGCTGCTGCATCTCACCCTCGCCGAGCTGTCCGGTTCGCCGACACTGGCGGGGAGTTACGCGGCGGTGCGCGCGAGCGTGAACGACCTGCTCGACTGCATCCCGCTGCTGGTGCGGAACCTGGAGCACTCCCAGCGTCAGCACACGGCCGTCGTGGAGGCCGTGCTCGACGGGGACGCGGACGGCGCGCGGGCGGCGATGCGCGAGCACTGCGCGGGCACGGCGGCGCTGCTGCGCGGCTTCCTGGCCTGAACGGGCCCGCGACCCCGAAAGGTCCGGATCCATTCCATTGGAACCGGCCCCGGTGACCGCATACTGAACGTCCCGGTGTGCGGCGCGGCGATCTCGTAATCTCTGGTGTCCCTGTCGCACAACAGAGGTCGGGAGCGCAGCACCATGGTGAGCAGGCCGCTGATCGGCATCAGCACCTACCTGGAGAAGAAGGCCAGTTGGGGGGTGTGGGAGATGCCCGCGACCCTCCTGCCCGCCGGTTACCCGCAGCTGGTGCAGTCCTCCGGCGGGCTCGCCGCGACGGTGCCGCCGGACGACGCGAAGCACGCGCCCTCGGTGGTGGCCCGGCTGGACGGGCTGATCATCGCGGGCGGCCCCGACGTGGCCCCGGAGCGGTACAAGGCCGAGCGCGATCCGCGCACCGGCCCGTCCGCCGAGGAGCGCGACACCTGGGAACTCGCCCTGATCCGCGCCGCGTTGACCTCGGGGACGCCGCTCCTCGGCGTCTGCCGCGGGATGCAGTTGCTGAACGTCGCGCTCGGAGGCACGCTCACCCAGCACATCGACGGCCACGTCGAGGAGACCGGTGTCTTCGGCCGGCACACGGTGACGCCGGTGCCGGGCACGCGGTACGGGGATCTGGTGCCGGAGCCGTCCGACGTGCCGACCTATCACCATCAGGCGGTGGACCGTCTGGGCCGGGGCCTCGTCGCCTCCGCGCACGCGGCGGACGGCACCGTCGAGGCCGTCGAGCTGCCCGGCATGTCCTGGGTGATCGGGGTGCAGTGGCACCCCGAGATGGGTGAGGACAAGCGCGTCACGGAGGGTCTGGTGCGCGCCGCGGGCACCCCGCACGGCTTCTGAGTCCTGCCGGAGAAGACGACAGGCCGTCAGCCCGTCCGGGTCAGTCCCAGCAGGTCCCGGGCCGGTCCCGTCGGCCGGTGGCCGGTGGGCCAGACGGCGCGCAGGGCACGGGTCAGCGGGGCGGCGTCCAGCGGGATCTCGACCAGGCGGCGGGCGGTCAGCTCCTCGCCGACCGCCAGTTCGCTGAGGACCGAGGGGCCCGCGCCGCTCACCGCCGCGGCCTTCACCGCCGTCGTCGAGGAGAGTTCGATCAGCGGGCGGGCCAGGCCGCCCAGGGCGGCGTCGAGGACCTGCCGGGTGCCCGAGCCCTCCTCGCGGAGGATGAGCGCGGTCGCGGCCAGCTCGTTCGGCGTCAGCGGCTTGCGGCGACGCGACCAGGGATGGCTGGGGGCGGTCACCACGATCAGCCGGTCGTGGGCGATCACCGTCGAGTCCAGGCCCGCCGGGACGGTGAGGCCCTCGACGAACCCCAGGTCCGCCTCGCCGGCCAGCAGCCGCTCCGCGACCACCGCCGAGTTCCCGGCCAGCAGCGAGACCGCCGTGTCGGGCCGTGCGGCCCGCAGCGCGAGGAGCCAGCGCGGCAGCAGGTACTCGGCGATCGTCATGCTCGCCGCCACGGTGAGACGCGAGTCCCGGCGGTCCCGCAGCGCCTGCGCGCCCGCGTCGAACTCCTCCGCCGCCGCCACGATCCGCCGCGCCCAGTCCGTGACCAGTGCGCCGGTGCCGGTCAGCCGGGAGCCGCGCGGGGAACGGTCGACCAGGGCCAGGCCGAGCTGGCGCTCCATGGAGCGGATCCGGCTGCTGGCCGCGGGCTGGGTGATGCCCAGCTCCCGCGCGGCGGCGCCGAGGCTGCCCAGGCGCGCCACGGCGAGGAGCAGTTCGAGCGCGCCGAGGTCGGGAACACGGTGGGCGAGCAGCCCGGGCGGGGACTCGCGCCCGGGGATCTGCTGCTCCTGCCGCCTCTGCCGTTCCTCGCCCATAAGGCCAGGTTATGCCCTCATACAGGGAACGTCCCTGGTGGGGGGCGGTCGGTCGGCGCATCGTGAAGGCATGGTCACTGCCGCCCAGCCCCGCTCCGTCCCCGCCACCGGCGTCCGCTCCGGCCCCGCCGGCCCCTCCAGCCGTGTGATCGCCGTCCGCCATCTCGGGCCCAACTGGTACGCGGCCGTCATGGGCACCGCGATCGTCGCCAACGCGGGCGCCACACTGCCGGCCGGGTTCCCGGGTCTGCGCACCGGCTGCACGGTGGTCTGGGCGCTGTCGTGCGTCCTGCTGGCGGCGGTGCTGACCGCGCGGGCGCTGCACTGGACGCACCACCGCGACCAGGCCCGGGCCCATCTCCTCGACCCGGCGGTGGCGCCCTTCTACGGCTGTCTGTCGATGGCGCTGCTCGCGGTCGGCGCCGGGACGCTGCTCGTCGGCCAGGACTGGATCGGCCCCGGCGCCGCCGTGGCGGTCGACACCGTGCTGTTCGTGGCGGGTACCGCCGTCGGGCTCGCCGCCGCCGTCACGATCCCGTACCTGATGGTCGTACGGCACCGGATCGAGCCGGGGCAGGCGTCACCGGTGTGGCTGCTGCCCGTGGTCGCGCCGATGGTGTCGGCGGCGGTCGGCCCGCTGCTGGTGCCGCACCTGCCGGCCGGGCCGTGGCGGGAGTCCTTCCTCCTCGCCTGCTACGCGATGTTCGGGCTCAGCCTGCTGGCGACGCTGGTCATGCTGCCGGTGATCTTCGCCCGGCTGGTCACGACGGGTCCGCTGCCGCTGGCGCTCACCCCGACCCTCTTCCTCGTCCTCGGCCCGCTGGGCCAGTCGACGACGGCCGCCGACAAGTTCGCCGACGTCGCGGCCGGCGTGCTCCCGGCCTCGTACGCGCAGGGCTTCACGGTGTTCGCGGTGCTGTACGGGGTGCCGGTGATGGGGTTCGCGCTGCTGTGGCTGGCGCTCGCCGTGGCGATGGTGGTGCGGGCGCGGCGCGAGGGGATGGGGTTCGCGATGACGTGGTGGGCGTTCACGTTCCCCGTCGGGACCTGTGTCACCGGCGCGGAGGGCCTGGGCAGGCACACGGGTCTCGCCGTGTTCGACGGGCTCGCGCTCGTGCTGTACGCGGCCCTGGTCGCGGCCTGGGCGGTGGCGTCGGTCCGGACGGTCCGGGGCCTGCTCGACGGGCGGCTGCTCGCGCCGCCCGCGCGCGTGACGGTCAGCGCCTCAGGGCGCGGTAGCGCTTGAGCAGCGCGGTGATCCGGTCCTGGTCCGCCGCTCCGTTGAGCTCGGTCAGCAGGTCGTCGGGGCACAGCTCGTAGTGGTCGCCCCACCAGCGGTGGCCCCGGTTGTCCCAGACCCGGTAGCCGCCCGGCACACCCCGTGCCACGTAGCGCCGTTTGCTCACCGCTCCCCCAGCTCCCGGCCGAGCACCTCCGGCGCCTGTCCCAACGACGGTCCGTACCACGTGAGATGGCGGCCGCTGACCAGCGCCGACGGCGCCGTGAAGGCCTCCGGTCCGTCGTCGGCGGTGAAACGGTGCGGCTCGTCGGGCAGCACCACCACGTCTTTTTCCACGGCCTCCAGGGCGTCGAGCGGGACGCGCGGGTAGCGCTCGGCGTGGTCCGCGTACACGTTGTCGACGCCGAGGCGGGCGAGCAGGTCCCCGGCGAAGGTGTCGCGGCCGAGCACCATCCACGGGCGCCGCCAGATGGGGATCACGGCTCGGATGCGGCGGGCGGGCGGAGCGAGGGCGGCCCAGGCCGCCTCGGCGTCGTCGAGCCAGCGCGGCCGGGACGGCACCCCGCACGCGCGCAGCACCCGGTCCAGCTCCGCCGTCGCCTGCGGCAGCGTGCGCACCTCGGTGACCAGGACCTCGATCCCGGCGGCGCGCAGGGCGGCGAGGTCGGGCGCGCGGTTCTCCTCCTCGTTGGCGACGACCAGGTCGGGGCGGAGCGCGACGACGGCCGGGACGTCGGGGTTCTTGGTGCCGCCGATCCGGGTCGCGTCCAGCCCCGCGGGGTGGGTGCACCAGTCGGTGGCGCCGACGAGGACACCGGGCAGCGTGACGGCGACCGCCTCGGTCAGGGACGGCACGAGGGAGACGACGCGCACGGCCCCGGCCCTACTTGGGCCCGGGCTCGTCGACCGCCTCGATGTGCTCGGCGACGGCCACCACGAGCACCCGCGCGTCCGGCACGGTCGCCCGCCAGCGGTGCCGTACGCCACCGGTCAGATACAGGGTGTCGCCGCGCACGAGACGGTACGCGCGGCCCTCCGCCTCCACCTCGACGGCGCCCTCGGTGACATGCATCAGCACGTCGTTGCGCAGCTGGAACTCGCGGCCCGGGTCGTGGTCCCCCACGAACTCCTGGGCGTGCATCTGGTGGTGCCCGCGCACCAGGGACCGCACGACGCCGCCCGCCGAGTCCTCCTCGACGTCGGTGTCGTCGGCGCGGACCAGATCGACGGTGCGGGCCGGGTCGGCGGCGGCGAGCAGTTCGACGGCGGTGGTGCCGAGGGCGTCGGCGACCTTCTCCAGGGAGCGGCGGCTGGGCCGCGCCCGCTCGTTCTCCACCTGGCTGAGGAAGGGGACCGACAGACCGCTGCGCTCGGCGACGGCGGACAGCGTCAGCTCCAGCGTCCGGCGGCGGCGCCGGACGGCCGCGCCCACACGAAGTGACTCCTTGTGTTCATCCATGACGTCCGCTCCCTCCCACCGCCGGCCTGTCCGTTTGATTGCACCCTACGCATGTTCGTCGCACCGTTTCATGCGAGCGGCGCAAGCCGTGGTCCCGGATCCGGCCGTGTGCTAAAGCTCGCGCCAGTAGACGAGCTGTCCCGCCTCCCCCGGCGCGGCCCCCTCCGCCGGGATGAACAGGCTTACCAGGAGCGCCCGGTGACCGCCAGGGTCCGTGATCCGGGTGGCGGACGGATTGGCGAAGGAGGTGGAGCCTCCGCGGGTGCGCAGCGGGACCCGGTCGGCTCGGCCGGACGCGGGATCGTAGGCGTACGCCGACCAGCTGCCGAAGTCGTCGCGCCACCGCTGCCCCTCGATGAGCACCATCGGCTCTCCGGCGAGGCCGACCCGGTCGCGGTCCCCTATGTTCCCGCTGGTGCCGTACCGCTCCACGGCCCGGTCGAGGCGGTGGTCGGGGGCGGCGCTCCAGGTGGTGAAGTGCTTCAGGGTGGCGGTGAGCTGGCGGTCGGTGTCGCAGCCGGCGCGGTAGTGGCCGGTCAGCTCGACGGTGTCGCCGTGCACGGCGGTGATCGCCGGGGTGCCCTCGGCGCAGGCGGAGAGGGTGCGGGGCGCGTCGAAGCGGTGGGCGGCGCGGCCGGTGAGGAGTGCGTCCAGATCGTCGTAGGCGCGTACGGCGATGTGGTTGCGGGGGTCCTTCTCGTACGCGAGGACGTAGCCGCCGCGGCCGTCGGCGGCGAGCGCGGGCTGGCTGGAGCCGGCGCCGAAGTCGTGCCGGCGCTGCCAGTGCAGCAGGTCGGCGGAGGTGGCGACGGCCGAGTGGAAGCGGCCGTCGGCGCTCATCGTGTGGTAGACGGCCAGGTACGTTCCGCTGCCGGCCTGCACGATCTGGGCGGCGTCCATGGTGGCGCCGGTGTCGTCGGTGAGGCCGTAGCGATGGCCGTCCGCCGCGGTGACGTCCGCGGCAAGCGCGACAAAACGGGCAGTGGCCGCCGAGGCCGGTTGGGCGCTGGCCCCGGGCAGCTGCGTCAGCAGCAGGACGACGGCGAGCGCGGCGGCGACGAAGGCGCTGAGCCGGGCGGCGGTCACTTCGGATCGAGCGTACGAACAGGGGCCCGGTCCGCGGAACGGGCAGCGGGGTGGGTTCCCTCACAGACTCGGCTGTGGGGAGCCCACCCCGCGTGTCACGCGTCAGGGTCAGTCGTCGGTCACCCGGAGGTCATCCGCTGCTCGACGTCCTTGTGCGCCGTGAGCCACGCGGTGACGGCCGCCTCCTCGTGGCCCTGACCCTGCTTCTTGATCTCGGCCTCCAGCGTGCCGAGCTCGTCCTCGCTCATCTTGAAGTTCTTGAACCACTTCGTGAGCTGCGGGTACTGCTTCGGGAAGTCCTTGCTGGAGATGGTGCGGATCGTGTTGCCCTCACCGAACTTCTTCTTCGGGTCGGCGAGCTTGGTCAGCTTGTACTGGCTGTACGCCCAGTGCGGCGACCAGAGCACGACCGCGACCGGCTCCTTCTTCGCATAGGCCCGCTTGAGCTCGGCGAGCATCGCCGGCGTGGAGCCGTCGACGACCTTGTACTCCTTGTCCAGGCCGTAGCCGGGCAGCACGTCCTTCTTCAGGAGGCTCATCTCGCCGGTGCCCGGCTCGATGCCGATGATCTTCCCGTCGAAGGTCTTGCTCTTGCCCTTGAGGTCCGCGAGGGACTTGACGCCCTTCACGTAGGAGGGCACCGCGAGCTCCAGCGAGGTCGGGCTGTACCAACTGCCCAGATCGTTGAGCTTGTCCTTGCTCTTGTCCCAGTAGTTCTTCTGCGCGTACGGCAGCCAGGCGTCGAAATTGACGTCCAGGTCACCGCTGGCGAGGCCGGTGTAGACCGGGCCCACGTCCATCTGCTTGAGATTCAGCTTGTAGCCGCGCTTCTCCAGGACGTTCTTCCACAGGTAGGTGACCGCGACGTCCTCGTCCCACGGGAACCACGCGACGTTCACGGCACGCTCGGCCTCGGCGGCCGTCTTCTTCACCGGCGCCCACTTGTCGACGACGCCCGGGTTCTTCTTCAGCCACGCCTTGACGGCGTCCTGCTGGTCGCCCTTGCCGGCCTCGTTGATCTCGGCCTCAAGACTCGTGAGCTGCTTCTCGCTCATCTTGAAGTCCTTGAGCCACTTGTCGACCTCGGGGAACTCGGTTCCGAAGCCCTTGCGGGCCAGCGAGTGCACTCCGTCGCCCTTGCCCCAGGCGCCCTTCGGATCCTTGAGCTTCTTGAGCTTGTAGTCGTTGTACGCCCAGTGCGGCGACCAGAGCGTGGTGACGATCGGGTCCTTCTTGGCGTAGGCGCGCTTGAGCTGCGCCAGCATCGCCGGAGTGGAGCTGTCGACGACCTTGTAATCCTTGTCGAGGCCGTACGCCTTGAGGACCTTGCTCTTGAGCAGGGCCATCTCGCCGGCGCTGGACTCGATGCCGGTGATCTTGCCGTCGAACTTGGAGGCCTGGCCCTTCAGGTCCTCCATGGAGTCGATGCCCTTCATGTACGCGGGCACCGCCAGCTCCAGAGAGGTGGGGCCGTACCAGGAACCGAGGTCCTCGAGCTGCTTGCCGTACTTCTTCCAGTACTGGGCGTGCGTGGTCGGCAGCCAGGAGTCCGTCTCGAAGTCGACGCTGCCCTGCGCCAGCGACGTGTAGAGCGGGCCGGCGTCGAACTGCTTGACCTCGACGTCGAAGCCGCGCTGCTCCAGCATCTCCTTCCACAGGAAGGTGGAGGCGACGCCCTCGTCCCAGGGGATGTAGCCGATGGTGATCTTCTTGCCCTTGCCCACGTTCGTGGAGTCCGCGACCGCGGTGCCCGACGAGGAGTTGCCGAACAGGCCCATGCCGCCCGCGACGAGCGCGAGGACGACGACACCGACCACTGCGACGGCGGGACGCGGACGGTAGGACCAGATGTTCAGTCCCTGCGTGGAGCGGAGCTTGGCGAGGGCGCGACGGCCGAGCGGGGAGACCTGCTGGCCGAGCGCGCTGGTCATGCGGTCCAGGTAGATCGCCAGGATGACGATGGAGACACCGGACTCGGCGCCCAGGCCCACGTTGAGCTGGCCGATCGCCTCGTTGACGTCACCGCCGAGGCCGTCGGCGCCGACCATGCCCGCGATGGCGGCCATGGACAGGCCCAGCATGATGACCTGGTTGACACCGGCCATGATCGTCGGGAGGGCCAGCGGCAGCTGCACGCGCAGCAGGGTGTTGCGCGGCGTCGTGCCGAACGCGGAGGCCGCCTCGACCAGTTCGCCGTCGACCTGCCGGATGCCCAGCTCGGTCATGCGCACGCCCGGCGGGACCGCGAAGATCAGCGTCGCGACGATGCCGGCCGGGGCGCCCGAACCGAAGAACAGGAT
This sequence comes from Streptomyces sp. NPDC001904, assembly GCF_040297005.1. Taxonomy (NCBI): domain Bacteria; kingdom Bacillati; phylum Actinomycetota; class Actinomycetes; order Kitasatosporales; family Streptomycetaceae; genus Streptomyces; species Streptomyces sp. NPDC001904. Next base: position 278,822 of record NZ_JBEOYI010000004.1, on the reverse strand, counting down.
GGCCGGGATCAGATAGACCATCGCCGGCAGCGTCTGCATCAGGTCGAGCACCGGCCGGAAGAATCCGCTGACCCGGTCGGACCGTGCCGCCCAGATGCCGAGCGGCACTCCGATGACGAGCGCGATCAGCGTCGACACGAGGACCAGCGACAGCGTCATCATCGCGTGGTCCCACAACTCGAGGTTGTCGATGAACGCGAATCCGACGAAGGTCAGCACGCCGGCGAGCGTGCCGCGCAGCCAGAAGGCTATGACGGCGAAGATTCCCGCGAGCAGCAGCGGCTCGGGAGCCTGCAGCACGTCGGTGATGCCGTTGTAGACGCCGTCGAAGACGGCCTTGAGGAAGTCGAAGAGCCACGCGACGTGGTTGAGCAGCCAGTCGACCAGGCTGTTGACCCAGTCGCCGAAGGGGATCCTAGGCACCGGCGTTCACCTTCTCCACCGGGCCGTCGCCCTCCGAGTCCTGCGGGGCCTGCGAGGCCTCCGGTGCCTCTACGGTCTTCATCGGCTCGCCGAGCACGGCGAGCAGCCGCTGCCGCGGGACGACGCCGAGCAGCTTGCCCGCGTCGTCGGTCACGGCCACGGGTATCTCGCTGGTCGAGCAGGGCGTGAACAGCTCGATGATCGGGGTGTCCTCGGTGACCGTCGCCGGGGCCTCGGCCGCCTTGTACCCCTGGTCGGGGGCGGCCATGATCGCGCCCGCGCTCAGCACGCGGGAGCGGTCGACGTCCTGGGTGAAGGACGCGACGTAGTCGTTGGCCGGCGTGACGAGGATGTCCTCGGCGGAGCCGATCTGGACGATGCGGCCGTCGCGCATGACGGCGATGCGGTCGCCCAGTCGCATGGCCTCGTTCAGGTCGTGGGTGATGAAGACGATGGTCTTCTTCAGGGTTTTCTGCAGTTCGAGCAGCTGGTCCTGCATGTCGCGCCGGATCAGCGGGTCGAGCGCGCTGAACGACTCGTCCATCAGGAGCATGTCGGCGTCGGTGGCGAGCGCGCGGGCCAGGCCCACACGCTGCTGCATGCCGCCGGACAGCTCGTCGGGGAAGGACTTCTCCCACCCCTTCAGACCGGCCAGCTCCAGCGCCTCGTGGGCACGCTTCTCGCGCTCGGCGCGCGGCACGCCCTGCACCTCGAGCCCGTAGGCCGCGTTCTCCAGGACGGAGCGGTGCGGGAAGAGCGCGAAGTGCTGGAAGACCATGCTGATCTTCTTGGAGCGCACCTCGCGCAGGTCGCGCGCGGACAGCTGCGTCAGGTCCTGGCCGTCGAAGCGGACGTGCCCCGCCGTGGGCTCCAGGAGTCCGTTGAGCATGCGCAGCAGCGTGGACTTGCCTGATCCGGACAGACCCATGACGACAAAGATCTGGCCCGGCTCGACGGTGAAGGACGCTTCGATGACGGCGGCTGTGGTGCCGTCGGCGCGCAGCTCCTCACGGTCGGCTCCGCGGCGGAGTTTCTCCACCGCCTCAGCGGGTCGTCTTCCGAACACCTTGTACAGGTCTTCGGCTTCAAGCCTGGACACATACACCTCTCGGGTTGGAGCAGGACGGCCCGCCTCCCCCGCCGGCAGGCCGTGGAGCGGTACGGGTTCTGCCCGTCCGGTCGACCGTCCCCACCGTTCACTAGTTGAATACGGGACCGGATGCGCTCCGGCTCGGCGCCTGCCCGGGCTTATGCGGACCAAACACATGAGTGATCCAGTTCACATTCCGTTCACCGCCCGTCCGGCCGCTGTCGGTGGTGTACGGCATGATGCGCAAGGTGACCCAAGGACCCGCAGCCCCCTCCGCGCAGCAGCGTCTGATGCTGCTCGACACCGCGTCCCTGTACTTCCGGGCCTACTTCGGTGTGCCCGACTCCGTGAAGGCCCCGGACGGCACTCCGGTGAACGCGGTGCGCGGACTGCTCGAATTCATCACGCGCCTCGTCCACGACCACCACCCCACGCACCTGGTGGCCTGCATGGACGCGGACTGGCGCCCCCAGTGGCGCGTCGACCTGATCCCCTCGTACAAGGCGCACCGCGTCGCCGAGGAGACACCTTCCGGCACCCCCGACGAGGAGGAGGTGCCCGACACGCTGTCGCCGCAGGTCCCGATCATCGAGGCCGTGCTCGACGCCGTGGGCATCGCACGGGTCGGTGTCGCCGGGTACGAGGCGGACGACGTGATCGGCACCTTCACCGGCCGGGCGGACGGCCCGGTGGACATCGTCACCGGCGACCGCGACCTCTTCCAGCTCGTCGATGACAAGCGGGAGCGGCGCGTGCTCTACCCGGTCAAGGGCGTCGGCACGCTGCAGATCACCGACGAGGACCTGCTGCGTGAGAAGTACGGGGTGGACGGCTCCGGCTACGCGGACATGGCGCTGCTGCGCGGCGACCCCAGCGACGGCCTGCCGGGCGTCCCCGGGATCGGCGAGAAGACGGCCGCGAAGCTGCTCGCGCAGTTCGGGGACCTGGCCGGGATCATGGCCGCGGTCGACGACCCGAAGGCCAAGCTGACGCCGACCCAGCGCAAGCGGCTCGACGAGTCGCGCCCGTACCTGGCGGTGGCGCCGAAGGTCGTGCAGGTCGCTGGCGACGTCCCGCTGCCCGACGTGGACACCGCCCTGCCCCGGACGCCCCACGACGCGGCCGCCGTCGAGCAGTTGGGGGCCCGCTGGGGCTTGGGGGGTTCTTTGCAGCGACTCCTCGCCACACTCTCGGGGTGAGGTGCTAGCTTAGGCATACCTAAGTAGCAGTGGATCAAGGGAGACCGCACATGGCCGAGCGTCCCGCAGCGCGCAAGCCCCGCAAGGCCCGCTCCGCACAGGTCGTGCGCACCGAGCGCCTGACGCCTCACATGCAGCGGGTGGTGCTCGGCGGGGACGGCCTCGCGGACTTCCCCGCCGAGCTGGAGTACACCGACCACTATGTGAAGCTGCTGTTCACGCCGCCCGGCGTCGCGTACGAGGAGCCTTTCGACGTGGAGCGGATCCGGGAGGAGCTGCCGCGCGAGCAGTGGCCCGTGACGCGTACGTACACGGTGCGTGCCTGGGACCCGGCCGCGCGCGAGCTGACGGTCGACTTCGTGATCCACGGCGACGAGGGCCTGGCCGGTCCCTGGTCGGCGGCGGTCGCGCCCGGAGAAACGATCCACTTCATGGGTCCGGGCGGCGCCTACCGCCCGGACCTCGCCGCCGACTGGCACCTGCTCGCCGGTGACGAGAGCGCGCTGCCCGCGATCGCCGCCGCGCTGGAGGTGCTCCCGGAGGGGACGCGGGCCCACGCCTTCATCGAGATCGAGGGCCCCCAGGAGGAGCAGAAGATCGACACCCCCGTCGAGGTCACCTGGCTGCACCGGGCGGGCCGTCCGGTCGGCCAGGCGCTCGTCGCGGCGGTCACCGGACTCGACTTCCCCGAGGGCCGGCTGCACGCCTTCGTCCACGGCGAGGCCGGCTTCGTGAAGGAGCTGCGCCGCTATCTGCGCATCGAGCGCCAGATCCCCCGTGAGGACCTGTCGATCTCCGGCTACTGGCGGCTCGGCCACAACGAGGACGGCTGGCAGGCCTCGAAGCGCGACTGGAACGCGCAGGTGGAGGCGGAGCAGGAGAGCTAGGGCCCCTCGGTCGCACGTACGGCCGGGCTGCCGAAGAGCCGTCGTGCCTCGGCCAGATCCGCCCGGGCGTCCTCGGCCGCGGCCTCCCGGTAGCCGAACGCGTCGTCGCCGACCGGGATCCTGAGCGGAAGAGGCCCCTCGGCGGCGACGACGGCGAGCACCCGGGCGGCGAAGTCGTCCGGGTCACCGACCTGCGGAGTGTCGGTCAGGGCGCGGAAGGCCGCGAGCATGGGCCCGTTGGCCTCGTCGTAGGCCGGAACGTGGTCGCGGGTCTCGGTCATGGCGGTGCCGTAGCGCGTGGCGAACATGCCGGGTTCCAGGACGGTGACGCGGATGCCGTGGGGCGCCGTCTCGGCCGCGAGCGTCTGGCTCATGGCCTCCAGCGCCTGCTTCCCGGCAGCGTAGGCGGCCGTGCCGGACAGCGTGATGTGCCCGGCCACGGTCGACACGTTGAGGATGTGTCCCGCTCCCTGAGCGCGCATCAGGGGCAGGACGAGCCGCGTCAGGCGCCACGGGCCGACGAGCAGGACGTCCAGGAGGTCGCGCAGTTCGGTGTCGGAGGTCTCCTCGACCGCGCCGAAGAGGCCGCCGCCCGCGTTGTTGACCAGGACGTCGATGCCTCCCAGGCGCTCGGCCGCGCGCCGGACGGCGTCCGCGCAGGAGGCGGCGTCGCGCAGTTCCAGCGCGACGGGCGTGATGCGGCCGGGCCAGGCGGCGGCCAGATCCTCCAGATCGGCGGTCTTGCGCGCGGTGACCACCAGGTCGTCGCCCGCCGCGGCGGCCGCGACCGCCAGCGCCCGGCCGAGGCCGGAAGAACATCCCGTGATGAGCCAGCGTCGTCCCATGTGTTCCCCCGGCTGCCCGTCGGTGCGCCGCCGACCCGGCGGCACCTCATCGTGGCGGCGGCAGGCGGCCCTCGTCAGCCCCGCTGCGGAAGCGCCGGCGGGCGCGTGGGCGCACCCGCCGGGCGCACGGGTCCGCTCCGCACGCGGTCAGAGGCCGAGCACCCGCCCGTACTCGATCGCCCCGGTCAGGCTCAGCTTCGACGGTGTCAGCGCCACGGACCCCGCCCAGGTCGGCACGGAGGAACCGTTGCCGCGCAGGTACCAGACGCCGCCGGAGCCCTCGGCCGTCCCGCCGTTCTCGCCGTACGAGCCCACCGCGAGGTCGGGGAAGTAGTCCTTGTCGTAGTCGCCGATCGTGAACGCCGCGCCGAACAGGTCGTTCGCCTCGGCCGAGCCGGGCACGTTCGCCGTGTTCTGGTGGACCGCGATGCCCCGGGTCTGGCCCCACACATCGATCAGACCGCCGCTGCCGGCGACCAGCACGGTCACCGAACCCGCCTGGGTCCGGGTACCGATGGCCTCGCCGGGCGCGCCGATCACCAGGTCGTCCGCGTCGTCGCCGTTGAACCGTCCGGCCTTGAGCTCGACCCCGAAGTTGTCGCCGTCCTCCGCGGTGCCGGGCACGCCCGGGGTGTCCTGGTTGATGGTCTGGCTGCGGTAGCCGAAGGGCCGGCCGCCGTACTCCACCTGGACCTTTCCGCCCTTGGCCAGTTCGGCCGGGCCGCAGTCCTTGCTGGTCTCGTGGCCGATGATCCGGCACTGCCCGATCGCCAGGTCGTCCACGCCGTCCCGGTCGAAGTCGCCCGCGGCGAGGGAGTATCCGGCCGCGTCCGACCACCAGTAGGCGTCGAGTGTCGCGTCGGTGGCGTTCCATCGCAGCAGCCGTGTGCCGGAGGACTCCAGGTTGTACGCGGAGATCGCCAGCTCGTCGGCGCCGTCGCCGTCGAAGTCGCCCGCCGCCAGCTGGCCCGCCGTGCCGCCGTATCCGTTGTCGAGGACCGGCTGCAGCGGCTTGTCCTCGCTCAGCGGGCCCGGCCGCAGGGCGACCTTGCCGGACTCGCCGTTGGACTGGCCGATCGCCAGGTCCGCGCGGCCGTCACGGGTGAAGTCGCCCACGGCGAGCGTGGCGCCGGTGCCGGTGCTGCCCCGCTGTCCCTGGGCGACCGTCTTGCCGCCTACGAAGCCGTTCGACGATCCGTACAGGGCGGTGACGCTGCCCTGGCCCGTCCCGGCGGAGCCGTCGCCCACCGTCTCGCCGGGGGCGCCGACGGCCAGGTCGGTCAGACCGTCGCCGTCGAAGTCGGCAGTGGCGACGGCCAGCCCGAAGCGGTCGTTCTTCTCCGAAGTCCCGGGCACGCCCGCGCTGTCCTGGCTCAGCTTGAGGGCGCCGCGGGAGCCGAGACCGTTCGGACCACCGAACAGGACATGCACGTAACCCGCGCTCCTGAGCCCGTTCACGGTGCCGTCGAGGACGCCGACAGCGGCATCCGCGTATCCGTCGCCGTTGAAATCGACGGTCGCGCGCGCAGTCGGCGCGGCGGCGGCCGGACCACCGGCCGTGCCGAGCGTGGCGAGGACGGTGGCGGCGCACAGGGCCGCCGCCGAGAGAGTCTTTCTCCGCACAGTCACTCCAAGTTGCTTACCGGAAGGGCGATTTCACGCGTGAGGGTGTGCCGGCGCCTACTGGCCGAGGACCTCGCCGTACTTCGTGCCGGTGGACAGCGCGAGCCCGTACGGCGTCAGCGGCCGTCCGACGGGATAGGCGGTCGTCGTGGTCTGCGCGTACCAGACGCCGCCGGAGCGGGCCTCGCCCGCGTTCTCCGAGGGGGCGCTCGCGGCGACGTCCCCCAGCTGGTCGGGGTCGTACCTGCCGGTGGTCACCTGGGCGCCGAACCGGTCGCCGGCCTCGGCGGTGCCGGGCATGCCGGGGGTGTCCTGGTGGCGCGCGACACCGCCGGACGGGCCGGTGGCGGTACCGCCCAGGACGACGTACGCGCCCGCGTCCTTGACGGTGCCGACGTCCTCACCGGGCACGCCGACCACGAGTTCCGGGAGGTCGTCGTCGTTCAGGTCGCCCGCGGCGACCGAGAAGCCGAACCAGTCGCCCGCCTCGGAGGCCCCGGCGACCCCGGGGCTGTCCTGCGTGAAGCAGTCGTACGCGGAGCCGAAGGCGTCCCCCTTGCCGTACACCACGGCGACCGCGCCGCCGGTCCGCTCGTCGGCGCAGAGCGGGGCCTCCTCGGACTCGGGGTTGGGCTGGTCGTATCCGATGGCCAGGTCGTCCTTGCCGTCCCGGTCGAAGTCCGCGGCGGCCAGTGACTGGCCGTAGTCCCAGCTGTTCCAGTACCGGGTGGGCCGGCCATCGGCGTCCCAGCGCAGGATGAAGGTGCCCGAACCCTCCAACTCCTTGTACGTCACCGCGAGGTCGTCCTTGCCGTCACCGTCGAAGTCGCCGGTCGCGAGGTCGCGGGTGCGGCCGCCCATGCTGTACTCCTCGATGACCTCGGTCGTGGTGGGCGTGCCGGGAGCGAGCGGGCCGGGCCGCAGCCGCAGCGAGCCGCCCTCCTCCTCGGCCGCGCCGAGCGCGAGGTCCTGGTCACCGTCGTGGTCGTAGTCGCCCACGGAGATGCTGCTGCCGAGCTGGGTGAACTCGCCCTCGCCCCTGGCCGCGGTGAAGCCGACGCTGTCGTGATTGCCGAAGCCCAGCCGGGAGCCGTACAGCACGGTGACGCTGCCTTCGTGGCCGTATCCCGCGTCGGTGAGGGCCTCGCCGCTCGCGCCGATGACGAGGTCGGCGATGCCGTCACCGTCGAGGTCGCCGGACGCCACCGCGGAACCGAAGTGGTCCCCGGCCTCCGGGGTGCCGGGCACGGCGCGGTAGGACTGGCTGATGATGCCGGTGGAGCTGCTCGGGCCGAGCCCGTTCACCCCGCCCCAGACCACGTTCACGTACCCGGCCTGGGCCTTGCCGTTCACAGTCGCGGACGGCACGCCCACGGCGAGGTCGGTCAGGCCGTCCCCGTTGAAGTCGGCGCGCACCGGGGTCGCGGCGGCCGCGGTTCCGGCGAGGGGCAGGGTCAGCCCGGCGGCGGTGAGGGCCGCGACGGCGGCCGTGGCGCCCAGGGTTCCTACACGCACGATGGTTCTCCCGGAGATAGAGAAGGTCGAGAAGAAGGGGAAGCTTTTCCGGGCTGTGTGACACCTGAGGTGTACGAAGGGTTGTGCGAGAGGGACTTGAGCGTGAACGCGGTGCCCTTCGGGGGCCACGTACCCTTGCCCTGATGACGCGCCGAAGACTCCGCACCGCACCGGCCCCGCTCCCCCAGCGCGACGGCATCGACCCGGTACGGGTACGGCTGCCGGTCGACGGCGCGGAGGCCTGGGCCACGCTCCGCGACCACCTCGTGGAGCGGCTCAGCGCCGGTGACGGCGTGATCGACGCGATGATCGCCGAGGGCCGCATCGTGCGGGCGGACGGCAGCGCCGTCACCGCCACGGCGGCGTACGAACCGGGCGGCCAGGTCTGGTTCCACCGCGACCTCGCGCCCGAGACACCGGTGCCGTTCCCCGTCGGCATCGTGTACCGCGACGAGCACATCGTCGTCGCCGACAAGCCGCACTTCCTGGCCACGACACCACGCGGCAGCCATGTCACCGAGACCGCGCTCGCCCGTCTCCGCCGCGACCTGGACATCCCGGCGCTGGGTCCCGCGCACCGGCTCGACCGGCTGACGGCGGGACTCGTGCTGTTCGTCGTACGGCCGCAGGACCGGGGGAAGTACCAGACGCTGTTCGGGGACCGGCTCGTGACCAAGGAGTACGAGGCGGTGGCCCCGTACGATCCCGCGGTAGCGCTGCCCGTGACCCTGCGCAGCCGGATCGAGAAGGAGCGCGGGGTGCTCGCCGCCCGGGAGATCCCGGGCGGCGAGCCCAACGCCGAGACCGGGGTCCGGCTCGACGGGCGCGCGGGGCCGCTCGGGCTGTACCGGCTGGCGCCGCACACCGGGCGCACCCATCAGCTGCGGGTGCACATGAACAGCCTGGGCCTGCCGATCCTCGGCGACCCGCTGTACCCGGAGGTCACCGATCCGGTAGCGCCCGGCGACTTCCGGCGGCCGCTGCAACTCCTTGCGCGCTCACTGGAGTTCCGGGATCCGGTGACCGGGCACGAGCACCGCTTCGTCAGTGCTCGCACCCTGCGCGCCTGGACGTCGTACGACTCCTGGGCCGCCGAACCTGCCGATCAGTAGCCGCGCCACCAGCGCAGGAACCGCTGCCAGGCGCCGACCGGCGGCTCCGGCGCGGCCTGCGGCACCGGGGCGGCGGGGCGCTCGGGCTCCGCGGGCGCGGCGGGCGGCGGGGGCACGACCGGCTCGCGGGCCGACGAGACCTGCCAGTCGGGCCTGCGCGGCGGGGTGATGCTGGGCTTGCCGCTGACGTCCTGCTGCGCCCGGGGCGTGAACGTCACCGGGAGCGCCACCAGGTGCCGGGACAGGATCGACGAGCGCCACCGCAACTCGCTCTCGTCGACGGAGAGTTCGGTGTCGGGCAACCGCATCAGGAACGCGTCGACGCCGATCTCGGCGATGGCGCGGCCGATGTCCTGGCCGGGGCACTCGTGCGGCCCGCCGCCGAACGCGAGGTGCGAGCGGTTGCCCATCATGTGGGCGGTCGGGTCGGGGCGGACGACCGGGCACACGTTGCCCGGCTGGATCCCGAAGAGCAGGCCGTCGCCCGCGCGGATGTGCTGCCCGCCCAGCTCGGTGTCCACCTTCGCGAAGTAGCCGATCATGGCGCTGAACGGCGGCTCGTCCCACAGCGACTGCTCGACCGCCTCGGGCACGGTCATCTGCCCGCCGTTGAGCTGGGCGCGGAAGCGCGGGTCGGTGAGCACGACGCGCAGCACGTTCGCGATGAGGTTGGCCGTGGCCTCGTACCCGGCGATGAGGACCAGCCGCAGGTGATGCGCGACCTCCTCGTCGGTGAGCCCGGCCGGGTCGCCGATCAGGCCGCTGGTGAAGTCGCCGTCGACCGGGTGGGCCCGGCGGCGCGCCACGAGGTCGAACAGGACGCCCATGATGAACTCGTTGCTGGCGATGGCCGTCTCGGTGCCCTTGAGGAAGTCGCGGGCGTTCTGCACGATCCGCTCGCTGTAGGCCTCGGGGGCGCCGATCACGTCGAGCATCACCTTCATCGGCAGGTGCTCGGCGAACTCGCTGACGATGTCGCAGGTGCCGCGCTCGGAGAACCGGTTGATGATCTCCTGGGTGCCCTTGTTGATGGACCGGCGCAGGCTGCGGTGCTCGATGGTCGACATGGCGGCGGTGACCGCGCCGCGCAGCCGGGCGTGCTCGGCCCCCTCGACGAAGGACGCCATGGGCTGCCAGCTGACGACCGGGGCGAGCGGGTGCGTGGGCTTGAACGTGCCGTTCTTCATCTGCGTCCAGATGCGGGCGTCCCGGGTGTACTGGGACGTGCTGCGCACCATGTGCAGGTTCTCGGTGTGGCCGAGCACGGCCCACATCCGGACGTCCTCGTGGATCAGCACGGGGGCGACCGGGCCGTGTTCGGCGCGCAGCTTCTCGTAGAGGGCGGGGATGTCGGCGTCGGCCTCGGGCCCGTAGAGCCGGCGCAGTCCGTCCGGGCCGAGGGCGTGCGCCGGACAGCCGGGCGGCGGGGCCTCGCCGTAGCCTTCGAGGTTGTCGTACCCGGCGGGTGACAGGGAGGAGTCGGGGGGAGGAGGCGTCACGGAAATCGCTCCGGTCGATTGGGGGGACTGGTCTGTCGGACGCGGGAGTTCGGGGTCAGGCGCGGTGCAGGGCCATCTCGTGCAGATAGCGCATCAGGGTCATCAGCACATCGCGGCTGGAGGCGCGGCGGCGCGCGTCGCACTCGATGATCGGTACCTGCGGGTCCAGGTCGAGCGCGCTGCGCAGCTCCTCCGCCGGGTAGCGCGGGCCGTCCGGGAAGGCGTTGTTGGCGATCACGAACGGGACGCCGCGCTCCTCGAGACGCCCGATCACGTCGAAGCTGACCTCCAGCCGGCGGGTGTCGATCAGGACGACCGCCCCGAGCGCGCCCTCGAACAGCCCGTTCCACAGGAACCAGAAGCGCTCCTGGCCCGGTGTGCCGAACAGGTACAGCACGAGTTCGTCGGTGATCCCGATCCGGCCGAAGTCCATGGCCACGGTGGTGGCCGTCTTGGTGTCGGAGCCGTAGTCGTCGTCGACGCCGATGCCCGCCTGCGTCATGGTCTCTTCGGTGGTGAGCGGGCGGATCTCGCTGACCGAGCCGACCATCGTGGTCTTGCCCACGCCGAATCCGCCGACGATCACGATCTTGACGGCCGAGGTGACCGTCTCGGGCATCCGGTCCTCGGCCCGCGGTCCGGCGATGTGCACACCGCCGCGGGCGGCCTCGACGGCGGCCGTGCTCTCAGAGCTTCTGTAGTCCATGCATCACCGCTTCGAGGAGGGAACGGTCCGCGACGGCGCCCCGGATGACCGGCTCGCGGGCCTGGACCTGTTCGGCCGCGAGGAGTTCGCCGAGCAGCACGGTGACCACGCTGAACGGCAGATTGAGGTAGGCCGAGATCTCGGCCGTGGACAGGGGCGTCCGGCACATCCGCAGCACGGCGGCCTGTTCGGGCGGCGCCGTCGGCTTCGGTTCGGTCCGGGCCACGATCAGGGTGACCAGGTCGAGCGGCGCGCGCTCGCCGCCGTCGGTGCCGCCGGTGATGACGTACAGGCGCTCGAGGTCCTTGGGGTCCTGCGGACCCTGGGGCCCCTGGGCCGAGCGCCGTTCACGCCGCGGCGGTGGTGGCTCCCGGTAGGGGGGCTGGGGCGGAGGCGTCATACGGTCTGCCCGTTGCGTCGGGGCGGGCTGGTCAGGTGCGCGCCGATCCGGATGACCAGGTCGCGCATCTGGTGGCTGATCATGCCGGCGTCGACGAACTGGTTGGCGAGGACGGCGAGGTACGCGCCCTTGCCGGCGGCCATCAGATAGAAGAAGCCGGCGTCGACCTCGATGATGACCATGTTCATCTTGCCGCTGGATTCGGGGATCTCCGTGGCGACCGCGGAGGCGAGGGACTGAAGTCCCGCACAGGCGGCGGCGATCCGGTCGGCGGCGTCGGGGTCGCCGCCGTAGCGGGCGATGCGCAGTCCGTCGGCGGACAGCACGACCACCTGCTGCACGTTCGCCACACTGTCGGCGAGCTCCTTGAGCATCCAGTCGAAGTTGGCGCGTTGCTGGATCACTGACGGTCTCCCTCGTCGACCTGCTGGTTGTACGCGTCGTCGTGCGGCTTCTGCGTGGCCTCACCGGGTCCGGCGGCCCCGGCCGCCTCATCCGGTTTCAGCCCGTTCATGAACGCCTCGACCCACAGGCCGGGTTCGGGCTGCTCCGGCTTGTCAGGCTCGGGCTTGTCGTGCTCCGGCTCCACGGACGGGGTGGGGACGGGCGCTCCCCCGTAGTGCTGCGTCCCGGGCGGTGGTGCGGACAGATCGGGATGGCGCGGGGTCACGATGATCTGGTTCTCGATGACCTTCGTGTCGACCTTCCTGCGGCGCTGCGGGAGCCCGTTGGCCCGCCATTCGGTGACCACCGGGACGTCGTCCTCCATCGCGAGGAGCGGGGCGGAGGGACGCGGGCCCGTGGTGGGGCGGCGGGTCTTCTTCAGCCGCGGCTCTTCCTTGATCGGAACGCCGTTGTGGTCGACGCGCGGCACGGCGGTGGCACCGATGCCGTGGGCGATGCCGGGCGCGGGCTCGCTGCTCATCATGTCGCGCGGGACGACGAGCACGGCGCGCACGCCGCCGTACGCGGACTGGCGCAGCGAGATCTGCATGTCGTACATGGAGCAGAGCCGGCCGACGATCGACAGACCGAGGCGCGGGTTCTCGCCGAGGTCGTTGAGGTCGACTCCGGCCTGGGCGCGGTCCAGCATCCGCTCGACCCGGGCCCGCTGCTCCTCGCCGAGGCTGACGCCGCCGTCCTCGATCTCGATGGCGACACCGGTCTGCACCTCGACCGCGGTGACGTGCACGCGGGTCTGCGGCGGCGAGTAGCGGGTGGCGTTGTCGAGCAGTTCGGCGACGGCGTGGATCAGCGGCTCGACGGAGATGCCCTTGATGGCGATGTCGCAGATGGCGTGCAGGTCGATGCGCGGGTACTCCAGGATGCGCGACATGGCGCCGCGCAGCACGCTGTAGAGCTTGACCGGCTTGGGCCACTGGCGGCCGGGGCGGGCGCCGCCGAGGACGGTGACGGAGTCGGCGAGGCGGCCGATCAGGGCCGTGCCGTGGTCGATGCGCAGCAGGTCGTCGAAGACCTCGGGGTTGCGGCCGTGGTCCTCCTCCATCTCGCGGAGTTCCTGGGCCTGCTTGTGCACGATGGCCTGGACGCGGCGGGCGATGGAGACGAACGCGCGCTGGGCCGCGTCGTTCGCCGCCGCCTCGCGGTCGATCTCCTTGAGGCAGTCGCTGATCAGGGCGCGCTCACCGCGGGTGACGTCGCGGAAGGCCGGCTCGGCGTCGCAGGTGTTGCGGACCGCGTCCACGGGGTTGTCCCCGGTGCGCAGCCGGTACAGGGCGTGCGGCAGCACTTCCTTGGCGACCCGCATCGTGCGGTGTTCCTGGTCGGCGATCCGGTTCTCCAACTCGGCCACGTGACGGGCGTATTGGGTGCGCTGCTCCCGGACGACGCGGCCCCGGCGCACGGCCTCCGCCGCGACGGCCACCACCAGGAGCGTGCCGAGGGCACCGCACAGGGCGACGGCGAGCCGTGCGGGCTCCGCGACCAGGGCGACGGCCGCTCCGGTGGCGGCGGCCATGACCATCGCGGGCAGTAACAGCACGCGTGCGTACGGGACTTCTCGGCCACCGGGAGGCGATTGAACACTCACCATGTATGCCCTCTGAACGGTCGTATCGGGGGAATTTGCGACGGTTCGTTACGTTTCTCTGCCTGTCGTTCCCTGGATCAATGCGAACCATCGGCGCACACGGGAACAAGCGGCCGAATCCCTCTCAACTCGGCGCGCTGCGGGCGAGCTTAGTCGCGCCGGATCATCGCCGGGTCATATTCCGCAAGGGCCTGAAATAAGCTCGCCGGGAGGAATACACTCACCCATTTACACGCTGAGCTTCCGTTCGCACACATGGAGTGAAGGCGTCCGCCCGTCCGAATCGCCCGGCGCCGCACACGGAAGAGGGCGCCGTCCCGCAGGACGGCGCCCTCTTCACACACTCGCTGCGACGCTCACCCGACGGACGAGTACGCCACCACTCCGCGCAGCACCGCGTCCACGGCCTTGCGGGCGTTGCGCGGCACGGTGGAGTCGCCGGTGGGCGCGGCCGCGGCGATCTGCCCCAGCACGTCGATCACCTGCTTGCACCAGCGGACGAAGTCGCCGGCCGGCATCTCCGCCTCCCGCAGCACCTCGTCGAGCCCCTTGCCCGAGGCCCACTGGTAGACGGCCCAGGCGAACCCGAGGTCGGGCTCGCGCTGACCGACCCCCTCCGCCTGATTGATGCGGAAGTCCTCCTCCAGGGCGTCCAGCCGCCCCCAGATCCGCACCATCTCGCCGAGCGCGGCCTTCGCCTTGCCCGAGGGCACCTTGGGCGCGAGCGCGTCGTCGCCGACGCGTGCCTCGAACACCAACGCGGAGACGCATGCGGCGAGTTCGGCCGGGTCGAGGTCTTCCCAGACGCGGTCCCGCAGACACTCACTGGCGAGCAGATCGAGCTCACCGTAGAGCCGCGCGAGCCGCTTGCCGTGCTCGGTGACCTCGTCGCCGCGCAGATAGTCCATCTCGGTCAGCAGCTTCACGATGCGGTCGAAGGTTCGCGCGATCGTGTTCGTCCGGCCCTCGATGCGCCGCTCCAGCTGCACGGTGTCCCGGCGCAGCCGGTGATAGCGCTCGGCCCAGCGCGCGTGGTCCTCCCGCTCGTCGCAGCCGTGGCAGGGGTGGGCGCGCAGCTCGGAGCGGAGCCGGGCGATCTCCCGGTCGTCGGCGGCCGGGGCGCGGCCCTTCCGGTGCCGGTCGGGCACGATGTGCCCGGCCTTGGTCCGCAGCGCCGAGGCGAGGTCCCGCCGCGACTGCGGCGAGCGCGCGTTGAACGACTTCGGGATCCGCATCCGCTCCAGCGCCTCCACCGGCACCGGGAAGTCGATCGAGGCGAGCCGCTTGACCTGGCGCTCGGCGGTGAGCACCAGGGGGCGCGGGCCGTCGTGGTGCTCGAACCCGCGGTGCCCGTTGGACCGGCCGGCCGGCAGGCCCGGGTCGAGCACGAGCGCGAGGCCGGCGAACTTCCCGGTCGGCACGTGGATGATGTCGCCGGGCTTGAGCTTCTCCAGCGCGGCGGCGGCCTGCGCCCGGCGCTGCGCGGCACCCTGCTTGGCCAGCTCGGTCTCCCGGTCCTTGAGGTCGCGCCGCAGCCGCGCGTACTCCTCGAAGTCGCCGAGGTGACAGGTCATCGAGGCCTTGTAGCCCTCAAGTCCCTCCTCGTTCTTCTGCACCTGCCGGGAGATCCCGACGACCGACTTGTCGGCCTGGAACTGCGCGAACGAGGTCTCCAGGAGTTCGCGCGAGCGGTGCCGCCCGAACTGCTCGACCAGGTTGACCGCCATGTTGTACGACGGCTTGAAGCTGGAGCGCAGCGGATAGGTGCGCGTGCCGGCGAGGCCCGCCAGGTGCTCGGGGCTGAAGCCGCGCTGCCACAGCACCACGGCGTGTCCCTCGACGTCGATGCCGCGCCGTCCGGCCCGCCCGGTCAGCTGGGTGTACTCGCCCGGGGTGATGTCGGCGTGCTGCTCGCCGTTCCACTTCACGAGCTTTTCCAGGACCACGGAACGGGCCGGCATGTTGATGCCGAGCGCCAGGGTCTCCGTGGCGAAGACCGCCTTGACCAGGCCGCGCACGAACAGCTCCTCGACGACCTCCTTGAAGGTCGGCAGCATGCCGGCGTGGTGGGCGGCGATCCCCCGCTCGAGCCCTTCGAGCCACTCGTAGTAGCCGAGGACGTGCAGGTCCTCGTCCGGGATGGAGGCGGTGCGCTCCTCGACGATCTCGCGGACGCGGGCCCGCGCGTCCTCGTCGTTCAGCCGCAGGCCCGCGTACAGGCACTGCTGCACGGCGGCCTCGCAGGCCGCCCGGCTGAAGATGAAGGTGATCGCCGGCAGCAGCCCCTCCGAGTCGAGCCGCTCGATGACCTCCGGCCGTCCCGGCGTCCAGATCCGGGAGCGCTGTCTGCGCTCCCGCTCGCGGTCCGCCTCCCGCATGTTCCGTCCGCGCTTGCGGTCCTGGTAGGAGGGGCGGCTGGCCTCCATCCGCGCCATGCGCGTGAGGTCGGGGTTGACGGCCTTCTTGCTGCCCTCGCCCTCCTCGAAGAGGTCGTACATCCGCCGCCCGGCGAGCACGTGCTGGAACAGCGGTACGGGCCGGTGCTCGGAGACGATCACCTCGGTGTCGCCGCGCACGGTGTCGAGCCAGTCGCCGAACTCCTCGGCGTTCGACACCGTCGCCGACAGGGAGACCAGGGTGACCGACTCCTGGAGGTGGATGATCACCTCTTCCCATACGGCGCCGCGGAAGCGGTCCGAGAGGTAGTGCACCTCGTCCATGACCACATAGCCGAGATTGATCAGCGCCTGCGAGCCCGCGTACAGCATGTTCCGCAGCACTTCGGTGGTCATCACGACCACCGGAGCGTCACTGTTCACGCTGTTGTCGCCGGTCAGCAGGCCGACCTTGTCCGCGCCGTAGCGCTTCGCGAGGTCCTGGTACTTCTGGTTCGACAGCGCCTTGATGGGTGTCGTGTAGAAGCACTTCTTGCCCTGCTGGAGGGCGAGGTGCACGGCGAACTCGCCGACGATCGTCTTGCCTGAGCCGGTGGGCGCGGCCACCAGGACACCCTTGCCCGCCTCCAGCGCCTGACACGCCTCGATCTGGAAGGGGTCGAGACCGAAGTCGTACATCTCGCGGAAGGAAGCTAGCGCGGTGGCCTGCTCGACGGCCCGCTTACGGGCTGCCGCGTACCGCTCGGCCGGTGAGAGGTCCTCTGTCATCGTGCATTCGAGCCTACCGGCCACCACCGACAACGGACGATCATTATCCGGCAAGGACCCGCACGGCTCCGGGGACGCACTCGGCGACCAGGGGCAGCCCTCCGACCGGTTCCCCGTCTGCATACGCGGTGATCCCTTCCGCGACCAGCTCGACCCGCGCCGCCCGGTACACGCTGACCACGGGGTGGGTGAGATGGGTGCCCTTGTAGACGCGCGGAAAGACCCGCAACAGCGTCGTACGGGAGCATTCCCCGACCACCGTCACATCGAACAGTCCGTCGTCCATCACGGCGTCGGCGCAGATCCGCATGCCACCGCCGTACGAGGTCCCGTTGCCGACGGCGACGAGGGTGGCGGCGACCTCCCGTACCTCGCCGTCGCCCAGGGTCAGCCGGAACGGCACCGCCTTGAAGGTGGCCAGTTCGGCCACGATCGCCAGGTCGTACTTGAAGCGGCCGAGCGGCAGCCGCATCCGGTTGCCGCGGTCGTTGACCCGGGAGTCGAAGCCGGAGGCGAGCACGGTGCCGAACCAGTGATCGCCGATCCGGCCGAGGTCGATCTCCCGTATCCGCTCCCCCTTCAGCGCGTCCGCGACCAGGGCGCCCGCCACCGCCGGCTCGCGGATCGGCAGTCCGAGGGAGCGCGCGAAGTCGTTTCCGGTGCCGACCGCGACGACGCCGAGCGGCGTCCGGGTCCCGGCGACGGCCTGCAGCGCGAGATTCACCAGGCCGTCCCCGCCGACGGCGACCAGCGCCCCGGTCCCCTCCCGGACGGCGGCACGCGCGCGTGCCAGGGCATCGGGGGCGTCCTCACCGATGACGCTCCGTACGGAGAACCCGGCGGCCCGCAACGCGGAAGCGGCCGGCTGCGCAGCACCTGCGCCCCGGCCGCGTCCCGCGGTGGGATTGACGAAGAGGGTGATCTCACTGCTCACGGCCGGACCTTAACAACCGTCCCGTCGCGAACAGGAGTTACCTCAGGTCACATCGTCGTAACCGTTGACCCGGTCCGTCGTCGTCTGCTCGGGCAGCGGGGTCCGGCTCGCGCTCACGCTCTCGACGTCGCCGACCCGCTCGGGGGTCAGATCGAGGTCGGAGGCCTCGTCGTCGTCGAGATCCGCGTCCGGGTTGTTGCGCCGCCTGCGCCGGTCGTTGAGCAGCGAGAAGATCGTCGCGGCGAAGTACAGCACCCAGATCGGGGCGGCCAGCGCCATCATCGACAGCGGGTCCGTACTGGGCGTGGCAACCGCCGCGAAGACCGTGATGCCCATGATCATCGCCCGCCACCAGCCGAGCATGCGCTTGCCCGTGATGGCCCCGATGAGGTTGAGGAACACCAGCAGCAGCGGCAGCTCGAAGGAGAGGCCGAAGACGATCACCATGCGCGTCACGAGGTCGAGCAGGTCGTCGAGGGGCAACAGGTTGGACGCGTTGCCCGGGGTGAAGCCGATCAGCACCTTCGCCGTGGTGGGCAGCACCGCGTACGCGAAGTAGGCGCCGGCCAGGAACAGCGGGACGCCGGTGCCCACGAACCCGTAGGCGTACTTCTTCTCGTGCTTGTGCAGTCCGGGCGCGATGAAGCCCCACAGCTGGTAGAGCCAGACCGGCGAGGCGAACACGATGCCCGCCATCAGCGAGATCTTCAGGGCCAGCGTGAAGGGGGCCAGCAGACCGTTGATGGTGATTTCCGCGCAGGGCTCTTTCTTCACCTGAGCCAACTGCGAGAACGTCTGCTCACATCCGACCGAGTCGAGAATCGGCTTGGTGATCAGATCGATGATGTCGTCGTAGAAGAACGCGGCGACGATCGTGATGGCGACAACGGCGAGCAGCGCCTTCGCCAGCCGGTTGCGAAGCTCACGCAGGTGATCCGCGAGCGGCATCCGCCCCTCGGGGTCCTTCTCCTGCTGGCGGGCAGTCTTGAGCAACCCACGTCCTCATCTCGTGCGTCAGGCCGCCGAGACGGGGCGGCCTTGGGTCAGCTCTTGATCAGCTCTTCGTCGTGTTGGTCGGCTCGGTCACCGGACGCGAGCTGGTGACGTCGCCGGGCGCGGCCTGGATGGTGCGCGGGGCGGCCTGGCCCTGCTCGTCCTGGGCCGGCGGGTCGGACGGAGCGGCGGCGTTGTTGTTGCCCTCGCTCTTCATCGCCTTGGCCTCGCTCTTGAGGATGCGGGCGGACTTGCCCAGCGAGCGCGCCATGTCCGGAAGCTTCTTCGCGCCGAACAGCAGGATGATGACGACAAGGATCAGGATGATCTCAGGTGCGCCGAGCTTTCCGAACATATCCGTTTACCTTCTCACTGAGGCGGCAGGGGCGGGACTGCCGGGTACCGGTCGGACTTAGGACTGGTGTCCGACCATCGTTCTGGCAGCGATCGTATCCCGTGGGGGTGAACAGGGGGCAATCCCTCTGCGTACTCCCCGTTGCGGCCCGCGCCTCACTCCTGGGTCGCGTTAAGGAGCGTACCCGGCGAACCTGGCCGTTCGACAGGCCACAGGAGTAAAGCGGTTTCCATGGGGACCTTCGCGGTGTTCCGGTGCGTCAGACCGCGTCGCTGCCCGCCCGCGCCGCGCTGACCGCGGCCCGCTCCAGCTCCTCGGCGGCCCGGTTGATCTGCTGTGTGGTGTCCGCGACTTGACGTCCGAGGCGCTCCGCCTCGACGAACACCTTCACCGCGAAGAAGGCGAGCACAGCAAGCCCCACGAAACCCACGGCCACCGACACCATCGCCCAGAACATGCGCCGAGCCTAGACGGTCTGGTGGAGACGGAGGGTGCGCACCCCGCCACCGGTGAGGAGTTCGACGATCCGCTCACCGGCGGGCTTGCGCACCGCGGCCTCGCACTCGGGGCAGGTGAACGAGTAGAAGGTGGTGCGGCGGCTGCCGCCGATCGCCAACCGGATGGCGGACGCGTCGAGTTCGAAGCTGGCGCGGCAGTCCGGGCAGGCGGCGCGGAAGACGACAGCGGCGGGGCCGTCGACCACGGCGGACATCCGGGTGATTTCGGCCATATCCATCGTCCCGGTCATTTCCCCCACCTCGCGCCTTCCATCCGTTCGAGCCGTTCAGGCCGTGCAGGCCGTTCCGAGCGGCTCACGCCGCCCCGTCGTACGCGGCCAGCGCCTCCCGGGCCGCGTCCCGCGCACTGTCCGCGAGCTCGGCGGGGGCCACGATGTGCCCGTCCCGGCCGAGCCGCAGCGCGAGCCGGCGCAGGGACGAGGGGTCCGGCGTACGCAGCGTGATCCGCAGACCACCGTCCGCCAGCTCCTCGGCGCTGTCGTGCGGGTAGTACTCGGCGACCCAGCGCCCGCCGGGCCCGACCTCGACGACGACCTCGGGGTCCTCGGCGGCCGGCTGCACCAGCCCCTCGGACAGGTCCCGGAGCTCGATCTCCGGCGGCGCCGACGCCTCGTCCAGGATCCTGATCTCCGCGACCCGGTCGAGCCGGAAGGTGCGCCGCGCCTCCGACCTGCGGCACCACGCCTCTACGTAGGTGTGGCCGACGGAGACGAGCCGGATCGGGTCGATCTCGCGCTCGGTGACCTCGTCGCGCGCGGGCGAGTAGTAGCGGATCCACAGCCGGCGCCGCTCGGAGATCGCCCGGTCGACGTCGGCGAAGACGCCGCCCTCGGACTCGAAGGTGACGCTGAGCCGCGCGCTGGCACCGGCCACCTCACCGGCCGCCGCCTCCAGCTTCGCGGTCGCCCGCAGCAGGGCGAGCCGGTCGCCCTCGCGCAGCCCGGGCAGCGTGGCCACCGCGCGGGCGGCCACCAGGAGGGCGGTCGCCTCGTCGGCGGAGATCCGCAGCGCGGCGGCGACGTCGTCCGGGTTGTGCCACCAGATGCGGTCGCCGTCGGTGTCGATGTCGAGGAGGTCGCCGCCGCGGAAGCTGGTCCCGCACAGCGGCAGCACGTCCAGGTCGGAGATCAGCTCGTCCTGTGTGATGCCGAAGGCCCGGGCCACGTCCTCCACGCGCGCGCCGGGGCGCTCGCGCAGGTACGTCACCAGGGACAGCATCCGCCGGGTCTGGTCGATGGCGTTGGCAGCCATGGTTCTCCGTACTCCCCTCAGCCCTTGGCCACGGCGCGCAGCCGGTCGACGACGTCGGCCCGCAGCTCCGCCGGCTCCAGCACCACCACGTCAGGACCGAACTCCACGAGCCAGGCGTCGAGCCCGTGCCCGTACGGAATCTCCAGCTCGTCCCAGCCGTCGTCCAGCGCGCGGACGGACGAGGCCTTGGCGCGCAGCGGGTAGCCGGCGCCCGCGCGCAGCCTGATCAGCGCGGAGCGGTCGGCGGTCTCGCCCGCCCAGCCCGCGACGGTCTCGCGGACGGTGACGACGTCCGGCACCGGCGCCTTGAACTGTCCGGCGCGCGAGCGCACCTTGCCGGTGATCCGCGACAGCCGGAAGACCCGCTCGGCCTGCCGGTCGCGGTCCCAGCCCGCGAGGTACCAGTGGCCGCGCCAGCACTCCAGCGCCCACGGCTCGACGTGTCGCTGCTCGGGCCGGGCGGCGGTCGCCTTGCGGTAGTCGAAGACGACGGGGCGCCGGTCACGGCAGGCCAGCATCAGCGGCTCGAAGGACGCCTCGTGCGCGGGGATCCGGGGCTCCAGCGCGCCATGGCTCTCGTACGGGTCCACGTCCTCCGGCATCCCGGCGGCGCGCAGCTTCTGCAGGGCGCCGCTGGCGGCGCCGGCGAGGCGGGCCTGCTGCCACACCTTGGCGGCAAGGCCGAGGGCCGCGGCCTCCTCGGCGTCGAGGGTGACGGGCGGCAGGTGGTTGCTGTCGCGGCGGGCCAGATAGCCGACCTCGCCGTCCAGGTTCTCCACGGTCTCGATGACCAGGCCGAGCTCGCGCAGGTCGTCCTTGTCGCGCTCGAACATCCGGTTGAAGGAGTCGTCGTTGCCGGCTTCCAGGTAGGCCTCGATGGAGCCGCGCAGCTCGCGCTTGCTGAGCGGGCGGCGCGTCCCGAGCAGGCACAGCGCCAGATTCATCAGCCGCTCGGCCTTGGCAATCGCCATCGACGCCCTTTCCCCTGGTGTGTTCCCCGTGGTCCCCGTAAAGCTCCCGACGGACGACCGTACCGCCCCGGGGTGTCGTGGCAAAAGCCAGGGGCAGAGCAAGAGCCCGTGCCATCAGGCACGGGCTCTTCCCTGACCGCTTGTGGTCGTCGGGTGACCGACTCAGACGGCGACCAGGTCGCAGACGAAGATCAGCGTCTCGCCGGGGGCGATCCGGCCGCCGCCGGCGCCACGGTCGCCGTACGCCAGGTGGGCGGGGATGGTCAGCTCGCGACGGCCGCCGACCTTCATGCCCTGGACGCCCTGGTCCCAGCCGGCGATGACCTGGCCGGCACCGAGCTGGAACTGCAGCGGGGTGCCGCGGTTCCAGGAGGCGTCGAACTCCTCGCCGGACGAGAAGGCCACGCCCACGTAGTGGACGGAGACGGTGTCGCCCGCCTTCGCCTCGGCGCCCTCGCCCTCCCAGAGGTCCTTGATCTGGAGGTCCGCCGGGGGCTCGCCTACGGGGAAGTCGACCTCGGGCTTGTCGATGCTCACGTGAATTGCTCCTGCTTGTTGGCTGTTGGGCAACCGGGTCAGTCTGCCATCAGAGGACGGGTCAGTGCGCCGAGAGGATGTCGACCACGAAGACCAGCGTCGAGTTCGCGGGCAGCGTCTTGCCCTGGTCCTTGCTGCCGTAGGCCTGGTCGGCGGGGATCACCAGGAGCACCCGGTCACCGACGTGCTTGCCGACGATGCCGGTGTCCCAGCCCTTGATGACCTGGCCCTGGCCGATGGTCGTCGTGAACGGCTGGCCGCCGCGGTTCCAGGAGGAGTCGAACAGGGCGGCCTTCGCCTTGCCCTCGTTCTGCTTCCACACCGCACCGCTGTACTGCATGTTGACGCTCTGGCCGCTCTTGATCTCGGCGCCCTTGCCCTTGATCAGCACCTGGTCGACGAGCTTCTTCGGCGGGTCGTTCTTCGGCACGGAGATCGTGGCGGGCGCTTCCTCGTCGGCCTTGATCTGCGGCAGGTCCGACGGGATGGCCGCCTGGGTGCCCTCGACCTTCTTGGGCTCCACCTTCTTGACGTCCACGGCGAAGACCAGCGTGTCCTTGGCGTCGACGCCGAACTGCGGGTTGCCCTGGCTGCCGAAGCCCGCGGCCGGCGGGGCCACGACGAGGACGCGGCTGCCCTCCTTCTGGCCCACGACGGCGTCGGAGAACGCCGGGAACTGACCTGCGGCCCCGGCGGTGACGAGCTGGTCGCCGCCGCCCTTCGCGCCGTAGGTGGAGCCGAGGTCCTTGGCGCCCTTCCAGATCTTGCCGGTGTAGTTGAACGACACCAGGTCGTTCTTCTTCACCGTGGCGCCGCTGCCCTCGGAGACCGTGTGCACGACGAACTTGTCGCTGGGGTCGCTCTTGGGCAGCGTGATCGTCGCCGTCTTGCCGTACGCGCCCGAGACCTTCGGCATCGGGTCCGCGGCGTCCACCGGCTTGGGCACGCCGGAGGCCTGCGAGGAGGAGTCCGCCTTGTCCGCGGCGTCCTTCTTGCCGTCGTCGCTGCCGCAGGCGGTCGCGGTCAGCGCCAGTGCCGGCACGATCAGTAGAGCTGCAAGTCGGCGTCGCACAGGGATCCTCAGGTCGCTCGGATACGGTCCGGCCACTGTAGGCCCTCGCTCACCGTTTCAAAGAGCGCGGAAGGGCCTCGTACGAATGATTCGTACGAGGCCCCTGACCGGATCGGCCGTGTGTGCGACGGGTGCCCTACATCCCCGCGATGAGCTTCTCCACCCGGTCGTCCACGCTGCGGAACGGGTCCTTGCACAGCACCGTGCGCTGCGCCTGGTCGTTCAGCTTCAGGTGCACCCAGTCCACCGTGAAGTCACGGCGCTGCTCCTGGGCCCGGCGGATGAAGTCGCCGCGCAGCCTCGCGCGCGTGGTCTGCGGCGGCACCGACTTGCCCTCGAAGATCTTCAGGTCGTTGCAGATCCTCGTGGCCTGGCCCTTCTTCTCCAGGAGGTAGTAGAGCCCACGACGGCGGTGGATGTCGTGGTAGGCGAGGTCGATCTGCGCGACCCTCGGGTGCGACATGGTCATGTTGTGCTTGGCCCGGTACCGCTCGATGAGCTTGTACTTCATGACCCAGTCGATCTCGGTGCCGATGCGGTCGAGGTCCTCCGCCTCGATCGCGTCGAGCGTGCGGCCCCACAGCTCCAGGACCTGGTCGACGGTGCCGGTGCGGATGCCCCGGCGCTCCACGAAGTCGACGGCCTTCTCGTAGTACTCGCGCTGGACCTCCAGGGCGGAGGCCTCGCGGCCACTGGCCAGGCGGACCTTGCGGCGGCCCGTGATGTCGTGGCTGACCTCGCGGATGGCCCGGATCGGGTTCTCCAGGGTCAGGTCGCGCATCACCGTGCCCGCCTCGATCATGCGCAGCACCAGGTCGGTGGCGCCGACCTTGAGGAGCATGGTCGTCTCGGACATGTTCGAGTCGCCGACGATGACGTGCAGCCTGCGGTAGCGCTCGGCGTCCGCGTGCGGCTCGTCGCGGGTGTTGATGATCGGCCGGGAGCGGGTCGTCGCGGAGCTGACGCCCTCCCAGATGTGCTCGGCGCGCTGGCTCACGCAGTACACGGCACCGCGCGGAGTCTGCAGCACCTTGCCCGCGCCGCACAGCAACTGACGCGTGACCAGGAACGGAATGAGGATGTCCGCGAGTCGGGAGAACTCCCCGTGTCGCGCCACCAGGTAATTCTCGTGACAGCCGTAGGAGTTGCCGGCCGAGTCCGTGTTGTTCTTGAACAGGTATACGTCGCCTGCGATGCCCTCCTCGTGCAGACGGCGCTCTGCGTCGACGAGCAAGCCTTCGAGAATGCGCTCGCCTGCCTTGTCGTGGGTGACCAGCTCGGTCACGTTGTCGCATTCGGGAGTTGCGTATTCCGGATGCGATCCCACGTCCAGGTAGAGGCGGGCGCCGTTCCGCAGAAAGACATTGCTGCTGCGGCCCCATGACACGACACGGCGGAAGAGGTACCGCGCCACCTCGTCAGGAGACAGGCGGCGCTGTCCCCTGAACGTGCATGTGACGCCGTACTCGTTCTCCAGCCCGAAAATGCGGCGGTCCATGACTGAACATTACGCCCGATCCCCCGAGCTGAAACGGGGTTCGACGGCACGGTTTGGATCATTTTCCGACGAGACCGCGACACGCCCGGCGGTACGCGGTGCCGCGAGGGCCCCGCCCGTGGCCAGCAGAACGAGCAGCGCCACGGCCCCGGTCACCGCCGGCACGGCGAAGCCCCAGCGGGTGCCGCCCCACTCGACGACCGGCCCCGCGACGGCCGTTCCCACGCTGGCGCCGACCGTGAACGTGGTCACGAGCCAGGAGAACGCCTCCGTCACCGTCCCGCGCGGGGCGTGCCGGTCGACGACGATGAACGCGCACGCGATCGACGGCGCGAGGAAGACGCCCGCCACCGCGCTCAGCGCCACCATCGCCACCGGTCCGGGCATCAGCACCAACGGCACGTAGAACAGGGCGAGCAGGGCCACCAGCCACCGCAGCCTGGCCTCCGGGGCGCCGCTCCACTGCCGGGCGCCGTAGACCGTGCCGCCGACGAGCGCGCCGAGCCCGAGCGCCGCCATCATCCAGCCGTACGTGGCGTCCCCGCCGTTGGCGTCCGCGTAGCTGACTCCGGCAACGGTGATCGACCCGAGCGCGAGTCCGATGAACAGGAACGCGGCGAGCAGCACCAGCAGGCCCGGCGAGCGCAGCGCCCCCAGCCAGTGCGCCTCGCGCGGCGCCGAGCGCCAGGCGCGGGACGGCCGGGACACGACCACCGACAGGGCTCCCAGCACCCCGATCACGTTCAGGACGACCAGGGCCGTCTGCGCCGACCACAGCGACACGCACACCGTCACCAGCAACGGGCCCACGGTGAACATGACTTCCTGGGCGATCGCGTCCATCGCGTACGCCGTGTGCACCTGCTCCTCGCGCGGCAGCACGCTCGGCCACAGCGCCCGCAGACCGCCCTCGAGCGGCGGGGTGAACAGCCCGGCCGCGGCCACGGCCGTGTAGGCGAGCGGCAGCGAGCCGGTCCCGGCGAAGGCGAACACGGCCATGGCCAGCCCGGACAGCACCGCCGCCGGCAGCTGCACCTTCGGCTGGCCGCGCAGGTCCACGAGGCGGCCGAGCACCGGCTGCCCGATCGCGTTCGCCACCCCGTACACCGCGGCCAGGCCGCCCGCCAGGCTGTACGTGCCGCCCTCGTCCCGGACGAACAGCACGATGGCGATCGCCGCCGTGGCATTGGGCAGCCTGCCCACCAGCGTCCCCGTGAGCAGCCGCATCGCGTGCCGCGCCCTGAGGATCTCTGCATAACCCGCGGCCATCGCCCCACCCCGTCCTCGACGTCATCGGCGACGTGTTCGGAAGTGTTACGTATAACGTCGCGCCGTTATACGTACCACGTACGCTGCGACGAGGGCCACCCGATACCGTCGGCAGCCCCGGGACCACGGCACCAGACGCACGGAGGCACCAGTGACCAGCGGCACCGACACGACGGCGGCCGGAGCGGGCCCCGCCCGTCCCACCAGCCGGGACGTGGCGCGGGCGGCCGGCGTCTCACAGGCCGCCGTCTCCCTCGTCATGGGCGACAAATGGCGCGGCCGGGTCGCCGAGACCACCGCCGAGCGCGTCCGGGCCGCCGCGCACCGGCTCGGCTACCGGCCCAACCTCGCGGCCCGCAACCTCCGCCTCGGCCGCACCCGCACCGCGCTCCTCGTCGTCCCCGCGCTCACCAACGAGTTCTTCGCGGGCGTGTACACCGGCGCCGCCCGCGTCGCGGCCCGGCACGACTTCGGCGTGGTCCTCTATCCCTCCCCCGACGGCGTCGGCCCGGCCCGCGATCCCTTCCCCAGCGCCCGCGCCGCCCTCGACGGCATCCTCGCCTCCTCCATGGCCGCCGGCGCCGTCACCGCCCTGCGCGGCGACGACCTCCCGCTCGTCATGCTCGACAGCGACCCGGCGGGCGCCCCCGGCGCGACCACCGTCAACCTCGACCTCGCCGACGGGATGCGCGGGATCTGCGAGCACCTGCTGGCTCATGGTCACCGGCACTTCCTGCATCTCGCCTCGGCGGTCGACTCCTGGACCTTCGACGTCCGCGCCGACGAACTGGCCGCCCGCACCGCCCGGGTGCCCGGCACGACCGTCCGCACGGTGCGCTCCGCGCTCACGGTCGAGGACGCCGTCACGGCGATGGACCGGGCTCTGGGCGACGCGGGTCCCGTCCGCCCCACCGCTGTGGTCTGCGACGACGACAAACTCGCCGCCGGTGCCTACAAGGCCGCCCGCCGTGCGGGCCTGCGCATCCCCGAGGACCTCTCCGTCACCGGCTTCGACGACCTGTCCCTGGCGACGGCGATCGAACCCGAACTCACCACCGTGCGGCTGCCCGCGGAGGCGTTCGGCGAGCGGGGGATGGCGGCGCTCCTCGCCGTGCTCGACGGCCGCACGCCCGAGACCGATCCGCTCCCCGTCGAGCTGGTCGTGCGCGGCTCGACCGGCCCGGCGCCGGCCGGCGCCTGACACACGTGTGCCCCGGCCGGTTGCCGAACCGGCCGGGGCACACACACGACGAGCGACGCGCTCACACGTCCCCGCTCGTCCTTCTCGCTCCGCTCGCGCTACTTGCCGTCGTCGGACGAGCTCTCGTCCGAGACGGCGTCCGACTCCGCCTCCGTGGCGGCGGCACCCTCGGCCGTGAGCAGCCGCGACAGCTGGCGCCCCACGATCCGCTTGAACTTCCGCTGCTGCGGCCGCGTGCGGTCCAGGACCGCCACCTCGAGGCGCTCCGCGGGGATCTCCCGCTCGCTCCCGTTGGTGTCGCGCGACAGCGCCTGCACGGCCAGCTTCAGCGCCTCGGACAGCGTCATGCCGTCCTGGTGCCGCTGGTCGAGGAAGGTGCTGATCTGCTCCGCGTTGCCCCCGACCGCGACCGAGCCGTGCTCGTCGACGATCGAGCCGTCGTGCGGAAGGCGGTAGATCTGGTCGCCCTCGGGGGTCTCCCCCACTTCGGCGACGACCAGCTCCACCTCGTACGGCTTCTCGCCGGCGCTGGAGAAGATGGTGCCCAGCGTCTGCGCGTACACGTTCGCCAGGCCGCGTGCGGTCACGTCGTCGCGGTCGTACGTGTAGCCGCGCAGGTCCGCGTAGCGCACGCCGCCGATCCGCAGATTCTCGTACTCGTTGTACTTGCCGGCGGCCGCGAAGCCGATCCGGTCATAGATCTCGCTGAACTTGTGCAGCGCACGGGACGGGTTCTCGCCGACGAACACGATGCCGTCGGCGTACTGCAGCACGACCAGGCTGCGACCGCGGGCGATGCCCTTGCGCGCGTACTCCGCGCGGTCGGCCATCGCCTGCTGGGGTGAGACATAGAACGGCGTCGACACCGGCTATCCGTCCCTTTCTGTCAGTGACTCAGTGAGTAGGCAGCAACAAAGAGGGGGCGGCTCACAGCAGGGCGGCGCGGGGGCCGTCCGGCTGCTCGAGACGCCGCTCCAGGATCGCCCGGGCGATCTCCGACGACTCGTCGTCGGTGAGCCGGCGGAATCCGTCGTCCGTGATCACTGTGACGATCGGGAAGATCCGCCGCGCCATGTCGGGGCCGCCCGTCGCCGAGTCGTCGTCCGCCGCGTCGTACAGCGCCTGCACGACCAGCGTCGTCGCCTGCTCCTCCGTCAGGTCCTCGCGGTAGAGCTTCTTCATCGCTCCCCGCGCGAACACCGAGCCGGAACCGGTCGCGGCGAATCCGTGCTCCTCGCTGCGGCCACCGGTGACGTCGTACGAGAAGATGCGGCCCCTCTCGCGGTCCACGTCGTACCCCGCGAACAGCGGCACGACGGCGAGCCCCTGCATGGCCATGCCCAGGTTCGACCGGATCATGGTCGACAGCCGGTTGGCCTTGCCCTCCAGCGACAGCTGGGCGCCCTCGACCTTCTCGAAGTGCTCCAGCTCCAGCTGGAAGAGCTTGACCATCTCGACGGCGAGACCGGCGGTGCCGGCGATGCCGACGGCCGAGTACTCGTCGGCCGGGAAGACCTTCTCGATGTCGCGCTGCGCGATGACGTTCCCCATCGTCGCGCGCCGGTCACCGGCGAGCACCACGCCGCCGGGGAAGGTGACGGACACGATGGTCGTGCCGTGCGGGGCCTCGATGACACCCTGCGTCGGCGGCAACTGCCGGTTGCCCGGCAGCATTTCGGGCTGATGCTCGGACAGGAAGTCCATGAAGGACGACGACCCAGGCGTCAGGAAGGCAGCTGGTAGACGCCCGGTGCTACGAGGGTTGGCTTCCACACGTTTCCTTCCAAGTAAGCGGCGAGCCTCCGTGCAGCGTCGGGATCTTCTCCCAACTTGCCGATGGCCGAATTGCAGTTGAAGCACATTACGCCACGGACCCTACCCGTCTTGGGGCGGTGATCCACATGGTCTTTTCGCGGGCGCAGGACGCACGAGAGTCCTGCCGCCCGTCACAGCCATCAGAGGACGTCGATCACATCCGTGGACTACTGTCCACCCTTCTGAACGAAGGAGCGCACGAAGTCCTCGGCGTTCTCCTCCAGGACGTCGTCGATCTCGTCCAGGACCGAGTCGACGTCGTCGCTCAGCTTCTCCTGGCGCTCCTTGAGGTCCTCGGAGGCCTGCGCATCAGTCGCCTGCTCCTCGACCTCCTCGGTGGAACGCGTCGCCTTCTGCTGCCCGCCGCCGGTGTCCTTGGTCGCCATCTCAGCTCACCCCGCTCGGTTCGAGATACAGGTCGTTCGTGATCAGAACCCTACTTGTCGGCTCTGACATCGGCCCCGCACTTCGTCCAATGCGGGGCCCACCTCTGTGATTCCCCTTCGCCCGGCCTTTCAGCCGCGGATCAGCCGCCGGACAGGACCCGGACCAGATCCTCGGCCGTCCGGCACCGGTCCAGCAGCTCCTTCACGTGGTTACGCGTCCCGCGAAGGGGTTCGAGGGTTGGAACGCGCTGGAGCGAGTCCCGGCCCGGCAGGTCGAAGATGACCGAGTCCCAGGAGGCCGCGGCGACGTCGTCCGCGTACTGCTCCAGGCAGCGGCCGCGGAAGTACGCCCGGGTGTCCTCCGGGGGCTGCGTACGGGCCCGCTCGACCTCCGCCTCGTCCAGGAGGCGCTTCATCTTGCCCCGGGCCGCCAGACGGTTGTACAGGCCCTTCTCGGCGCGTACGTCGGCGTACTGCAGGTCGAGGAGATGCAGCTTGGCCGCGTCCCAGTCCAGGCCGTCCCGGCGCCGGTAGCCCTCCATCAGCTCCCGCTTGGTGACCCAGTCCAGCTCGCCGGACAGGCTCATCGGGTCGGTCTCCAGGCGGCCGAGCACGTCCTCCCAGCGGGACAGGACGTCCTTGGTCTGGTCGTCGGCGTCGGCGCCGAAGCGCTCCTCGACGTATTTCCTGGCCAGCTCGTAGTACTCCATCTGGAGCTGGACCGCGGTGAGGGTGCGGCCGCTGCGCAGCGTGATCAGGTGCTGGAGGGTCGGGTCGTGGGAGACCTGGTGGAGGGTGCGGACGGGCTGGTCGACCGCCAGGTCCACGGCGATGAACCCGTCCTCGATCATGGACAGGACCAGGGCCGTCGTGCCGAGCTTGAGGTAGGTCGAGATCTCGGAGAGGTTCGCGTCGCCGATGATCACGTGCAGGCGCCGGTACTTCTCGGCGTCCGAGTGGGGTTCGTCGCGCGTGTTGATGATGGGCCGCTTGAGCGTCGTCTCCAGGCCGACCTCGACCTCGAAGTAGTCGGAGCGCTGGCTGATCTGGAACCCGTGCTCGTGACCGTCCTGACCGATGCCGACGCGGCCCGCGCCGGTGACCACCTGGCGGGAGACGAAGAAGGGCGTCAGGTGGCGCACGATGTCCGAGAAGGGGGTTTCCCGCTTCATCAGGTAGTTCTCGTGCGTCCCGTAGGAGGCGCCCTTGTTGTCGGTGTTGTTCTTGTAGAGGTGGATGGGCTGGGCCCCGGGCAGCTGGGCGGCCCGCTCCGCGGCCTCGGCCATGATGCGCTCGCCGGCCTTGTCCCACAGGACGGCGTCCCGGGGATTGGTGATCTCCGGGGAGCTGTACTCGGGGTGCGCGTGGTCCACGTAGAGGCGCGCGCCGTTGGTCAGGATGACATTGGCCAGGCCGATGTCCTCGTCGGTGAGCTGGCTGGAGTCGGCGGCCTCCCGCGCGAGGTCGAAGCCTCGGGCGTCGCGCAGCGGGTTCTCCTCCTCGAAGTCCCAGCGGGCCCGGCGGGCCCGGTGCATCGCCGCGGCGTAGGCGTTGACGATCTGGGACGAGGTGAGCATGGCATTGGCGTTGGGGTGGCCGGGCACGGAGATTCCGTACTCGGTCTCGATGCCCATTACTCGCCGTACGGTCATGCGGCCCTCCTTGCCCGGCGGCGCCCTCGGTCGGGGGCGGCGCTCAAGTACCGCTGGTTCTCCGGTGCGTGTGCGGTGCCCGTCCCCGCACGGCGCGACTCGGCGGCAGAGAAGAGCCTAGAACGCCTTTGCACTGGTGGGGAGATCATTTGCGTCATTGCTTTGCTCCGACGTCGGGCGGGCAGTCGCGTGGTGAGGAACCGATAGTTGCCTGGAAAAACAGTGGGCTGCGGGTACCCGGTCCGGGCACCCGCAGCCACCCTGTCTTTTACAGGTACTGCCCGGTGTTCGCCACCGTGTCGATGGAGCGTCCGGTGTCCGCGCCCTGCTTTCCGGTGACGAGCGTGCGGATGTAGACGATCCGCTCGCCCTTCTTGCCGGAGATTCGGGCCCAGTCGTCGGGGTTGGTGGTGTTCGGCAGGTCCTCGTTCTCCTTGAACTCGTCGATGCAAGCCTGGAGGAGGTGAGCGACCCGGAGGCCCTTCTGATTCTGGTCGAGGAATTGCTTGATGGCCATCTTCTTGGCGCGGCCCACGATGTTCTCGATCATCGCGCCCGAGTTGAAGTCCTTGAAGTACAGGACTTCCTTGTCGCCATTGGCGTACGTGACCTCGAGGAAGCGGTTCTCCTCGGATTCCGCGTACATGTGCTCCACGGCCGTCTGGATCATGGCGTGGACCGTGGCGGCCTTGTCGCTGCCGTGCTCGCCGAGGTCCTCGGTGTGCAGCGGCAGGCGGTCGGTGAGGTACTTGCCGAAGATGTCCTTGGCGGCCTCGGCGTCCGGGCGCTCGATCTTGATCTTCACGTCGAGCCGGCCGGGGCGCAGGATGGCGGGGTCGATCATGTCCTCACGGTTCGAGGCGCCGATCACCACCACGTTCTGCAGGCCCTCCACACCGTCGATCTCGGCGAGCAGCTGCGGGACGATGGTGTTCTCCACGTCCGAGCTGACACCGGAGCCACGGGTGCGGAACAGGGACTCCATCTCGTCGAAGAAGACGATGACGGGAGTGCCCTCGCTGGCCTTCTCACGGGCACGCTGGAAGACGAGCCGGATCTGCCGCTCGGTCTCACCGACGTACTTGTTGAGGAGCTCGGGACCCTTGATGTTCAGGAAGAAGCTCTTGCCCTGGCCCTGTCCGGTCACCTCGGCGACCTTCTTGGCGAGGGAATTGGCGACCGCCTTCGCGATGAGGGTCTTGCCGCATCCGGGGGGCCCGTAGAGCAGGACGCCCTTGGGCGGCCGCAGCTCGTGCTCCCGGTAGAGGTCCGGGTAGAGGTACGGCAGCTCGACCGCGTCGCGGATCAGTTCGATCTGGTTGCCCAGGCCGCCGATCTGCTCGTAGCCGATGTCCGGGACCTCTTCGAGGACCAGTTCCTCCACTTCGCTCTTCGGTACGACTTCGTAGACATAGCCGGATCGGGGTTCGAGAAGAAGGGCGTCGCCGGGGCGGATGGTGACGTCCAGCAGAGGCTCGGCGAGCCTCACCACCCGCTCCTCGTCGGTGTGCCCGGTGACGAGGGCGCGCTCGCCGTCCTCAAGGATCTCCTTGAGGGTGACGATGTCGCCCACGCTCTCGTACTCCATGGCCTCGACCACGTTGAGCGCTTCGTTGAGCATTACTTCCTGGCCGCGCCGAAGCTCTTCGAGTTCGACGCTCGGGCTCACGTTCACGCGGAGTTTGCGGCCGCCGGTGAAGATGTCGGCGGTGCCGTCCTCATTCGCGGTGAGGAAGACTCCGAAACCGGCCGGCGGCTGTGCGAGCCGGTCGACTTCTTCCTTGAGGGCCACGATCTGGTCGCGGGCCTCGCGGAGCGTATTTGCGAGCCGTTCGTTCTGGGCGGACACGCCGGCCAGGTTGGTCTGCAACTCGACGATCCGCTCTTCGAGAATCCTCGTATGACGCGGAGAGTCGGCGAGCTTGCGCCGCAGGACGGCGATTTCCTGCTCGAGATAGGCAATCTGTCCGGCAGGGTCGTCGGACCCTCGTCCCGGGCGGATGCCGCGGTTGATGTCGTCGTCGTGGGCTGCCACGGTCCTCACCTCCTCCAAGGGGAGCTGGACGCTTCCAGACCCTACCTGGGCGGGTGTCGATTGAAACCCCTAGATCACAAAGACGGTCGAGGTGTGTCCGATCTTCACCCTTGCGCTCTCCCTCACGCCAGTGGAATACCCACCCAACAACATCGGAAAGCGGGCGGTTGTAGGGTCGAAGTGTTCAACACCCGTCAGGGCTGGCCCGACTTGCGTCTGTGAAGTCGGTTTCCGGACAGTGCGGCAGAGCGGGACCCAGGGAGTGGCAGGAGATCATGACCGTGCAGCAAGAGGCCGGATCCGGCACCGACACCAGTGAGGCGCTGGAGGTCTGGATCGACCAGGATCTGTGCACCGGCGACGGGATCTGTGCCCAGTACGCGCCCGAGGTCTTCGAGTTGGACATCGACGGGCTCGCTTATGTGAAGGACGCGGAGGACGAGCTGCTCCAGCAGCCGGGGGCCTCCGCGCCGGTGCCGCTGCCGCTTCTCACGGACGTGGTGGCGTCCGCGAAGGAGTGCCCGGGTGACTGCATCCATGTACGTCGCGTTTCGGACAGCGTCGAGGTCTACGGGCCGGACGCCGACTGAGCGCGGGGCGGCCTGAGCGCCGCCCCGGCATGTCGAAAGGGCCCCGCACACCGGTGACCGGTGTGCGGGGCCCTTTCGCGCGTGTGGTCAGGCGCTCTGCGCGGCCGCGGGGGTGGAGCGGACGAACGCGCCGTTCTTCCACTGCCACTTGGCCTTCTCGTGGACGTCGGGCCGGTAGCGGGGCACGTCGGGCGACGAGTAGCCGTCGAGGGAGGCCGTGACGGCTCCGTCGCGCACCGCGAGGTCGGTGACCGTGAAGGTGTCCTTCGGGTCGACGAGGGTGGCGACGACGCGGGGCTTGCCGTCGCCGGAGCGGGTCAGCACGTACACGCCGTTCGGCGG
The DNA here is from genome assembly GCF_040297005.1 of Streptomyces sp. NPDC001904. NCBI lineage: Bacteria > Bacillati > Actinomycetota > Actinomycetes > Kitasatosporales > Streptomycetaceae > Streptomyces > Streptomyces sp. NPDC001904. The sequence goes on along the minus strand of NZ_JBEOYI010000004.1, from coordinate 244,890 downwards.
GGTGCCGGAGCCGGCGTCGCAGCGGACGACCGCGACCGTCTCGGGCCGGCCGTCGCCGTCGAGGTCGCCGGTGGCCTTCTTCTGGACGAGGACCTTGACGGGTCCGCAGTCCAGCGGGAAGTCGGCCTTCGCCGGGTCGGGCGGGGTGACGGCCGCGCCGTGCGCGGCGGGTGACGCCGTGTCCGCCTGGGCGGCGGTGGCGGAGCCCGGCTGCAGGAGGCCGGAGAGCGCCACGACGCCGGCGAGGGCGGCCGCGGTGGCGAGCCAGTGGATGGGACGGGTGGTGGTGTGCGCCAGTTCCGGGATCGCCTGCCGGGGGGGCTGCTGCACGAAGAGCGTCTCCTGTGAGGGCTGTGCCGGTGGGGGTGGCCAGCATCGTGCCATACGTCACAGTGCAGGGGAACGGCGGGGTCGCCGGTTTTCCCGAGTGGCTTCTGAGCCCAGTGCTGCCGGAGGGTCAACGTACGAACGCCGCCGCCGAGTTCCCGTACGGGACGGGGAACTGGGCGGCGGCGTCGATGCGTTGTGCGGTGGTACGGGTGACGGGGCGGGGCTCAGCGGCCGCGGGCGCCGCCGTCGGCGTTCGGGCCCTCGTAGTCCTCGCCGTAGGCGCCCTTGGCGGGGCGGCGGCGGCGCATGGGCGGCTCGACGCCGTCCGCGAGGCGGCGGGCGGTGAGCAGGAAGCCGGTGTGGCCGATCATCCGGTGGTCCGGGCGGACGGCGAGGCCCTCCACGTGCCAGTTGCGGATCATCGACTCCCAGGAGGTCGGCTCGTTGAAGCAGCCGATCTCGCGGATGGACTCCACGGTGCGGGCCAGCTGGGTGGTCGTCGCCACGTAGCAGCACAGGATGCCGCCGGGCACGAGCGCCTTCTTGACGACGTCCAGGCACTCCCAGGGGGCGAGCATGTCGAGGATGACCCGGTCGACGTCACCGTCGGACAGGTTGTCCTGGAGGTCGCCGACGGTGAGCTGCCAGGCGGGGTGCGGACCGCCGAAGTAGCGCTCGACGTTCCCCTTGGCGATCTCGGCGAAGTCCTCGCGGCGCTCGTACGAGTGCAGCATGCCCTCGTCACCGATGGCGCGCAGCAGGAAGCTGCTCAGCGAGCCGGAGCCCACACCCGCCTCGACGACGCGCGCGCCGGGGAAGATGTCGGCGAAGGCCAGGATCTGCCCCGCGTCCTTGGGGTAGACCACGGCGGCGCCGCGGGGCATGGACAGGACATAGTCGGGGAGCAGGGGGCGCAGCGCCAGGTAGGCGACGTTTCCGGTGGTGCGGACAACGCTGCCCTCGGGAGCGCCGATCAGCTCGTCGTGCGGGAAGGAACCCTTGTGGGTGTGGAAGTTCTTTCCCTCTTCGAGCGTGAACGTGTAGTGACGGCCCTTGGGGTCGGTCAGCTGAACCTGGTCCCCGACCTTGAAGGGCCCGCGTCGGCGGGCGGCACCGGTCGGTTCGGACATGTGACCAGAGTACCGGGCGCGGGGCAGGGCGCCGACCACGGCGGAACGGCCGCCGAGCGCCGTTCTCAGCTGGGGCGGGCCATCGCCTTGACGAAAGCGCGTTCGACGTCGGCCGCGGAGAGGACGCCGTAGATCGCACCGTTCTCCTCGACCACCAGGTACTCGGTCGCCGGGGTCGCGCGCAGGGTGTCGAGGAGGTCCTCCCCCGCGAGCTCGGCCGAGACGCGCATGCCGTCCGTGAGGTCCTGGGCGAGACCGCTGACCGGGACCCAGGGCCGGCGGTGCTCGGGGACACCGACGATCGCTGCCTCGCGGACGATCGAGCGGGGTTCGCCGTCGGGGTCGACGACGACCAGGGCGCGGGCCCCCGCCTCGTTCGCCCGGCGCAGGGCCTCGGAGAGCGGGGTCGTGTGCTCGACGGGCACCGCGCGCCGGGTCAGGCTGCGGGCGCGCAGCTCCGGCAGGTGTTCGCGCAGCCGGGCCATGCGCAGGCTGTTGCCGGCGCCGGTCCAGATGATCGCGGCGAGGATGGCGGCCAGCAGCGCGTCGGTGACGGTGTCCATGCTGCTGGTGTCCTGCGTGTTCGAGCCCAGGGCGTCGGTCTGGGTGAGCAGCGGCAGGCCGATGAGGACGGCGATGGCGAGGGCGCGGCCGACCCAGGCGGCGGCGATCGTGCCGCTCATGGGCTTGCCGGTGATCTTCCAGACGACGGCGCGCAGCATCCGGCCGCCGTCCAGGGGCAGGCCGGGCAGCAGGTTGAACGCGGCGACGATGAGGTTCGAGATCATCAGCCCGGCGAGCAGCACACCCGGCACCGTGCCCGGCTCGACGGCCTTCATGGCCAGGTAGAAGACGCCGGCGAGGACCAGGGAGAGGAGCGGGCCGACGAAGGCGAGGACGAACTCGCGGCCCGGGGTCTCCGACTCCTTCTCGATCTCCGACACCCCTCCGAAGAACTGCAGCCGGATCCGGCGGACCGGGAGCTTGAAGCGCAGGGCCGCGACGGTGTGGGCCAGTTCGTGGACGAGCACGGAGGCGTAGAAGGCGACGGCGAAGAAGAGGGCGACCAGGTAGCGGGCCGCGCCGAGCTCCGGCAGCACGCGGTCGAGCTGGCCGCCGAACACCCAGGTGATGAGGGCGGCGACGAGGAACCAGCTGGGCGCCACGTAGACGGGCACGCCGAACGGGCGGCCCATCAGCAGGCCGCCGCGCGGCTCGGGGGGCTTGGCCGGTCCCTTGCGCCGGCCGGAGGTGGCGGCGGCGCGCTCGGGGTGCCGGTCGTGGGGACCGGCGGTCCGCGCGTCCCCGGAGGGCTGCTTGTCGGGGGCCGGCGCCTCGTCGGGGTTCCCCGAGGTGTCGGGGCCGGCGGCGGGCCGGGTGTCCGGTTGTTCCTCCGGGGCCGGCCCGGCGGGGTCCCGCCGGGGTGCGTCGTCCGGGCCGGGGCCCGTGCGCTCGGCCATGGTGTCGGCCCGGTCCGTCGCGGGACGCGCCCCGGTGTGCTCCGCGGGCGGGGTCGCCTCGCCGGTGCCGGACTGCGGCTGCCCGCTCTCGTCCACGGTGATCCCTCGGTCCCCTCGTTCGAGCGTCTCCCGCCGCAGGGCGGGACGTTCTGGCGTCGATGGTATGCGGACGGGGTCCGTCGGCCCCCGCCGACTCCCCCGGGCCACGCTACGCAAGACGCCGTGGAGCGCGCAGGTGCCTGACTGTCGGTGGCGGGCCGTAACGTGGTGAGGCATGGAGACCAGTACGAAGACGGGCGCTGAGAGCGGCCCGGAAAAGCCCGCCGCGCGGCCGGCCTCGCTGTCGCCCTCGCGCGCGAGCGATTTCATGCAGTGTCCGTTGCTGTACCGGTTCCGGGTGATCGACAAGCTGCCGGAGAAGCCGAGCGAGGCGGCGACCAGGGGCACCCTGGTCCATGCCGTGCTGGAGCGGCTCTTCGACGCCCCGGCGCTGGAGCGGACGGCGTCGCGCGCCAAGTCGCTGATCCCGGGGCAGTGGGACCGGCTGCGCGAGGCGCGGCCCGAGCTGGCCGAGCTGTTCGCGGACGCCGACGAAAGCGCCGCGGGCGAGCGGATGACCCGCTGGCTCGGGGATGCCGAGCGGCTGGTCGAGCGCTGGTTCACGCTGGAGGACCCGACGCGTCTGGAGCCCGCCGAGCGGGAGCTGTTCGTCGAGGCCGAGCTGGAGTCGGGACTCAAGCTGCGCGGGATCATCGACCGGGTCGACGTGGCACCCACCGGTGACGTGCGGATCGTCGACTACAAGACGGGCAAGGCGCCCCGCCCCGAGTACGCCGAGGGCGCCCTGTTCCAGATGAAGTTCTACGCGCTGGTGGTGTGGCGGCTGAAGGGCGTCGTGCCGCGGCGCCTGCAGCTCGTGTACCTCGGGAGCGGGGACGTCATCACGTACGACCCGGTCGTCTCCGACCTGGAGCGGGTGGAGCGCAAGCTGCACGCGCTGTGGGAGGCGATCCAGCTCGCCACGGAGAGCGGCGACTGGCGGCCGCGGCCGACGAAGCTGTGCGGCTGGTGCGACCACCAGGCCGTCTGTCCGGAATTCGGCGGTACTCCCCCGCCCTATCCGCTGCAGATCGTGGCGGCCGTGCCGCCGCCCGCGCAGGAGTCGGACAGGGCGGCCGAGTCGGACGGGGTGTAGCAGGGCAGAATGGGCCCGGACTATCGAAGGAGTGTTTCGTGGCGATCCGTGTCCTACTGGTCGACGACCAGCCTCTGCTGCGTACGGGTTTCCGGATGATTCTGGAGGCCGAGCAGGACATCGCGGTCGTCGGTGAGGCCGGGGACGGCCTCCAGGCGCTCGATCAGGTGCGCGCGCTCCAGCCCGACGTCGTGCTGATGGACATCCGGATGCCGCGGATGGACGGGGTCGAGGCGACCCGGCAGATCACCGGCCCGGGGCGGGACGGCCCGGCGAAGGTGCTCGTGCTGACGACCTTCGATCTGGACGAGTATGTCGTGGAGGCGCTGAAGGCGGGGGCCAGCGGCTTCCTCCTCAAGGACGCCCCGGCCAATGAGCTGGTCCAGGCGATCCGGGTGGTGGCCGCCGGTGAGGCGATGCTGGCGCCGAGCATCACGCGCCGCCTGCTCGACAAGTACGCGGACCATCTGCCGTCCGGCGACGAGCCGGTGCCGGACACGCTGCACACGCTGACCGAGCGCGAGGTCGAGGTGCTCAAGCTGGTCGCGCGCGGGCTGTCGAACGCGGAGATCGCCGCCGACCTCTTCGTGAGCGAGACGACGGTGAAGACCCATGTCGGCCATGTGCTGACGAAGCTGGGGCTGCGCGACCGGGTGCAGGCGGCGGTGTACGCGTACGAGAGCGGTCTCGTGCGGCCGGGCGCCCAGTAGTTCTGACGACAGCATGAAGGCGGCGGCCACCGGAAGGTGGCCGCCGCCTTCATGTGCGTACGGGAGGAGATCAGCCGCTGACGCCGCGGCCCAGCTCCCACAGCTGGAGCAGGGAGGTGGTGGACAGGGCCCACTCGGCGCCGGTGATGTCGTCGCCCGCGGCGATGTACTGCTTGCTCTGGGTCAGCGGCAGCATCGGGACGTCGTCGGCGACCATGTCCTGGATCCGCTTCAGCGTCTTGGACGCGGCCGCCCGGTCGGACTCACGACGGGAGGCGGGGATGAGGTCGCGCGTGATGGTGGCGTTGGTGTACGTCGACGCGAGGAAGTTGTCCTTGTCGAGGAACGGCGCCAGGAAGTTGTCGGCGTCGGGGAAGTCGGCGACCCAGCCCATGCCGTAGACCTGGTACTTGCCGGCCAGCTCCTCGGCGCGGAACTTGGTCCACTTCTTGGTCTCGTGGGTCTCCGCCTTGAACAGGCCGCTGTCGTTGAGCTGCTGGGCCAGCAGGTCGAACTGGTTCTTCATGACCGGGCCGTAGTGGTCCTGCGTGTAGTGCAGCGACAGCTTGACGGGCGTGGTGATGCCGGCCCGCTGCAGGATCGCGGCCGCCTTGGCCTTGTCCGGGTCGTTGTACTTGTTGAAGAACGAGTTGGCGTGCCCGACGACGCCGGCGGGGACGAGCGAGTACAGCGAGTCGGAGGTCGACTTGTACGCCTCGGAGGCGATCTGGCCGCGGTCGACGATCTGCGCGATCGCCTGGCGGACGGCCTTGTCGCCCACCTGGCCCTGGCCGAGCGAGAAGCCGAGGAAGTTGGTCTCCAGGCCCGGGGTCGCGACGAAGTTGACGCCCTCGGGGACCTTGGAGGAGTACTTGGCGATCTGGTCGGGCGTCAGCGTCCGGCCCATGACGTCGATGTCGCCCTTTTCGAGGGCCGTCTCCATGGCCTCCGCGCTGGACATCGAGCGCATCTCGACGGTGTCGCTCTTGACCTTGAACTGGCCCTTGTAGTGCGGGTTCTTGGTGAAGACGGCCTTGACGACCTTCTTGTTCTCGACCTCGGTCTTCAGCGTGTAGACGCCCGACCCGCTGATGTCGAAGCCGTTGCGCAGCTTCTTCTTCTCGTAGTCGTCCGGGTTGACCAGGGCGGCCGCCGGGGTGGTCAGCTTGTACGGGAAGGTCGCGTCCGGCGTGTTCAGGTGGAAGACGACCTCGCCCTTGCCGACGACCTCGATGGTGTCGATCGTGGAGAGCAGACCCGCGATACCGCTGTCGCTGTCGATGTTGCGCACGCGGTCGATCGAGTACTTCACGTCGGCGGCCGTGACCGGCGTGCCGTCGGAGAACTGCAGCCCGTCCCGCAGCTTGCAGGCGTAGCGCTCGCTGCCGCTGTCGGTGAACCCGCAGCTCTGTGCCGCCTCCGGCACCGGCTCGCCGCCACCCTTGGGCACCGCCACGAGGGTCTGCAGGGTCTGCTGCAGCACGTTCCACACGCCCGCGTCGTAGGAGTACGCCGGGTCGAACGGGGCCGGAGTATCCGACGTCAGCTCGAACTGGTCGGTCGTGCCCACCACGATGGCGTCGTCACCACTACCGCTGTCCGAGCCTCCGCACGCGGCCAGCGTTGGGGCGAGCAGGCCGACGACGGCCGACAGCACCAGAGTCTTGCGGTTCATGCTCGACGTTCTCCAGAGCTTGACCCACTCGAGTCCGGCGCGGAGTGGGCGACTGGAGCACGAGGGGTGGGGCGATGTTCTCGCGATGAGATTAATGCGCGTGCCGCCGGGGGCCACAGACGCCCGTTCGGGGCACCCATCACGCTGTGAAACCGGGTGTGGACGCACCGAAAACGCCTCAGGAGGAAGGTTCGCCGCAGGCGGCTACCAATCGGGACACATGGGCACGCCCGGGCGGGCAGAAAGCGGACACACAGCACGCCCGGGCGGACCTGTCGACCCACGGAAGCGTGGGAAAGGTCACACAATCAACTCGTGTGAGGGCTGCGGTACTTCAGCCGCTCTCCGGCCGCGTCCCGCGCCGCGGTGCGATCTGTCAGGGCGTCATGAGGCCGTGCAGGAAGGGCAGGTCGACGTGTTCGAGGGAGGTCACGACGGTACGCCGGTGGGCCGGCTCGATGGGGGCGACGGACGGGACGGCGACGACGTGGCAGCCCGCGGCCTCGGCGGCGGCGACTCCGGTGGCGGTGTCCTCGATGACGGCGCAGCGCTCCGGTGCGGCACCGAGTCCGGCGGCGGCGATCAGGTACGGGTCGGGGTGCGGCTTGGTGCGGGCCACCTCGTCACCGGCGACGGTGAGGCGGAAGTTGGCGTGGCCGAGCGAGTGCAGGACGCGGTCGATGATGCGCCGGTGGGAGGCGGAGACGAGCGCGGTCGGCACCCGCTGGGCGGCGAGTTCGGCGAGCAGTCTTGCGGCGCCCGGCATCAGCGGCAGGTTCTGGCCGATCCGCCGCTCGAAGGCGTCGTTGAGGAGCACGGACACTTCGGGTACGGAGATGTCGGCGCCGGTCGCCTCGATGAGGAAGCCCGCGCTGCGGGTCATCGGACCGCCGACGACGACCTGCTTCCAGGCCGGGTCCAGGGTGTGGCCGAGGCCGGCGAAGACGGCGGATTCCGCGTCCCACCAGAAGCCTTCGGTGTCGACGAGAGTTCCGTCCATGTCGAGGAGTACGGCCTGAAGGGCGGACCCTTCGGCCGTTCGGGTACCGAGTGCGGGGACCGTACTGGTCATCCGGGCACACCTCCATGAGGGACGAAGAGGCCGGCCCCCTTGCGGGGACCGGCCTGCGCTGGACGGACCAGTGTACGACTGTTCCCGATTACCGCGCGTTGAAGTACTTCGCCTCGGGGTGATGGATGACGATGGCGTCGGTGGACTGCTCGGGGTGGAGCTGGAACTCCTCGCTGAGGTGGACGCCGATCCGCTCCGGCCGGAGCAGGTCGGCGATCTTGGCCCGGTCCTCCAGGTTGGGGCAGGCGCCGTAGCCGAGGGAGAAGCGGGCGCCCCGGTACTTCAGGGCGAACATGTCCTCCATCTCGGCGGGGTCCTCGCCGGAGAAGCCCAGCTCGGAGCGGACCCGGGCGTGCCAGTACTCGGCGAGCGCCTCGGCCAACTGTACGGACAGGCCGTGCAGTTCGAGGTAGTCGCGGTAGGAGTTCGACGCGAACAGCTCGGCGGTGGCCTCACCGATCTTCGAGCCGACGGTGACGACCTGGAGGCCGACGACATCGGTCTCGCCGGACTCCTCCGGGCGGAAGAAGTCGGCCAGGCACAGGCGGCGGCCGCGGCGCTGGCGCGGGAAGGAGAAGCGGGTCCGCTCGTTTCCGTCGTCGTCCAGGATGATCAGGTCGTCGCCCTTGGAGACGCACGGGAAGTAGCCGTGCACGACGGCCGCTTCCAGCATGTTCTTGGTGTGCAGCTCGTCGAGCCAGCCGCGCAGCCGGGGGCGGCCCTCGCTCTCCACCAGCTCCTCGTACGTCGGCCCGTCACCGGTGCGCGCCTGCTTCAGGCCCCACTGGCCCTTGAACAGGGCGCCCTCGTCGAGCCAGGAGGCGTACTCCTTGAGCTGGATGCCCTTGATGACGCGGGTGCCCCAGAAGGGCGGCTCCGGCACCGGGTTGTCGGTGCGGGTGTCCGAGCGCACCGGCCCCTCGTCGGCCGGCTCCTCGATCTGTACGCTGCTCGCCTTCACCCGGCGCTGCTTAAGCTCGGGGAGGGTGGCGCCGGGGACGCCGCGCTTCACCGCGATGAGGGCGTCCATCAGGCGCAGGCCCTCGAACGCGTCGCGGGCGTAGCGGACTTCGCCCTGGTAGATCTCGTGCAGGTCCTGCTCGACGTAGGCGCGGGTGAGGGCGGCGCCGCCGAGGATGACGGGGTAGTCGGCCGCCATCTTGCGCTGGTTGAGCTCCTCCAGGTTCTCCTTCATGATCACGGTCGACTTGACGAGGAGGCCGGACATGCCGATGACGTCGGCCTTGTGCTCCTCGGCCGCGTCGAGGATCGCGGAGACGGGCTGCTTGATGCCCAGGTTGACGACGTTGTAGCCGTTGTTGGACAGGATGATGTCGACGAGGTTCTTGCCGATGTCGTGGACGTCGCCGCGCACCGTGGCCAGCACGATGGTGCCCTTGCCCTCGGAGTCGGACTTCTCCATGTGCGGCTCCAGGTAGGCGACCGCGTTCTTCATGACCTCGGCGGACTGGAGCACGAACGGCAGCTGCATCTGGCCGGAGCCGAACAGCTCGCCGACCACCTTCATGCCTTCGAGCAGGGTGTCGTTGACGATGTCCAGCGCGGGACGGGTGCGCAGCGCGTCGTCGAGGTCGGCCTCCAGGCCGTTCTTCTCGCCGTCGATGATGCGCCGCTGGAGGCGCTCCTCCAGCGGGAGGGCGGCCAGTTCCTCGGCCTTGCCGGCCTTGAGGGACTTGGCGGTGGCGCCCTCGAAGAGCTCCATCAGCTTCTGCAGCGGGTCGTAGCCCTCGCTGCGGCGGTCGTAGATCAGGTCGAGGGCGGTCTTGACCTGCTCCTCGTCGAAGCGCGCGATCGGCAGGATCTTCGAGGCGTGCACGATCGCCGAGTCCAGTCCGGCCTTCACGCACTCGTCGAGGAAGACCGAGTTGAGCACGATGCGGGCGGCCGGGTTCAGGCCGAAGGAGATGTTCGAAAGGCCCAGCGTGGTCTGCACGTCCGGGTGGCGCTTCTTCAGTTCGCGGATCGCCTCGATGGTGGCGATGCCGTCGCCCCGGGACTCCTCCTGACCCGTACAGATGGTGAAGGTCAGGGTGTCGATGAGGATGTCCGACTCGCGGATGCCCCAGTTCCCGGTCAGGTCGTCGATCAGCCGCTCGGCGATGGCCACCTTGTTCTCGACGGTGCGGGCCTGGCCCTCCTCGTCGATGGTCAGCGCGATCAGTGCGGCGCCGTGCTCCTGGGCCAGCCGCGTGACCTTCGCGAACCGCGACTCCGGGCCGTCCCCGTCCTCGTAGTTGACCGAGTTGATGACCGCGCGGCCGCCCAGCTTCTCCAGGCCCGCCTGCAGGACGTCGACCTCGGTGGAGTCGAGGACGATCGGCAGAGTGGAGGCGGTGGCGAAGCGGCCGGCCAGCTCCTTCATGTCGGCGACGCCGTCGCGGCCCACGTAGTCGACGCAGAGGTCGAGCATGTGCGCGCCCTCGCGGATCTGGTCGCGGGCCATCTCGACGCAGTCGTCCCAGCGGGCCTCCAGCATGGCCTCGCGGAACTTCTTCGAGCCGTTGGCGTTCGTCCGCTCGCCGATCGCCATGTACGCGGTGTCCTGGCGGAACGGCACCGTCTGGTAGAGCGAGGCGGCGCCCGGCTCCGGGCGCGGGGCGCGCTCGGGCGGGGTCATCTCGCGGACCCGCTCCACGACCTGGCGCAGGTGCTCGGGGGTGGAGCCGCAGCAGCCGCCGATCAGCTGGAGGCCGTAGCTGTTGATGAAGTTCTCCTGCGCGTCCGCCATCTCCGGCGGGGTCAGCGGGAAGTGGGCGCCGTCCTTGCCCAGGATCGGCAGACCGGCGTTCGGCATGCACATCAGCGGCGTCGTGGAGTGCTGCGCGAGGTAGCGCAGGTGCTCGCTCATCTCGGCGGGGCCGGTGGAGCAGTTCAGGCCGATCAGGTCGATGCCGAGCGGCTCCAGGGCGGTCAGCGCGGCGCCGATCTCCGAGCCGAGCAGCATCACGCCGGTGGTCTCGAAGGCGAGGGAGCAGATCAGCGGGACCGAGACGCCGAGTGCGTCCATGGCGCGGCGGGCGCCGATCAGGGACGACTTGGTCTGGAGGAGGTCCTGGCTGGTCTCCACGATCAGCGCGTCCGCGCCGCCGGCGAGCAGGCCCTCGGCGTTCTGCTGGTAGCCGTCGCGGATCGTGGCGTAGTCGATGTGGCCGAGCGAGGGCAGCTTGGTGCCGGGGCCGATCGAGCCGAGCACCCAGCGCTGCTGTCCGGTCTTCGCGGTGAACTCGTCGGCGACCTCGCGGGCGATCCGCGCGCCCGCCTCGGACAGCTCGACGATGCGGTCGGCGATCTCGTACTCGGTGGCCGCGGTGAAGTTGGAGCCGAAGGTGTTGGTCTCGACGCAGTCCACGCCGACGGCGTAGTACTCCTCGTGGACGGAGCGGACGATGTCCGGGCGCGTGATGTTGAGGATCTCGTTGCAGCCCTCGAGGTCCTGGAAGTCCTCGAGCGTGGGATCCTGCGCCTGGAGCATGGTGCCCATCGCACCGTCGGCCACCACGACACGGGAGGCGAGGGCCTGCCGTAGGGCGTCCACGCGAGCGCGGGAATCAGCGGTGGCGGATGCGGGCGTCGGCAACGAGGCCATGAAAGTGCTCCCTGAGGTGCGACGGCTGTCGGCTTTGCGGCTCCACTGCTGGAGGCGCACCCGGCCAGGGTAGCCGGGACCTTCGTCCTTCAGTGCAGACGTCCACGAGCCGGACGGGCCGGGCGTGCCGGACGGGCCGGAGCGGAGGGGACAGCGTGTTGCGGTGGTCCGTGGCGGGCGGTCGTGGCGAACGGGCCAAAATAGAGGCGCACGCCGCATTAGCAGAGGTCGGCAACGACCGATACTGTTCAGCATTGCCGAACGTTGGTGAGTGGACCGAGGGAGGAAGGGACTGCGATGGCACGCAACATCCAGTCGCTGGAACGGGCCGCGGCGATGCTCCGGCTCCTCGCGGGCGGCGAGCGGCGACTCGGCCTCTCGGACATCGCCTCGGCGCTCGGCCTGGCGAAGGGCACCGCGCACGGCATCCTGCGCACCCTTCAGGCCGAGGGCTTCGTGGAGCAGGACGCCGCGTCGGGGCGCTATCAGCTGGGCGCGGAGCTGCTGCGCCTGGGCAACAGCTATCTGGACGTCCACGAGCTGCGGGCCCGGGCCCTCGTCTGGACCGACGATCTGGCCCGGTCCAGCGGTGAGGCCGTCTATCTGGGGGTCCTGCACCAGCAGGGCGTCCTGATCGTGCACCACGTGTTCCGGCCCGACGACAGCCGCCAGGTCCTCGAGGTGGGGGCCATGCAGCCGCTGCACTCGACGGCGCTGGGCAAGGTCATCTCCGCGTACGACCCGGTCGCGCACAGCGAGGTCGCCGAGACGGAGCGCAAGGAGTTCACGGCCCGGACGGTGAGCGGGCTCACCGAGTTCGAGTCGGTGCTCGATCTGACCCGCGCGCGCGGGTACGCCGAGGACGTCGAGGAGACCTGGGAGGGCGTCGCCTCGGTCGCGGCGCCGATCCACGACCGGCACCGGATGCCGGTGGGCGCGATCGGCATCACCGGCGCGGTGGAGCGGGTCTGCAAGCCCGACGAGCAGGGCGTGCCGCGGCCCGAGCTGATCGCCGCCGTACGGGACTGCGCCCGTGCCGTCTCCCGCGACCTGGGCGCCAGCCGCTTCTGACCCCGGCCCCGCCCCTCTCCACACCCTCAGGCCCCGTCCCCGGACGGGGCTTCCGCATGTCCGCGGACGGCCAAGGTGCAGAGCACACCGAACCGCGCGACGATCGAGGCACGTCCAGCGAGCGTGTGGGCGGCGATAGGCGGGAACGATCAATAACGATCGTGGTTTCGATAACAGAACCCTTGACGATTCAGTGAACGCGGGGCGAGACTCGCGTCCATCGGTCGACATTGTCGAACACCTACCGGCAATACGCGTTAGAGTGTGGACAAGGCCAGGCCGCAACCCGCCCCCTCACGGGGCTCGGACCACCGGAAAGGGACCCGGAGGTTCCGTACTCGGGTATCCCCTGGACGAAGGACAAAGGAGTCGCGGGTGTCCAGCTCCGACATCTTCATCGGCGAGACCATAGGTACCGCCGTGCTCATCCTGCTGGGCGGTGGCGTCTGCGCCGCCGTCACTTTCAAGCGCTCGAAGGCGTACAACGCCGGCTGGGTCGCCATCGCCTTCGGTTGGGGCTTCGCGGTCCTGACCGGCGCCTACCTCGCCGGTGGCGTCTCGGGCGCCCACCTGAACCCCGCGGTCACCATCGGCCTCGCCATCGAGGGCGGCACCAAGTGGAGCGACGTACCGCTCTACCTGGGCTCCCAGCTCCTCGGCGCGATGATCGGCGCCGTGCTGGTCTGGGCGACGTACTACGGACAGTTCCGCGCGCACCTGACGGACCCGGAGATCATCGCGGCGCAGCCCGGGGACGAGGGCCTGGTCGACCAGAAGGCCGCGCCCAAGGCGGGCCCCGTGCTCGGCATCTTCTCCACGGGCCCGGAGATCCGGAACGCCGTGCAGAACCTGATCACGGAGATCATCGCGACGGTCGTGCTGGTCCTCGCCATCCTCACGCAGGGCCTGAACGACGGCGGCAACGGCCTGGGCACCCTCGGCGCCCTGATCACCGCGCTCGTGGTGGTCGGCATCGGTCTCTCGCTCGGTGGCCCCACGGGCTACGCGATCAACCCGGTCCGTGACCTCGGCCCGCGCATCGTGCACGCCCTCCTCCCGCTGCCCAACAAGGGCGGCTCCGACTGGACGTACGCCTGGATCCCGGTCGCGGGTCCGCTGATCGGCGGCGCCATCGCCGGTGGCCTCTACAACCTCGCGTTCAAGTAGGCCGCCCCGCCGCCAGCACTCCGCCCGAGCCGCACCGAGAACTTTCAGGAGCACCCCGTGACCGACGCACACACCGCAGGCCCCTTCATCGCCGCGATCGACCAGGGCACCACGTCCAGCCGCTGCATCGTCTTCGACAAGGACGGCCGGATCGTCTCGGTCGACCAGAAGGAGCACGAGCAGATCTTCCCGAAGCCGGGCTGGGTCGAGCACGACGCGACCGAGATCTGGGCGAACGTCCAGGAGGTCGTCGCCGGTGCCATCACCAAGGCCGGCATCACCCGCGACGACATCAAGGCCATCGGCATCACCAACCAGCGCGAGACCACGCTGCTCTGGGACAAGAACACCGGTGAGCCCGTCCACAACGCCATCGTCTGGCAGGACACCCGCACCGACGCCCTCTGCCGCGAGCTGGGCCGCAACGTCGGACAGGACCGCTTCCGCCGCGAGACCGGCCTGCCGCTGGCCTCCTACTTCGCCGGCCCCAAGGCCCGCTGGCTGCTCGACAACGTCGAGGGGCTGCGCGAGCGCGCCGAGCGCGGCGACATCCTCTTCGGCACCATGGACAGCTGGGTCATCTGGAACCTGACCGGCGGTGTCGACGGCGGCAAGCACGTCACCGACGTCACCAACGCCTCGCGCACCATGCTGATGAACCTGCACGAGATGCAGTGGGACGAGCGCATCTGCTCCTCCATCGGCGTGCCGATGTCGATGCTGCCCGAGATCCGTTCCTCCGCCGAGGTCTACGGCGAGGTCACCGGCGGGAAGCTCGGCGACGTGCTGGGCGGGATCCCCGTCGCCTCGGCGCTCGGCGACCAGCAGGCGGCCCTGTTCGGCCAGACCTGTTTCGCCGAGGGCGAGGCCAAGTCCACGTACGGCACCGGCACCTTCATGCTGATCAACACCGGTGACAAGGCCATCAACTCCTACTCGGGTCTGCTGACCACGGTCGGCTACCAGATCGGCGACGCCAAGCCGGTCTACGCCCTGGAGGGCTCCATCGCCGTCACCGGTTCGCTGGTGCAGTGGATGCGCGACCAGATGGGCCTGATCAAGTCGGCCGCCGAGATCGAGACGCTCGCGTCGTCGGTCGAGGACAACGGCGGCGCGTACTTCGTGCCGGCCTTCTCCGGTCTGTTCGCCCCGTACTGGCGTCCCGACGCCCGCGGTGTGATCACCGGTCTGACCCGGTACGTCACCAAGGCGCACATCGCGCGCGCCGTCCTGGAGGCCACCGCCTGGCAGACCCGCGAGATCAGCGACGCCATGACGAAGGACTCCGGCGTCGAGCTGACGGCCCTCAAGGTCGACGGCGGCATGACCTCCAACAACCTGCTGATGCAGACCCTCTCGGATGTCCTGAACGCCCCTGTGGTGCGCCCGATGGTCGCCGAGACGACCTGCCTCGGTGCCGCTTACGCCGCCGGTCTCGCCGTCGGCTTCTGGTCCAGCACCGACGACCTGCGCGCCAACTGGCGCCGGGCCGCCGAATGGACCCCCCGCATGGACGCGGACACCCGCGACCGTGAGTACAAGAACTGGCTCAAGGCCGTGCAGCGGTCCATGGGCTGGCTCGAAGACGAGGAGTAAGACCCCAGATGAACACCCCCACCCTGCAGACCGTGCCTGCCCTCGGAACGCACCCCGTCGCCGGCTCCAACCCGAGCCGCGCCGAGACCCGCGAGCAGCTTTCCAAGGCGACGTACGACCTCCTGGTCATCGGCGGCGGCATCCTGGGCATCTCCACGGCCTGGCACGCGGCGCAGTCCGGTCTCAGGGTGGCCCTGGTCGACGCCGGCGACTTCGCCGGCGCCACCTCCTCCGCCTCGTCCAAGCTGCTCCACGGCGGCTTGCGCTACCTGCAGACCGGCGCGGTCAAGCTGGTCGCGGAGAACCACTTCGAGCGGCGCGCGGTGTCCCGGAACGTGGCCCCGCACCTCGCCAACCCGCTCACCTTCTACCTGCCCGTGTACAAGGGCGGCCCGCACGGCGCGGCCAAGCTGGGCGCGGGCGTCTTCGCGTACAGCGCGCTGTCGGCGTTCGGCGACGGCGTCGGGCACCTGCTCTCCCCCGCCAAGGCCCAGCAGGACGTGCCGGAGCTGCGCACCGAGAACCTGAAGGCCGTGGCCGTGTACGGCGACGACCAGATGAACGACGCGCGGATGGCCCTGATGACCGTGCGGGCGGCCGTCGACGCGGGCGCGGTGGTCCTCAACCACGCCGAGGTCACCGGCCTGCGCTTCACCAAGGGCCGGGTCACCGGCGCGGAGCTCAAGGACCGGATGGACGGCGAGGAGTTCGGCGTCAGCGCCCGCCTCGTGCTGAACGCGACCGGACCGTGGGTCGACCACCTGCGCAAGCTGGAGGACCCGAACGCGGCGCCGTCCATCCGGCTGTCCAAGGGCGCGCACCTGGTCATGAAGCGGACCTCGCCGTGGAAGGCCGCGCTCGCCACCCCCATCGACAAGTACCGCATCACGTTCGCCCTGCCCTGGGAGGACATGCTGCTGCTCGGTACGACCGACGAGGAGTACGAGGGCGACCCGGCGGACGTCTCGGTCACCGAGAAGGACATCGAGCAGATCCTCGACGAGGCGGCCTTCTCCGTGCGCGACCAGCAGCTCGAGCGGGAGCTGATGACGTACGCGTTCGCCGGTCTGCGGGTGCTGCCGGGCGGTCCCGGCGACACCTCGAAGGCCAAGCGCGAGACGGTCGTCACCGAGGGCAAGGGCGGCATGCTGTCCGTCGCGGGCGGCAAGTGGACGACGTTCCGCCACATCGGCCGTACGGTCATGCAGAAGCTGGAGTCGCTGCCCGGCCACCCGCTCGGCGACGACTTCGAGCCGATCAAGGAGCTCCCGAAGCGGATGCCGCTCCCGGGTGTCGCCAACCCGCGCGCCGTCGCGCACCGCCTCCTGGTCGACAACCCGGCGCCCGGCCCGCGGATGGCCGCCGACACCGCCAAGCACCTGGCGACGCACTACGGTTCGCTGGCCTTCGACATCGCGCGCCTCGCGAACGAGAACCCGGAGCTGGCCGCGCGCGTCCACCCCGACGCCCCGGAGATCTGGGCACAGGTCGCCTACGCGCGTGACCACGAGTGGGCCGAGACGGCGGACGACGTGCTGCGCCGCCGGACGACGCTGACGATCCGGGGTCTCGCGACGGACGAGATCCGCGGCAAGGTGGAGGACCTGCTCGGCAAGAAGTGACGCCGACGCTGCGATGAGGGGCGGCTCCCACGGGGGGAGCCGCCCCTTCGCGCTGCCCCGTGCGCTGCCATGCCGCGTACATACGCCCGCAATGTCCGGGAGCGAGAGTGAGGGCATGAAGTTCCAGGTCCTCTCCATCATCGGGCACGCCCCGCACCCACTCACCGGCGAACTCCCCTCCGCCGCCGACCGGTTGGCGCAGGTCGTCGACGTCGGTTCGGCGGCCGAGGAGCTGGGCTACGACGCGTACGCGGTCGGTGAACGGCACGCGGGGGCGTTCCTGTCGTCCAGCCCGACGGTCGTGCTCGGGGCGCTGGCGGCACGCACCTCCCGGATCCGCCTGCTGACCGGGGTGACGGTCGTGGCGATCCTGGACCCCGTACGGGTCGCGGAGGACTACGCGACGCTCGACCAGCTCTCGCGCGGGCGCGTCGAGCTGGTCGTCGGCAAGGGCGCCGAGGCCGGCCACTTCGACCTGTTCGGGCTCGACGAGGCCCGCCAGTGGGACCTCCAGAAGGAGAAGTACGAGCTGCTGCGCCGGCTGTGGACGGAGGAGGGCGTCGACTGGGAGGGCGAGTTCCGGCCCGCCCTGAAGGGGGTGACGACGGTGCCGCGCCCGTACGCGGGTCCGCCCCGGATCTGGCACGGCTCGGCGACCTCCCGCAACTCCCCCGAACTGGCGGCCAAGCACGGCGATCCGCTGTTCACGGCGAACGCGATCCAGCCGCGGGCCGCGTACGCCGAGCTGATCGACCACTACCGGGAGCGGTTCGCGGCATACGGGCACGATCCGGCCGACGCGCACGTGGCGGCGGGGTCGGGCGGGCTGCTCATCGCGGACACCCACGAGCAGGCGGTGGCCCGCTACCGGGATCTGTACGAGGCGAAGGTCGAGCAGACCTTCAAGCCGCACCTGGCGGGGAAGGCGGGCTACAACACGCCGTTCCGGACCATCGAGGACGCCATCGCGGACGGGCCGCAGCTGATCGGCTCGCCGCAGCAGATCATCGACAAGATCCTCGGGTACCACGAGGTGTACCGGCACGACCTGCAGTCGGTCACGGTGGACGGGTTCGGGCAGGGCACCAACGAGCAGATCGAGACCTTGCAGCGGTTCGCCGAGGAGATCGCGCCCGTGGTGCGGGCCGAGGCCCCCAGCTCGCTGTGGGAGTGAGCGCTCAGCTCTCCCCGTCCGGCCCCGAGTCGACGATGGAGTGTTCCAGCTTGCCGAGCAACCGGGCCAGTTGACGCCGTTCGGACGGGGAGAGGCCGGCGAGCATCCGGTTCTCGTTGTCCAGGTGCTCGGTGAACACCTCGTCGACCTTGGCGAGTCCCGCGCCGGTGAGCCGCGAGTAGACGACGCGCCGGTCGTCGGCGTCGCGCTCGCGCACGATCAGGCCGTCCTTCTCCAGGCGGTCCATGCGCAGGGTGACCCCGGCCGAGGAGACGAGCCCGGAGTCGGCGAGCTGCCCTGCGGTGAGCCGGTACGGGGTGCCCGAGCGGCGCAGCGCGGTCAGCACGTCGAACCCGGCGACGGACAGGCCGTGCCGCTCGATCGACGCGTTGAGCTTGGTGTTGTACCGCAGGAACGAGCGGTGCAGACGGGCCAGGACCTCCAGCGGGGAGGTGTCGAGTTCGGGGCGCTCGCGGGCCCAGTCCGCCACGATCTGTGTCACGGCGTCCTGCCGCGTCGCCTTCCGCTCGGCCATCCCGTCCCCTCGCGCAGCTCCCGGGTGGGCGCGTGATCGTACGCCCCTGAAAATTCTATCCCTGAAGCGATCACGCGCCGTCCACCGTCGAGGGGGCCGAGGACCGCCCCGTGGCCGCACCCTGGCGGCTACGCGTTCAGCTCCTCCAGTGTCCGCCCCTTCGTCTCCACGGCGAACAGCGCGATCACCGCGCCGACCGCGGCCACTCCGGCCAACTGGGCGAAGACGAGGCCGAGGCTGCCGCCCGCGCCGAGGATCGCGCCGACCGTGACGGGGCCGAGGATCACCCCGAACCGGTTCCACAGGCCGCCGAACGCCGCGCCCCTGGCCCGGTTGGAGGTCGGGTAGAGCTCCGGCGAGTAGAGGTAGAGGCCGGCGTTGATCGCGTAGACGAAGAACGTCGTGCACGAGGCGAACACCGCGACCTGGAGGCCGGAGGTGACCCCGATGAGGGCGAGGACGCCGAGCGCGAGCGCGGTGCCGCCCAGTGCGGCGACCAGGGCGGGACGCCGGCCGACCCGGTCGATGAGGAGCGCGACGGCGAACGTGCCGACCAGTCCCGTGAGGTTGCTCAGGAGCGTGTAGACGAGCGCCGTGGTGAGGTCCAGGCCGAAGTTCTTCGTGTACAGCGAGGGCAGCCAGGTCGAGATGCCGTGATTGACGTAGTACGCGACGAACCACAGGCCCGACAGCACGGCGGTGCGGCGCAGATAGCGGCCGGTGAACAGGTCGCGCAGGCGGCCCCGGGTGACCTCCTCCGCGGGGGTGTCCGCCGGCCGGGGCAGTGGCTCGCCGACCGCCTTCTCGACCTCCGCCTCGATCCGGGCGATGACCTGTTCGGCCTCCTCGACCCGGCCCTGCGAGAGCAGCCAGCGGGGTGATTCGGCGACCTGCCGGGGCAGCAGGACCGCGATCAGGACGGGCAGCGCGCCGAGCACGAACATCGCGCGCCAGCCGAGGTTGGGCACCACCCACACGGCGACGAGGCTGGCCGCCGCGAGCCCGGCCGGGAAGATCATCTCGTAGAGCAGGACGAAGCGGCCGCGCTTGTCGGAGCGGGAGATCTCGTTGATGTAGGTGGCCGCGACCGGGACCACGCCGCCGATGCCGAGCCCTTGGACGAACCGGAAGAGGGAGAACAGTTCGATCCCGTTCGCCAGCGCGACGGCGAGGCTGGCGACGCCGGTGATCCCCACGCCGAGCGCGACCGTCCGCACCCGGCCGATCCGGTCGCCGAGCCAGCCCGCGACCAGCGCGCCCAGCAGCATGCCGATCGAGCCCGCGGTGACGGCGAAGGTCGCCTGCCCCGTCGAGAGGTTCCAGTCCTTGGTCAGGACGGGCAGGGCGGAAGCGGCCAGGAGCTGGTCGAAGGCCTCGAAGAACGTCACGGCGCCGATCAGGAATCGGACCTTGACGTGCCAGCGGGAGTGCGGCAGCCGTTCGAGCCTGGCGGCGATCGAGCCGAGGCCCTGAGTGCCGGCCACAGTCGTCATGGAGGGGTCCTTCCGCGAGACACGCGAGACAGGGGGTTCCGCAGACAGTAGGAGCCGACACCTAAGCGGTCAATGGTTAGGCACTTAGACATGTAGAGAGTGACTCCACCGTCACCTGCGCGTAACTGACGCTGCACAGAGGGGAGTACGGCGGCAACAAGCCTCCCGATCAAGGGTCTTGCGGAGAATCATTTAAGCGCTTAGATTTCTAGCACTTCAGCGATTCTGCACCTGTCCCGCCTGTTCCGCATCGGAGGTCCCGCCGTGCCCCACCCCCTCACCGAGATCCTCGTCGCGGGCCGGTGGCGCCGCGGCGGCGGCGAGCCCGTCGAGACGGTCGACCCGGCCACCGGCGCGGTACTCGCCACGGTGCACTCCGCGTCGGCCGACGAGGTCGACGAGGCGGCGCGGGCGGCGGCGCAGGCCGTTGCCGACCCGGCCTGGCGCGACCTGCTCCCCCACCGGCGGGCCCGACTCCTGTACCGCATAGCGGAGTTGACGGAGGAGGCGGCGGACGAGCTGGCCGCGATCCAGACCGCGGACACCGGCAAGACGCTCACCGAGACGAAGGCGCTGGCACTCAGCGCCGCCGGCACGTTCCGCTATCTGGCGGCGGCGCTGGAGACGGCGGAGGACGCCCTCACCCCGGCGCGCGGCGCGTACGTCACGATGAGCGTGCACGAGCCGATCGGCGTCGTCGGCGCCATCAACCCCTGGAACTCGCCGGTCGCGAGCGACGCGCAGAAGATCGCCCCTGCGCTCGCGGCGGGCAACGCGGTACTGCTGAAGCCCGCCGCCTGGACCCCGCTCGTCTCCCTCGCGCTGGGCCGCCTCATCACTCGCGCCCTGGATGAATTCGGCCTGCCCACGGCCCTGCTGTCGGTGCTGCCGGGCAGCGGCCGGGTGGTCGGTGACGCGGTGGTGCGGCACCCGCTGGTCGGCCGGATCGGGTTCACGGGCGGCACGGAGACCGGCCGCTCCATCGCCGGGATCGCCGCCCGGAAGCTGATCCCCGCCTCGCTGGAGCTGGGCGGCAAGTCCCCGACGATCGTGCGGGCCGACGCCGACGTCGAACAGGCCCTGGCGGGCGTCATGTTCGGGATCTTCTCATCCAGCGGGCAGTCCTGCATCGCCGGTTCGCGGCTCTTCGTGGCGCGCGAGATCCACGACGCCTTCGTCACCGAACTCGTCTCCCGGGTACGGAAGCTGCGGGTCGGGCCCGGCACCGCGCCGGACACCCAGGTCGGGCCGCTCGTCCACCACCGGCACCGGGACTCGGTCGCCGCGTACGTGGACCTGGCCCGCTCCGAGGGCGCCGAGGTGCTGTGCGGCGGCGCCGCGCCCGAGGGACCCGAGTATGCCGACGGCGCCTACTACCTGCCGACCGTGCTCGCCGGACTGCCCAACTCGGCGCGCACCTGCCAGGAGGAGATCTTCGGCCCGGTCCTGGTGGTGCTGCCCTACGACGACGAGGACGACCTGGTCGCGCAGGCCAACGACTCCGTGTACGGGCTCGCCTGCGGGATCTGGACCCGGGACCACCGGGCCGCCTGGCGCCTCGCCCGCCGGATCGACGCGGGCACCGTCTGGATCAACACCTACAAGCAGTTCAGCGCGTCCACCCCGTTCAGCGGGATGAAGGACAGCGGGCTCGGCACGGAGAAGGGCCGGGACGCGATCCGCGCCTACCAGCGCCAGAAGTCCCTGTACTGGGGCACCTCCGACGCCCCGCTGCCCTGGGCCAACTGACCATCACTCCCCCGGAGTTCCCATGTCCCACCCGCACCCCCCGATCGCCCGGCTGCGCGCGCTGCGCTCCGTCGAACTGCTCACCCCCTCCTTCACGGAGGCCACCGACTTCTACGAGGACGCCTGGGGCCTGGAGGTCGTCGAGTCCGAGCACGGCGCGAGCTGGCTGCGCGGCACCGGCGAGGAGCACCACGCCCTCCAGCTGACCCGGTCCGAGCGCACCGGCCTCGGCCGGCTCGTGTTCGCCGTCGCCACCCCCGCCGAGATCGACGAGGCGGCCCGGCGGCTCGAAGCCCGTGGCATCCGGCCCGTCGCGGGCCCTGGCCCCCTCGACCAGGTCGGCGGCGGCTACGGCCTGCGCTTCCACGACCACGAGGGCCGGCTCGTCGAGCTGTCCGCCGACACCTGGGCGGTCGCCCCGCGCGGCCGGGACGCCGCGGTCCCGGTCGGCGTCACCCACACCGTCCTCAACACCCCGGACATCGACGCGGCCGTCGCCTTCTACCGCGAGGTGCTCGGGCTGCGCGTCTCCGACTGGTCCGAGCACCAGATGGCGTTCCTGCGCTGCAACGCCGACCACCACTGCGTCGCCTTCAACCAGGCCGAGTGGGTCTCCCTCAACCACGTGGCGTACGAGATGCGTTCGGTCGACCACTTCATGCGGGGCATCGGCCGCCTGCGCCACCACGGGATCGTCCCGCAGTGGGGTCCGGGCCGGCACGGCCCCGGCAACAACACCTTCTCCTACTTCACCGACCCGACCGGCCTGGTCTGCGAGTACACCTCCGAGGTCGCGCAGGTCGTCGAGGACCGGTGGATCGCCAAGGTGTGGCGGCGGGTGCCCGAGCTGTCCGACCTGTGGGGCACGGCCGGGCCGCCGTCGAAGGAGATCCGCTGTCACATGGCCGGCAACCCGGAAGGACCCCTCGCATGAGCGGCACGCTGAAGGTCGGACTCGTCGGCTGGGGCGCCATCGGCCGTGTCGTCGGCACCGCGCTCGCCGAAGAGGGCATCCCGGGAGCGAAGTTGACGTGCATCGTCGACAACCGCCCGCTCGGTGTGGCGGCGCCCGCCCCGCAGGTCGGCTTCGAGGAGGCCCTCGACCGCTGTGACCTGATCGTGGAGGCCGCGGGCCAGGGCGTCGTACGGGAATGGGGTGAGCGCGTCCTCGCCTCCGGCACCGATCTGCTGGTGGCGTCCACCGGGGCGCTGACCGACGAGGAGCTGGCCGCGCGGCTGCTCGCGGCCGGTCCCGGCCGGGTGTACTTCACCGGCGGAGCGGTCGGCGGCCTCGATCTGCTCCAGGCCGTGCGTGCGCTGGGCCCGCTGGGCGACGTGCGCCTGACCACCACCAAGCTGCCCTCGACCCTCGAACAGCCGTGGATGGACGCCGCGTTGCTGGACCGGATGCGTGCGGCGTCCGGGCCGGTCGAGGTGATGAGCGGGACGGCGCGCGACGTGCCGGTGAAGTTCCCCAAGTCGACCAATGTCGCGGCGTCGGTCGCGCTCGCCGTCGGCGACCTGGACGCTGTGCGGGTCCGGGTCGTCGCCGATCCGGGCGCCACCCTCACCCGGCACGTCGTCGAGGCGTCCGGCGAGCACGGCGCGTACCGCTTCGAGGTGGCCCACCGGCCCGACCCGGGCAACCCGGCGACCAGCCAGGTCGTGCCGTACGCGGTGCTGCGCTCGCTCGCGGCGCTGGCCGGACGGTCGGGGCAGATCCTGTGACCGTCCACCTGGAGACCGCGGGGGAAGACGGCCCGCTGCTGCTCTGTCTGCACGGCATCGGCTCCTCGTCGGCGGCGTTCGCCCCGCAGCTCGCCGGGCTCTCCCCGCACGTGCGGGTCGTCGCCTGGGACGCGCCCGGGTACGGAAGGTCGGACGACCCGGACGGCCCGCTGGACCTGGACGGGTTCGCGGACGCGGCCGCCGACGTCATCCGGGCCCAGGGCGGCCCGGCCCATGTGCTCGGGGTCTCGTGGGGCGGCGTGATCGCGCTGCGGCTCGCCACGCGCCATCCGGACCTCGTCGGCTCCGTGATCGTCGCCGACTCCAGCGCGGGCTCCGGCACCGACGAGGCGAAGGCCGCCGGGATGCGGGCCCGCGCCGCCGAGCTGGCCGAGTCCGGGCCGCGGGCCTTCGCCGAGAAGAGGGGCCCGCGTCTCGTCTCCGACCTGGCACCCGCAGCCCTCGTCGAGCGGGTCGTCGAGACCATGGCCCGCGCGGTGCGGCTGCCCGGCTACGGGTACGCCGCCGCGTCCATGGCCGGCGCCGATCTGCGCCCCGAACTGTCCGCCGTCAC
The DNA here is from genome assembly GCF_040297005.1 of Streptomyces sp. NPDC001904. NCBI lineage: Bacteria > Bacillati > Actinomycetota > Actinomycetes > Kitasatosporales > Streptomycetaceae > Streptomyces > Streptomyces sp. NPDC001904. The sequence goes on along the minus strand of NZ_JBEOYI010000004.1, from coordinate 221,002 downwards.
CGCGCCCGCGCTCGTCGTGTGCGGCGACCGCGACACGGTCACCGGCGTCGAGGCCTCCCAGGTCCTCGCCGGGGGCCTGCACAAGACCGCCTTCGTGATCGTCAAGGACGCCGGTCACCTGGCCAACCAGGAACAGCCCGAGCGGTTCAACGCCTGGGTCCTGTCCCATCTGCACATCGTCACCGACTCCCGCCCGCAGCGGGCACGGAAGGGCTGATCACCATGCCTCTGACCACCACCGAGTACGACAACGGCGGCCACCTCGGCGCGTACACCGACTCCCTCATCGCCACGAAGGACTCCCGGGTCGCCGACTTCGACACCCTCTCCTTCCAGGAGAAGGCGGGCCCGCAGTTCCGCCGCGGTCAGATCCGCTACGTGGGCTCCGGCGCCACCGGCAACCACGAGGGCGACAAGCGGATCATCCCGTCCGGCGGCTTCACGTTCTCCAACATGCTGCTGGAGCCCGGCGCCGAGGGCCCGGCCCACACCCACCACGACGTCGAGGAGGCGTTCTTCGTCCTGGAGGGCCGGGTCCGCGTGGGCATCCACCGCGGCCCCGACGAGGTCGAGTACCGCACCCTCGGCTACCGCGACATGATCGTGGTGCCCGCCGGGGTGACCCGCTCGCTGAAGAACGAGGGCGACACCGACGCCCTGTTCTGCGTCGTCATCGGCACGCAGAAGCCGCAGGTGCCGACGTACCCGGAGTACTCGCCGATGCACGGCGTGACCCGTGACTGACGCCCCTCTGGTCGTCGTGACCGGGGCGGGCCGCGGCCTGGGACTGGCCATGGCCCGCCGGGCCGGCGAGGACGGCTTCCGGGTCGTCGTCGCCGAGGTCGACACCGAGCGGGGCACGGCCGCGGCGGACGCCCTGCGCGCCGAGGGGATCGACGCGCGCTTCGTGCGATGCGACGTCGCCGACCCGGCCTCCGTCGACGAACTGGTGACCTCCGTAGGGGCGTTGGGGCGGCTGTACGGGCTCGTGAACAACGCCGCGCTCGCCAACGGCGTCGGCGGCAAGGAGTTCCAGGACATCGACATCGCCGCCTGGGACCGGCTGATGACGGTCAACGCGCGCGGCCCGTGGCTCGTCGCGAAAGCCCTCCATCCGCTGTTCGGAGCGAGCGGACGCATCGTCAACATCGCCTCGGACGCGGCCCTCTACGGCTCGCCCCGGCTCGCGCACTACATCGCCTCCAAGGGCGCCGTGATCGCCCTCACCCGGGCGATGGCCCGCGAACTCGGCGAGCGCGGCATCACCGTGAACGCGCTGGCGCCCGGCCTGACCGAGTGCGAGGCGACGGAGACGGTCCCGGCGGAGCGACACGGCCTGTACCGCGACAACCGGGCCATCCCGCGTCCCCAGCAGCCGGACGACCTCGTCGGCCTGGCCTCCTTCCTCCTCTCCGAGGAGTCCCGCTATCTGACCGGACAGGTGATCGCCGTCAACGGCGGATTCACCATGAACTGACGAACGAAGGAACCGACTGATGGATCTGGGCCTCGCCGACCGGACCTACGTGGTCACCGGAGGCAGCTCGGGCGTCGGCCTGGCCACGGTCCGCGCCCTGCTCGACGAGGGCGCGCACGTCGCCACCTGCGGGCGCGACGCCGACCGGCTCGCCCGCGCCGGCACCCACGACCGGCTGTTCACGGCCGTCTGCGACGTGCGGGACGCCGATGCCGTACGGGACTTCGTGACGGCCGCCGCCGACGCGTTCGGCGGCCGTGTCGACGGGCTCGTCAACAACGCCGGGCAGTCCCGGATGAAGCGGCTCGACGACACCACCGCCGAGGACTGGCGCGACGAGCTGGAGCTGAAGTTCGCGGGCGTCCTCAACCCCCTTCAGGCGGCCCGCAAGCATCTCGCCGCGTCCGACGCGGCGTCCGTCGTCAACGTCAACGCCGTCCTCGCCAAGCAGCCCGAGACCCGGCTGATCACGACGAGCGCCGCCCGCGCCGGCATCCTCAACCTCTCCAAGTCCCTGGCCACGGAACTCGCCGCCGACGGCATCCGGGTCAACTCGGTCTGCCTCGGCCTCGTCGACACCGGCCAGTGGACGCGCCGGCACGCCGCCGCCGGCTCCGGTCTGTCCTACGAGGACTGGCAGGGGGAGCTGGCCGCCGACCGGGGCATCGCGCTCGGCCGGCTCGGCCGCGCGGAGGAGGTGGCGTACGCGATCGTGGCGCTGCTCTCGCCGCGCGCCTCGTACATCACCGGAACCAGCATCGACGTCTGCGGCGGAGTCGGCCGCGGCATCCTCTGAGGAGTTCGCATGAAGTACGCCGATGGAGGCGCCCTCCTCGTCGCCGTTCTGAAGGAACTGGGTATCGACACGGTCTTCGGGATCGTCTCCGTGCACAATCTGCCGCTGGTCGAGGCCGTCGACCGCGAGCTGCGCTTCGTCCCCGTGCGGCACGAGGCGAGCGCCGTGAACGCCGCCGACGCCTACGGCCGCGCACGCGGCTCGATCGGCTGCGCGCTCACCTCGACCGGGACGGGCGCGGGCAACGCGGCCGGATCGCTCATCGAGGCGCTCGCGTCGGGCACGTCGGTGCTGCACGTCACCGGGCAGGTGGAGAGCAGGTTCCTGGGCAGCGGGCGCGGGTTCATCCACGAGACGAAGGACCAGCTCGGCATGTTGACCGCCGTCTCCGCGCACGCGGCCACGGTGGGCTCCGCGGACGAGGCGGGCCGGGTGCTGCGCGCGGCCGCCCGCGCCGCGCTCGCCTCACCGGGCGGCCCGGCGAGCGTCGAGTGGCCGATCGATCTGCAGTACGCGGCCCAGACCGACGCCGTGCGCGAGGCTCCGGCCGACGTCCTCCCGGTCGCCGACGTCACCGGGGCGGCGGCGCTGCTGAGCGCGGCCGAGCGTCCGCTGATCTGGGCCGGCGGCGGCGCCACCCGGGCCCGCGGCGAACTGACCGCGCTCGTCGAGGCGACCGGCGCGGGACTGCTCACGTCCAACTCCGGACGCGGCGCGGTGCCCGAGGACCACCCGCAGGTCATCGGCAACTTCGCCACCACGCCCGCGGTCCGCGCCCTGCTCGCCGACGCCGATCTGCTCCTGACGGTCGGCACCCACTTCCGGTCCAACGAGACCGCCGACTACGGGCTCGGGCTCCCCGCCGCGCATGTGCAGATCGACATCGACGCGGCCGCGCTCGGCCGCGTCTACCCGGTCGCGCACGCCCTGCACGGCGACGCCGCCGCCACCCTCGGCGCGCTGCTCCCGCACGCCCGGCGGGCCGGCCCGGACTGGACGGACCGCGTCGGCCGGGTCCGTACCGACGTGCGCGCCGCGCTGCACGACAGCATCGGCCCGCAGGCCGCGATCTGCGACGCGCTGCGCGCCGCGCTCCCCCGGGACGCGGTCGTCGCCCGCGACGTCACCATCCCCTCCAGCAGCTGGGGCAACCGGCTTCTGGAGATGTACGACCCGAGGGCGAACGTCTTCCCGCGCGGCGGGGGCATCGGCCAGGGCCTCGGCATGGGCATCGGCGCCGCGCTCGCCGACCCCGGGCGTCCGACCGTCGTCATCGCGGGCGACGGCGGGCTCGCCGTCCACCTCGGGGAACTCCTCACGCTCGCCCAGGAACGGCCCCGGCTGACCCTGCTGGTCTTCAACGACGGCGGGTACGGCGTGCTGCGCAACATGCAGGACCGGTACGCGGACCGCCGCTCCGGCGTCGATCTGACCACGCCCGACTTCGAACTCCTCGCCCGTGCCTGCCGGTTGCCCTACCTGCGGATCGCGGACGCCGAGCACGCCGGACCCGTGATCGGGGAGGCCGTGGGCTCGGACGGACCCGTGCTCGTCGAGGTGGACCTGACGGCACTCGGCCCGATGAAGAACCCGTTCACCCCGCCCGTGAAGATCCCCGGCGCGTAAGGAGGCCCCACCATGACCGACTCCGACCGTCAACTGGAGCTGCTGGTCCGGCGGATGACCTGGGAGGCCGAGGGCGTCCTCTCCGTCGAGCTGACCCATCCGGACGGCAAGCCGCTGCCGGGCTGGGCGCCGGGCGCCCACATCGACGTGCACGTGGGCGGGCAGATCCGCCAGTACAGCCTGTGCGGCGACCCGGCCGCCACCGGCACGTACCGGATCGGCGTGCTCAACGAGCCGTCCTCGCGCGGCGGTTCGCGCCACGTCCACACCGCGCTGCGGCCCGGCCAGACCGTCACCGTGTCCGAGCCGCGCAACCACTTCGCCCTGGAGGACGCGGGCGGCTACGTCTTCGTCGCGGGCGGCATCGGGGTCACCCCGGTCCTCGCCATGGCCCGCGAGGCCGCCCGTCGCGGGGCGCGCTGGCGCCTGGTGTACGGCGGGCGCGGCCGCGCCTCCATGGCCTTCACCGACGAGCTGGCCGCGCTCGGCGGCGACGTGACGCTCGTACCGCAGGACGAGCGGGGCCACATCGATCTGGCGGCCGCGCTCGGCGGGCTGCCCGACGACACCCTCGTGTACTGCTGCGGACCCGAACCGCTGCTCACCGCCGTGGAGGCGGTGTGCCCGGCCGAGGTGCTGCGCGTCGAGCGGTTCTCGGCGCCGGTCATCGAACGGACGCCGGACGACGGGGAGTTCGAGGTCGAGTGCCGGGCCTCCGGGCTCACCCTCACCGTCGGCGCCGGCACCTCGGTCCTGGAGGCCGCCGAGCAGGCCGGACTCGACGTCGCCAGCTCCTGCCGCGACGGCATCTGCGGCTCCTGCGAGACGCGGGTGCTGGACGGCGCCGTCGACCACCGCGACTTCCTCCTCTCGGAAGCCGAGCACACCGCGAACGCCTCGATGATGATCTGCGTCTCGCGCTGCGCCGCCGGCTCCCGCCTCGTCCTCGACCTGTGATCCGAACCGGGAGATGCCCATGAACACCGACTGGCCGTACCTGGAGATCCACCAGTCCCGCACCCACGAGCCGTCGCCCTACGAGCTGAAGCTGGCCGCCACCCTCGAAGAGGTCTTCACCAAGGACGGCCACGAACTCGCTGACGTCGTACGCGGGCTGAATGTCCGTCAGATTCCGGCACCGGACGGCGCCCCGTGGACCGAGGACTCCTTCCGCGCCGAGATGCACCGACTGGGAGCGTGACCGCCATGACCCCGAAAGCCCCCGCCCCGACCGCCGACCACCTGTACGCGACGGGCCTGCGCGGCCAGTGGCACCCGGTCGTCCCGTCCTCGTTCGTCGCGCCCGGCGCGATGCGCAAGGTCACCGTCCTCGGCGAGCAGTGGCTGCTGTTCCGCCGCTCGGACGGCACCCTGAGCATGCTCGCCGACCGCTGCCCGCACCGCGGCGCCCCGCTCTCGCTGGGCAAGCACCTCGGCGACCGGGTGGCCTGCTGGTACCACGGCGTGGAGGTCGGGAGCGACGGCACTGTCTCCTCCGTGCCCGGCCTGCCCGGCTGCAACCTGGAGGGCAAGCAGCTCGTCGTCTCGCTGCCCGTCAAGGAGGTGTCCGGCGCCGTCCTCGCCTACTTCGGCACCGAGGAGCAGCCGCAGCCGGTCGAGCTGACACTGCCCGAGCCGCTGACCGACCCCGACACCGAGGCGATCCTCTGCTACGCGGAGTGGAACGTGCCGTGGCGGTACGCCGTCGAGAACCTGCTCGACCCGATGCACGGCGCGTTCCTGCACCACGACTCGCACACGATGTTCGACGGTGACACCACCGCCAAGTTCCGCATCCGCGAGACGGACCGCGGCTACTTCTTCGAGAAGACCGACCAGCGCGGCGTCAACTTCGACTGGGTCGAGCTGTGCCGCACGGGCGTCGACTGGGTCGACCTGTCGATCCCCTACCCGCCGTCGGCGGGACCCGGCGGCCCGTTCGGCATCGTCGGCATGGTCCGCCCGGTCGACGCGGAGCGCTGCGCCGTCTTCTTCTGGCGCTACCGCACGGTCCAGGGCTGGCAGCGCGACACCTGGCGGTTCCTGTACAGGACGCTGATCGAGAAGCGGCACTGGGAGGTCCTGGAGCAGGACCGGGTGATGCTGGAGGCGATGCCCTCCGACGCCGACCAGCAGGAGAACCTGTACCAGCACGACCTGGGCGTGGTCCGGCTGCGCCGCCTGTACCGCGCGGGCGCCGAGGCCCAGGGCATCCCCGTACGCCCATAATGGTCCGAGACATCGGAGGACCGGTCTCTCCGACGGACGAGCAGAGGGGGCTGCCATGGCCGTCACCGACGAGGCCATCGAGAAGATCAAGGGCATGATCGTCTCGGGCGCGCTGCGCCCCGGCGACCGGCTCCCCAAGGAGAGCGAGCTCGCCGCGGAGCTGGGGCTCTCGCGCAATTCGCTGCGCGAGGCGGTGCGCGCGCTCTCCCTCATCCGCATCCTCGACGTCCGGCAGGGCGACGGCACCTATGTCACGAGCCTGGATCCGCAGCTGCTGCTGGAGGCGCTGAGCTTCGTCGTCGACTTCCACCGCGACGACACGGTCCTGGAGTTCCTCGCCGTCCGCCGCATCCTGGAACCGGCCGCCACGGCGATGGCGGCGACCTCCATCGGCCGGGACCAGCTCGACCGGCTCGCCGCGCAACTGGACGAGCTGGGGCCCGAGCCGTCGGTGGAGGAGCTGGTCGCGGCGGACCTCGACTTCCACCGCGGCATCGTGGCGGCCACGGGCAATTCGGTGCTCTGTTCCCTGCTCGACGGCCTGTCCGGGCCGACCACCCGGGCCCGCGTCTGGCGCGGCCTGACCCAGGAGGACGCGGTCGGCCGCACCCTGCGCGAACACCGGGCCATCCTGGCCGCGCTGCGCGACGGTGACCCGGAGGCGGCACGCTCCTGGGCGACCGTGCACATCGCGAGCGTGGAGCAGTGGCTGCGCTCCACCCTGTGAGCCCCCGGGCGCAAACCCCGGCATCCAGGTGGAGTGCGCTCCTGCGACACGGGGCAGTGTTCCGGGCAGCCTCCGGGTTTCGGGGGGCTGCGGAGGGTCCCCGCTGACGCCGTAAGGTGGGCAGGTACGCGAGGGCACGTCGGAAGGAGGCGCTGGGTGATCGAGCTCGAGGGGGTTCCCGAGCTGGTCGACCCGGTCATGGTGGCCGCGTTCGAGGGCTGGAACGATGCCGGCGACGCCGCCTCCACCGCGGTCGCGCATCTCGACAAGGAGTGGAAGGGCGAGGTGTTCGCGGCGCTGGACGCCGAGGACTACTACGACTTCCAGGTCAACCGGCCGACCGTCTTCCTGGAGGACGGCGTACGCAAGATCACCTGGCCGACGACCCGGCTCTCGGTGGTGCGCGTCGGCGGCGACAAGCCGCGTGACCTGGTCCTGGTCCGGGGCATCGAGCCGTCCATGCGCTGGCGCTCGTTCTGCAACGAGCTGCTGGGATTCGCGCACGAGCTGGGCGTGGAGCTGGTGGTGATCCTGGGCGCGCTGCTCGGCGACACCCCGCACACCCGGCCCGTTCCGGTCAGCGGCGTCACCTCCGATCCGGATCTCGCTACGCGCATGGACCTGGAGGAGACCAAGTACGAGGGCCCGACGGGCATCGTGGGGATCCTCCAGGAGGCGTGCACCCACGCGGGCGTCCCGGCGGTGTCGCTGTGGGCGGCGGTCCCGCACTACGTGTCGCAGCCGCCGAACCCGAAGGCGACGCTGGCGCTGCTCAACCGCCTGGAGGACCTGATCGACCTGCGGCTGCCGCTGGGTGAGCTGGCCGAGGACGCGCGGGCCTGGCAGTTGGGCGTGGACCAGCTGGCGGCGGAGGACAGCGAGGTCGCCGAGTACGTGCAGACGCTGGAGGAGGCACGCGACACCGCGGAGCTGCCGGAGGCGTCGGGCGAGGCGATCGCCCGCGAGTTCGAGCGGTATCTGCGGCGGCGCGACCCGGGGGCACCACCCGGCGCCGGCAGCCATGCCACGGACGGCGGCGACGGCTCGCCGTACCTGCGGGACAACCCGACCGGCAAGAGCCGGCCGTCGAAGCCGCCGCGCCCGGACACCGACACCGACGACGGTGACGGTGACGGTGACCGCGACGAGTAGGTAGGACCGCGGTCCACGATCGACACGGAGCGCCCCCGGCGCCGGGCAACCGGCACCGGGGGCGCTTTCGCGCCGTCCCCGTTCGCCTGCCCTTTGGCCGGTTTGCGGCGTGACAGATGATTCCGTGCAAAATGCACGGGGTTCCCCGTTCAACTTGTTCCCAAACGCATTTGGCGAACAAGGGGTGGACGAGCGCGCCCGGCCGTAGCAAGGTGTGCCCGACGAACACGGCACAAGCACACCCGTACGACCAGAAGTGGCGAGGGGAGCTGTGGACCGATGACCGACCAGCACGCAGAACCGGCGCGGGGCCCGGGAGCTGCGGGTCCGGGTCCGGACGGAGCCGGTTTCACCTATCGCGGGACGGAAGCGGAACTGATCGTCCTGGCACGGCCCGAGGCCCGGCTGCGGGCCCAGGCGGACGGGGTCAGGTCCGCCGCCGGCGCCGATGTATCGGCCCTGAACATGTTCCTGGGCGACGAACAGCTCGCCCTCGAACCGCTGTTCGGCAGTGAGGAGCGGCTGCGGAGCGCGTCGGAGGCGGTGGGAGCCGGGGCGGACGTTCCGGACCTCGCACTGTTCTACCGGGTGCGCGGCGCGGGCGGCCGGGCCCAGGAGCTGCGGGCCCGGATGGCGGCGCTGCCGGAGGTCGACACCGCGTACGTGAAGCCCGGCGCGGTGCCGGCCGGCCCGCCGGAGGACTTCGACGAGGCCCGGCGACTGAAGGAGAAGACCGCCGCGACGCCCGATTTCACCGGCCGGCAGGGCTATCTGGCGCCGGCGCCCGAGGGCGTGGACGCGCTGTGGGCGTGGCAGCGGCTCGGCGGCGGCGGAGAGGGCGTCACCGTCATCGACGTGGAGGGCGCCTGGCAGCTCAGCCACGAGGACCTGTCGGCGAAGCTCGCGGGCGTCGTCGTCGGGGCCCCCGTCGAGGATCTGGCCTGGCGCAACCACGGCACCGCCGTCCTCGGCGTGATCGGCGGCGACCGCAACGAGCACGGGATCACCGGCATCGCTCCGCAGGCGGTGACGGCGGCGGCCTCCTTCCAGGGCGTCGGCACGGCGGCGGCGATCCACGCGGCGGCCGAGCGGCTCGGCCCCGGTGACATCGTGCTGATCGAACTGCACCGGCCGGGACCGCGGTTCGACTTCGAGTCGCGCGACGACCAGCGCGGCTACATCGGCCTCGAGTGGTGGCCCGACGACTTCGCGGCGATCCGGTACGCCACCGCGCTGGGCATCGTGGTGGTGAGCGCGGCGGGCAACGGCGGCGAGTCGCTGGACGACGGGCTGTACGAGCGGCGTCCGGAGGGCTTCCCGGCCTGGTGGCACAACCCGTTCAACCCGACGAATCCTTCGTCCGGCGCGGTCCTGGTCGGCGCGGGCGCGCCGCCGCCCGGCACGCACGGCCGCGACCACGGCCCGGACCGCTCGCGGCTGGCGTTCTCCAACTACGGCGCCCGGGTGGACGCCCAGGGCTGGGGCCGCGAGGTCACCACCACCGGCGGCTTCTGGGACCGGCCCGGCGATCTGCAGGGCGGCTCCGAGGAGATCGCCTGGTACACCGATACCTTCTCCGGCACCTCGGCTGCCTCCCCGGTGGTCGTCGGCGCGCTGGCCGCCCTCCAGGGCATGCTCAAGGCCGGCGGCCAGCGCCCGATGAACTCGTCGCGGGCGCGCGAGGTGCTCCGGGCGTCCGGCTCTCCGCAGCAGGACGCCCCCGGCCGGCCCGCCTCGCAGCGGATCGGCAACCGGCCCGACATCAGAGGAGCGGTGACCCATCTGCTGCCCTCGACCGTCGGTTCGGGCCAGGCCGAGCGGTACTGGGACGAACTGATCCCGTATCCGCGCGAACTCCCGCCCCGGCTCAGGCTGTTCGTGGCGGGCGCCTGGCGCAACCTGAACGACCCGTCCCCGGAGACCCGCCAGGCGGTGCACAGCGCCTTCGCGGGGGGACGGCCCGATGTCCGTGTCTGGTTCTCGGACGACGAGATCGTCGGCCTTGTGGTCACGGGCTGAAGCGACGCAGCCAACCATCGATGGAAGGTGGCACCCGCATGAGCATGACCCCGCAGATGAGTCAGCAGGGGCAGGGACAGCAGTTCCCGAGCACGTCGCCCTATCAGCAGCAGCAGCCGTTCGGTCAGCAGGGCGGACAGCAGGGCTACGGCCAGCAGGGCCTGGGCCAGCAGCAGGGCTTCGGCCAGCAGGGCTACGGCCAGCAGGGCTTCGGCCAGCAGCCGTTCGGTCAGCAGGGCGGACAGCAGGGCTACGGGCAGCAGCAGCCCATGGGTATGGGCGGCTCGCTGGAGCAGCTCCAGCACCTCGGCCAGCAGCAGCCGTACCAGGGGCTGCTGCAGCAGCTCGGTCAGCAGCAGGGCGGCGGCCAGCAGCAGCAACAGCAGCAGCAGGTCGAGCAGCAGGTCCAGCAGCACCTCCACCAGATCGCCCAGATGGCGGTGCAGCACTCCCAGCAGCAGGTGCAGCAGCAGGTCCTCCAGGCCGGCATCGCTGACGCCTACATCGACGTGGTGCAGCCGCTGCCCGGGCAGCCCAGCATCATCGCGCTGCGCATCCAGAACCAGTTCCGGATCTTCGCCAACCCCAACCCCCAGACCCACGACCAGGTCCAGGAGGCCTTCGCCTTCGGTCACCAGGTCGTCGGCGTCTGGGACTCCGGGTCGCCGCAGGTCCTGCGCAGCATCCAGGTGCGCAAGATCTGACCGCACCGTGTGACAGCTGAAAGGAGGGGCGTCTCCCCCGCGGTCACCGCGGGGGAGGCGCCCCTTTCACCTGTCCCTGCCCCGGGTCAGCTCCCGCCCGCGCAGGTGAACGCGGCGGCGGCCCAGTCCCCGTGGTCGCCGGTCTTCGACCCGTTGGTGTCGGTGACCTTCAGCCGCAGGTGCCGGGCACCGCTCACGTCCACGTCGACGGGGACGGTGGCCGAGGCGCCGGTGACCTTCGGCGACGTCCACAGGACCTTCCCGTCGGCCTCGACGGAGAAGGCGACCTCGCCGTAGCCGTTGATCTCGTCGTCGATCCCGACGTCCGCGGTGAGCTTCGTGCACCGCCCGCCGAGATAGACCTCGATGTCGGAGTCGGCGTGCACCCCGATGCCCTTGTCGTACGTCTTCCCGGCGAGGGTGAGGGGGTGCCCGTCGGCGGCGCCCGACTCGCCGTTGCTGCGGTCGCGTTCGGCGGGCCCGTACCCGTTGGTCGAGGTCAGCCACTCCAGGTCGCTCGCCCAGGTCTGCCCCGAGGGTGGTTCCGGCATCACCGAGACCGCGAAGTGGCCCTGCGCGGCGCGCTCCTGGCCGGCGCTGCGGTAGTGCGCGGTGGCGGTGAGCGCCCGCTCTCCCGGCTTGGCGCCGGCGCCGGGTGCGACGGCGACGTCGACGCGCCGGGTGGTGCCCGCCGGGATCCGGCCGACGGTCACGGGGTCCCCGGCGGTCCAGCCCTCGGGGGCGTCGACGCCGACGGTGACACCGGTGGCGTCCCGGTTCCCCGCGGTGACGTCGACGGCGACCGTGCCGGTGACGCCCGCGCCCAGCTCCTGGCCCACGGCCGCGGACACGGCCGCCTCGGCGCCCGGCACGGCTCCGCCCACGGCTGCGGTGTCGCGGAGGTCGACGGTGAAGGCCCGCCCGGTGGACAGGGTCCCGGTCTTCACCCGCACGACCCCGCCCCGGTCGTCCGGGTCGTAGAACCAGCCCCGCGCGGCCTTGTCGAACGCGCTCTTCGACCCGGCGCGCGCCAGGTTCTTCCCGTCGAGGTCGACCCGGCTCGGCGCGTCCCCGGTGTGCACGGTGAAGGAGTAGGGCCGCGCGGTCTGCTTCCCGTCGTAGCGGCCCTCGCTCGCGCCGATCCGCACCCGCACGTCACCGGGGCCGGAGCGCGGCGCGGTGACGGTGGCGCGCTGGGTGGCGTAGGCGCCGCCGCGGTGGGCGCGGGTGACGCCGTCGTCCTCGTACAGCTCGAAGGACGAACTGCCCTGCGGGTACACGTCCCAGGCGACCGGGGAGTCCTTGTCCCGGTCGGTGTACGAGCGGATCCCCGGCCACATCGGCACGGCGGCGCCGCCCTTCACGAACAGCGGCAGGGTGTCGAGCGGCGCGCTGTAGCCGTCGACCGTGGTCGGCCCCCGGTAGACCCGGCCGGTCCAGTAGTCGGTCCACGTGCCCTTGGGCAGATAGATGCCGTCCCGCGTGGCGGAGTCCTCGTACACGGGCGCGACGAGGAAGTCCTCGCCGGTGAGGAACTCGTACTTGGCGGCGTCCGTGGCGGCCTTCGGGTCGTCGGGGTACTCCAGCGCGAGCGGCCGTACCGCGCCCACTCCGGTCTTCGTGGCCTCGTGGGCGTACGAGTACAGGTAGGGCAGCAGCGACTCGTGCAGCTTGAGGTACTTCCGGTTGATCGTCGTGTACGGCTCGCCTTGCCGGAAGGGCTGCTTGTCGCTGGCGGCCCAGCCGTCCATGGTCATGGTCACGGGCAGCAGCGACTTCCACTGCAGGTCGCGTACGTACGTCTTGGGGCTGCCGCCGAAGATCCCGTCCACGTCACCCGTCGTATACGCGAGCCCGGACAGGGTGGCGCCCGCGTACGTCGGGATCTGCCAGCGGATGTAGTCCCAGGAGCCGGACTGGTCGCCCGACCACTGCACCCCGCACCGCTGGGCGCCGGCCCAGCTCTCGGGGGCCCAGGTGAAGCCGCGGGCATCGGAGTTGTCCTCGATGCCCCGGTAGGCGCCCTTGCAGCCGTCGAGGGCCTTCTTGTAGCCGTCGCCGACCCAGGCCACGTCCAGCTTGGCGACGCGCTGCCCGGCCTTCACCTGGTCGGCGATCCTGTCGATGCCGTCCTCGGTCCACAGGCCGAGCCGCGCCTTGTCGTTCTGGAGTCCCCGCGCGGTCTCGGCCAGGTCCTCGTATCCGCAGCCGTAGCCGTCGTTGACGAGCATCCAGCCGAGCGGCATGTCCTGCTCGACGTACTGCCGGGAGATCTTCAGGGCGTCCAGGGTGTGCCGTTCGCCGCGGTTGGCGTTGTGCAGATAGCAGTCGGCGTCGCCCACTTCGAGCCCGTACACCGGCGGCAGGAACGGTTTTCCGGTCAGCCGGGTGTACTGGCCGATGACGTCTTTGGCACTGTCCTCGCCGCTGCCCGCGAAGTAGTAGGCGTCGAAGCGGCGCTCGTCGGCGGCGGCGGTGACGGGCGCGCCGAAGGTGTACGTGTTGGGCGCGTAGGTGTTCCGGAAGACGCCGTACCCGGCCGAGGAGAGGTAGAAGGGCACGGAGTTGGGGTGTCCCCCGTCGTCCCAGTCGTAGCTGACCTCGGCCTTGGCGGTCTGCCCGCGCAGGCTGGTGTTGCCCCGCCCGTTCTGCATGCCGACGCCGTAGAACTGTTCGTCGGCGCCGCGGTCGAGGCTCTGGGTGGTGCCGTCCGCGCTCCAGCTGATGGGCGCGCTCTCGGCCCACACCTGGGTGCCGTCGTTCCTGAACAGGGCGAATCGCAGCGGGGACTTGTAGGCGCGCAGGGTGACCTCGGAGCTGCTCAGCTCGTAGCGGTCGCCGCGGTCCTTCCAGCGGGTGGCGGGCGGCGCGCCCTGCGGCAGGACGATGTCGTCGCCCGCGGGGTCGGTGAACGTGCCGTCCGGGGCGACCTCGATGCGGAAGCTCTCGGCGGACACGAAGCTGACCCGGGCCTCGGCCGGCCCGGCGTCGAAGGTGTAGCGGGCCTTGTCCGGACGGAACCCGGTGACGTCGCCGAGTGCTCCCGGACTGTCGGCGGCCCGCGCCTCCTGCCCGGGCCCGGCGAGTGCGGCCGCGAGCCCGACAAGGGCCACGGCGACGAGGGATCTGAGGCGTCCAGAACGCCCGAGCGTGCTCGATGCTGATCGCATGACCGTGTTTTAGCGCAGAAACGAGCACGGCGCTAGAGCGCGACAAAGCCCCTCCGGCGATTGAGGAGCGGGGCCCGGGGCGGAGCCCCGGGGCCTCGACTCGATCGCCCTGGAGGGGCTTTGGGAGAAGGAACAGGTGGGCGGCGCTTAGAGCGCGACCCCGAGCAGCGCGTCGACGGCGCGCGAGACGACACCCGGCGCACCTTCGTCGGACCCGCCCTCGGTGTCCTGCGACTCGGCCCACCGGTCCACGGCGGCCAGCGCCGCGGGCGCGTCGAGATCGTTCGACAGAGCCGCGCGGATCTCCTCGACCAGGCCCTCCGCAGCAGGCCCGTCGGGCCGGGACACGGCGGCCCGCCAGCGGTCGAGCCGGGCCACGGCGTCGGCGAGCACCTGATCGGTCCACTCCCAGTCGGAGCGGTAGTGGTGGGCGAGCAGCGCGAGCCGGATGGCGGCCGGGTCGACCCCGTCGCGGCGCAGCTGCGACACGAAGACGAGGTTGCCCTTGGACTTGGACATCTTCTCGCCGTCGAGCCCGACCATCCCGGCGTGCACGTACGCCTTGGCCATCGGGAACTCGCCGGTCAGCGCCTGGGCGTGCGAGGCGCCCATCTCGTGGTGCGGGAAGGCCAGGTCGGAGCCGCCGCCCTGGACGTCGAAGCCCATGCCGAGGTGGTCGAGGGCGATGGCGACGCACTCGATGTGCCAGCCGGGGCGCCCCTGTCCCAGGGAGCCGCCGTCCCAGCTCGGCTCGCCCTCGCGGGCGGCCATCCAGAGCATCGGGTCGAGCGGGTTCTTCTTGCCCGGGCGCTCCGGGTCGCCCCCGCGCTCGGCGGAGAGCAGCCGCATCGCGGCGGCGTCCAGGTTCGAGACGGAGCCGAAGTGCGGGTCGGCCTCGACGGAGAAGTAGATGTCGCCGTCGAGCTCGTAGGCCGCACCGGCGTCCCGCAGCCGCTCGACGAGCGGCACGATGCCGGGTATCGCCTCCACGGCGCCGATGTAGTGCTGCGGCGGGAGCATCCGCAGGGCGGTCATGTCCTCGCGGAACAGGGCGGTCTCGCGCTCGGCGAGGCCCTCCCAGTCGACGCCGTCGCGCACGGCCCGTTCCAGCAGCGGGTCGTCCACGTCCGTCACGTTCTGGACATAGTGCACCTGCCGCTTGGTGTCGAGCCACACGCGCTGCACGAGGTCGAACGCGTTGTAGGTCGCCGCGTGACCCATGTGGGTCGCGTCGTACGGCGTGATGCCGCATACGTAGATACGGGCGACGGGACCGGGGTCAAGGGGGACGAGCCCATCGGTCGCGGTGTCGTGGATCCTCAGGTCGCGGCCCTTGCCAGGCAGGGCGGGGACCTCAGAAGCGGGCCAGGCATGCATGACATGAGCGTAACCGGACGGTGCTTCCGGATACGAACCGGACCAGGTCCGATGGCCGACGAGGCCCTCTTGCCCGCGCGGGCCGGGGCCGCTACGGGCGTGTGTCGACACACAGCCCTGGAGCCCCGCTAGTCGGTCACGGTGGCCCGGATGCCGTCCGAGAGCCCGAAATGGCGCAGGCCGTGCAGCAGATAGGCGCGCAGGGTGCACACGAAGTACGCCCAGCCCTGTGCCTGCCCGACCGCGAGGGCCGCGCCCTCGATGCCGTCCCCCATCGGCTGCTCCGTCACGGTGAGCGCGGTGGCCCCGCCACCGGTCTCCCGCAGCTCGATGGTGACCTGCCCGCCGGGCCAGGACCACGAGACGAGCCGGTCGGGCTCGATCTCGCCGATCTCGACGTCGAACTCCGCGTCGGCATGGGGAAAGCTCCAGGTCACGGTGGTGCCGGGCACCATCGGCCCGGAGGTGCGCCCGACGAAGAAACCCGACAGGCCCTCGACCGTGACGATGGCCTCGAACACGTCCTTCGCCGGGCGGTCGATCCGGTCCTCGACAATCAGCTTGGTCATGCCCTCGAACGTAGCGCGGGCCACCGACAAACGCCCCCGAAAGAGACAGAACCGCAGGTCGGACGGGATCAGATCGGCGGCCACGGGATGGCGGGCCACTCCCCGCTCGGCTCCCGGTGCAGGCCGGACTTCAGCAGCGCGGCCACCCGCTCCCGTACGGCGTCCAGCTCGGCCCGGGTGATCAGCGCGGCCAGCCGGTCCGCGAGCGGCTCGCCCTCGGCCAGGCGCCCGCGCAGCGCCTCCAGCGCCCCGGTCGCCTCCTCGGTCAGCGGTTCCCCGGCCCAGCCCCACAGCAGCGTGCGCAGCTTGTCCTCGACGTTGAAGGTGACCCCGTGGTCGATGCCGTACAGCCGGGCCCCGGCGTCGACGAGCAGGTGGCCGCCCTTGCGGTCGCCGTTGTTGATCACCGCGTCGAGGACGGCGAGCCGTCGCAGGCGGGCGTCGTCGGCGTGCACGAGCAGGGCGGTCCGGCCCTCATCGACCTCGGCGAACCCGACGGCCTTCCAGCCCTCCGACGGTTCCTCGGCGTCCACGAGCGCCAGCAGCCTGCCGTCCTCGGCCGGCTCGTCGGGGGTGTCGATCCACAGCTGGCACATGCCCTCGCCGTACGGCCCGTCGCGCAGCACGGTCGGCGGGACGAGGCCCCAGCCGAGCGCCTCGGAGACCTCGAAGGCCGCCACCTCGCGCTGGGCGAGCGTGCCGTCGGGGAAGTCCCACAGCGGCCGCTCACCGCGGACGGGCTTGTAGACGCAGGCCGCCTCCCGGTCCCCGTGGGTGACGCGGCACAGCAGGACGGCGTTCGACGCGTCCCTGATCTGCCCCTCGACGTGCAGCTCCCCGCGGGTGAGGAGGTCCAGGGCGTCGTCGCCGCTCACGCGCCGCGCCGGTATCCGTTCTGGCGCGGACATACGTGTCCCTCCGGGTCGAGCGGCAGACTGCACAGCGGGCACGGCGGGCGGCCCGCGTTCACGACCTCCAGGGCGCGCCTGGCGAAGGCGCGCGCCTGGTTGCCGGTGAGCCGGACGCGGAGCATCGGCGGGCCGTTCTCCTCGTCCTGGAGAAGCCTTTCCTCGGCCTCCGCAAGGTCCTCGTCGGACTCGGCATCCATCTCGACGAGGGCCTGCGCCTCGACGATCATCCGCTGCTCGTCACCGTCCCAGGCCAGTGCCATGGTGCCGACCCGGAACTCCTCCTCGACCGGTGCGTCGAGCGGGGCGGTGTCGGCGACCTCGTTGGGCGCCACGGCCGGCACCGGCGCGTTTCCGCCGCTGCGCCGCACGACCTCGTCGAGCAGCTCGTCCATGCGCTCGGCGAGCGCGGCCACCTGGGTCTTCTCCAGCGCCACGCTGGTGACCCGGGTTCCTGCCGAGGCCTGCAGGAAGAAGGTGCGGCGCCCGGGGAGCCCGACCGTACCGGCCACGAAACGCTCCGGTGGGTCGTAGAGGAACACCTGACGGGACACGTCCTGTCTCCATGGTCTGGGGATGGTCTGTGCTTACGGCAGCTTCACCCTACTGCGGCGGACGATCACGGTGCGCCAGCGCCGCCCCCGACCGGTGCGTCAGGACCCTGCGGCTGCTCGCGCGGGGCCAGCGAGCCGAAGTCGCCGGTGTCTCCGAGACGTACGAGAAAAGGGCGCAGCCGGGTGTAACGGATCGCGGTGATGGAACACGGCTCTACAGAGATCCGCTGAAAGAGGTCCAGATGGAGCCCGAGAGCGTCCGCCACGAGGGACTTGATGATGTCGCCGTGCGAGCACATGACGTACACGGCGTCCGCGCCGTGGTCGCGCTCCACGCGCGCGTTCCACTCCCGCACCGCCTCCGCAGCCCGGTGCTGCATCTGCCGCATGGACTCGCCGCCGGGGAAGGCGGCGGCGGTCGGGTGCTGCTGGACGACCTGCATGAGCGGTTCGTCGGCGAGTTCGGTCAGCTTGCGGCCCGACCAGTCGCCGTAGTCGCACTCGCCGATCCGGTCGTCGGTGTGCGCGGTCAGCCCGGGCCGTGCGGCGAGCAGCGGGGCGACGGTCTCCCGGCAGCGCTGCAGGGGGCTGCTGACGATCTCGGCGAGCGGCAGGTCCTTCAGCCGCTCGGGCAGCGTGGCGGCCTGCGCGCTGCCGCGCTCGTCGAGGGCCACGCCGGGCGTCCACCCGGCGAGCAGACCCGCGGTGTTGGCGGTGGAACGTCCGTGGCGGACGAGGATCAGCGTGGGCATGCCCGCCAGCCTAAAGGCACGCGGAAGTGCAGCGGGCGAACCCTCTGGGAAGAATGGCCGTCATGATCGTCGACTGCGCCGTGTACCGGGAGGGGCGCCGTGTCGAGGCCCCGGCGGACATCAAGGACCTGTCGGACGCGCTCGCGGCGGCGCGGGCGTCGGACGACGCCTTCGTGTGGATCGGCCTGTACGAGGCCACGGAGGTCGAGTTCGGGACGGTGACCGAGGAGTTCGGGCTGCACCCGCTGGCCGTCGAGGACGCCATGAAGGCGCACCAGCGGCCGAAGCTGGAGGTCTACGACGACTCGCTGTTCGTGGTCCTCAAACCGGTCGTGTACGAGCCGGAGAGCGACCGGGTGTCGTCGGGCGAGGTGATGCTCTTCCTGGGCGACTCGTTCGTGGTCACCGTGCGGCACGGCGAGGGTTCGTCCCTGGCGGCCGTGCGCAAGCGGCTGGAGCACGACCCGGCCTTCCTGCGGCACGGTCCGACGGCGGTCCTGTACGCCGTCGCGGACGCCACGGTCGACCACTACCTGGACGTCGCGACCGAGCTGCAGACCGACCTGGAGGAGCTGGAGGCCGAGGTCTTCTCGCCGGACGGCGGCGGCTCGCGGGACACGGCGTCGCGGATCTACGCCTTCAAGCGGCAGATCCTGGAGTTCCGCCGGGCCACCGGGCCGCTGGCGATGCCGATGGCACGGCTCGCGGGGATCGGCCCGTTCCCCACGGCCGTGCCGTTCGTCGCCGAGGACGCGCGGCCGTTCTTCCGCGACGTGCACGACCATCTGACCCGGGTCAACGAGTCCGTGGACGGCCTGGACCGCCTGGTGACCGACATCCTGTCCGCGCACCTGGCGCAGATGAGCGTGCGGCAGAACGACGACATGCGGAAGATCTCCGCCTGGGCCGCCATGGCCGCGGTGCCCACGATGATCGCGGGC
Source organism: Streptomyces sp. NPDC001904 (assembly GCF_040297005.1). NCBI lineage: Bacteria > Bacillati > Actinomycetota > Actinomycetes > Kitasatosporales > Streptomycetaceae > Streptomyces > Streptomyces sp. NPDC001904. The sequence continues at coordinate 202,001 of NZ_JBEOYI010000004.1, read as the reverse complement.
ATCTACGGCATGAACTTCGACCACATGCCCGAGCTGCACTGGGTGTGGTCGTACCCGGCGGTGATCGTGCTGATGGCCGTCCTGGAACTGGTGCTGTACCGGATGTTCAAGCGGCGCGGCTGGCTGTAGGGCCTGTCACGGAGGTCCCGCTCACGCGAACTCGACGGAGGTGGTGGCGGGACCGCCGAGCGCGTCGCGCCGTCGCGGCATCGACAGGGAGACCATCCGCCGCCAGCCGCCGAGGCGTTCGTACGCGTACACGGCGCGGATCCCGGCGGCGAGCACGCCCGCCTTCGGGGCGGACCAGCCGAGGATGCGGCCCATGTGGTCCATGACGGCGAGGCTCACGTCCCGGTAGACGGCGATCTCGGCGAGGGCGCACTCCCGCAGGATGCGCTGGATGGCGCGGCCGTGACCCGCGTGGGCGAGCCGCAGCAGTTCCTCGTGGCAGTAGGCGAGGTGGTTGTCCTCGTCGTTGGAGATCATCTTGACCGCGCGGCCGATGTCGGGGTGCCCGGAGAAGTGCTTGCGCAGCAGTTCCATCTGCTCGGAGGCGCGCTGTTCGGTGACGCGGCTGTGGGCGAGGTAGGTGACGATGTCCTGCACGGACAGCGGCTCGTCGCGCTTGAGCCGCTCGTGCGGGAGTCCGATGCCGTGCCGCTCCAGGAGCATCGTGTAGTCGGTCTCGTCCGGGACCGGCACCGGGGTCAGGCCGCGCTTCTTCAGCAGGGCGTTGAAGATGCGCCCGTGCTTGTCCTCGTCGGCACCGTGCCGGGCGATCTTGGGCGCGAGGGCCCGCTCGGCCTCCGGGACGAGGGCGGCGATCCGGCCGTTCTCCCAGCCGCCCTGCGCCTCTCCCCCGGCCGCGATCGAGCAGAACAGCCGGAACGAATCGTCGTTGTCGAGAATCTCCTGGAACAGGCTCCTGGCCGACAGCATCTGGGTACCTCCGTGCCTCCACGCGCGGTCCGCGGCTCCATGGCTCGCAAAGACCGAGTCAAATGCGGGAGGCGGTGGCAGGCAACAGGAATGACCGACAACTCGGCCGAAAGGAGGATCCGTACCGGGATGCGAGGCGTAACCGTGCGCCCGGTGGCGCGTTGATACCCGTGACGGCCGTGGCGGGGAAGACCCCCGAGCCCCCACCACGGCCGCGGAAACTCCGCAGGTGACTCCCCCCCCCCCGCGATCTAGGCCAGTCCGGCGCGCTCCACCGCCTCGACGCCCGCGCGCAGCGAGGCCAGCCGCTCGTCCAGCGTGAAGCCGGCCGGGGACAGCGTCAGGGTGGTGACACCGGCCTCGGCGTACTGACGCATCCGGTCGGCGATCCGGTCCACCGAGCCGAGCAGCGTGGTGGAGTCGATGAGCTTCTGCGGGATGGCCGCGGCGGCGCCGTCCTTGTCGCCGGACAGGTACTTCTCCTGGATCTCGGCGGCCTCCTTCTCGTACCCCATGCGCTGCGCGAGCTGGTTGTAGAAGTTCTGCTTGGCGCTGCCCATGCCGCCGACGTAGAGCGCGGTGTAGGGACGGAACGAGTCGGCGAGCGCGGAGATGTCCTTGTCGCCGCCCTCCGGGCCGACCGCGATCGGCACGGTCGGACAGACGTCGAAGCCCTCCATCGTCTTGCCGGCCTTCTCGCGGCCCGCGCGCAGGTAGGAGATCGCGGTGTCCTCCAGGTGCTCGGCGGAGGGGAAGATCAGCAGGGCGCCGTCGGCGATCTCGCCGGTCTGCTCCAGGTTCTTCGGGCCGATCGCCGCGATGTAGAGCGGGATGTGCTCGCGCTTCGGGTGCACGGTCAGCTTCAGCGACTTGCCGGGGCCCTCCGGCAGCGGCAGGGTCCAGTGCGCACCCTCGTAGGAGACCCGCTCGCGGCTCATGGCCTTGCGCACGATGTCGACGTACTCGCGCGTGCGGGCCAGCGGCTTGTCGAACTTCACGCCGTACCAGCCCTCGGAGACCTGCGGCCCGGAGACGCCGAGACCGAGGCGGAAGCGGCCGCCGGAGAGGGTGTCGAGGGTCGCGGCGGTCATCGCCGTCATGGTGGGCTGGCGGGCCGGGATCTGCATGATGGCCGAGCCGACGTCGATGCGCTCGGTCTGCGCGGCGACGTAGCTGAGCACCGTCACGGTGTCGGAGCCGTACGCCTCGGCCGCCCAGCACACCGCGTAGCCGAGCTGATCGGCCTCCTTGGCGACGGCGAGGTTGTCGGTGTCCATCCCCAGGCCCCAGTACCCGAGATTGATGCCGAGCTTCATTGACCACATCCCCTTAACCGCGTGCGGGAACCGCTGGATTACCCATCGGTAACGTCTCTTCCCGGGCACCCTAGCGCGACGGGCGGCAGGACAGATATGCGCCGGGCCCCCCATCCTGACCTTCGGCCAGTACTCTCAGCGCCCATGGAGCAGAGGCATCTCGGCCGTACCGGCCTGCGTGTGTCCCGGATCGGGCTCGGCACCCTGACGTGGGGGCGGGACACGGACGAGCACGACGCCGCCGACCTGTTGAAGGTCTTCTGGGAGGCGGGCGGCTCGCTCGTCGACACGGCCGACGTCTACGGGGACGGCGAGTCGGAGTATCTGCTCGGGCGGCTCGTCGAGGGCCTGGTCCCCCGCCGTGACCTGGTCATCTCCACCAAGGCGGGCAGCGTGCCCGACCCGGACCGGCGCTTCGACGGCTCGCGCGGCCATCTGCTCGCCGCGCTCGACGCCTCGCTCGCCCGGCTCGGCACCGACTACGTCGACCTCTGGCAGATCCACGCCTACGACACCGACACCCCGCTCGACGAGACCCTCCAGGCGCTCGACATCGCTGTCAGCAGCGGGCGGGCGCGCTATGCGGGGGTGTCCAACTTCTGCGGGTGGCAGCTGGCGAAGGCGGGCACCTGGCAGCTCGCGGCGCCGGGCACCCGCACCCGTATCGCCAGTACGCAGATGGAGTACTCGCTGCTGCAGCGCGGCGTGGAGCGGGAGGTGCTGCCCGCCGCCCTGGACCTGGGCATCGGGCTGCTGCCGTCGTCGCCGCTCGGGCGCGGGGTGCTGACGGGCAAGTACCGCGGCGGCACCCCCACGGATTCCCGGGGCGGCTCCGACCACATGGCGCCGTTCGTCGCCCCGTACCTGGACGAGGCCGCGAGACACATCGTGGACGCGGTGGCCATAGCCGCGGACGGGCTCGCGGTGACCCCGCTCCAGGTCGCCCTGGCCTGGGTCAGGGACCGGCCCGGCGTGACCGCGCCGATCATCGGACCGCGCAACACCCAGCAGCTCACGGCGGCATTGTCAGTGGAGGCCCTTAGTCTTCCTGACGAGATCTGCCAGGCGCTCGACGACGTGTCGGCGCCCGTGCACCGCTATCCCGATCAGGACTGGAGCACGTTGTGAGTACGGAGTCCGCTGCCGCGGAGAACGAGTCAGGGCAGGGCCCCGACGCCGGGCCGGACACGGAGGCACCCGTCGAGGCGGCCGAGACCACCGAAGCGGCCGGGGACGGGACCGAAGAAGCGGCCGGTACCGAGGAGGCGGCGGCCCAGCCGTCCGAGGCCGAGGCCGAGATCGCCGCGCAGCGGGAGCTGCGGGAGCGCATCGCGCAGCGCAAGGCCGCCAAGGACGGTCCGATCGCCGCCGGTACGAAGCTGAGCGGCACGGCCGCCGATCTGCTCGCCGCCGTACGTGCCGTGGAGAGCGGTGAGAAGCCGGCCGCCGCAGTGTTCGCGAAGCCGGAGCCCGCGCCCGAGCCGCGCCCGGCCGCCGCCGTGCCCGAGCCGCGGCCCCGGACACCCGCCGTGCCCGTCGCGCCGGTCGTGGACGCGGGGCCCGACGCCGACACGGTGGCCGCCGTGCGGGCGGTGCTCGTCGAGGGCGGCGCACCCGAGACGCTCGCCGTGGCGGCCGCCGCGGCGCTGGGCGAGGGCGCCGAGGACCTGCTGCGCGAGGACCCCTGGCAGTTGCTGCGGGTGAGCGGAGTGCGCCCGGAGCAGGCCGACGGGTTCGCGCGGGCGCTGCTCGGTGCCGAGTGCGGCCCCGAGGACGAGCGGCGGGGCCGCGCGGTCACCGTGTGGCTGCTCGAGCAGGCGGCGGTCGCCGGGCACACGGCACTGGACCTGCCGGTGCTGTCGGAGGCGCTCGGCAAGCGCGGGGTGCCCGATCCGGACGAGGCCGTGCAGAGCGCCGCCGCGGAGGGCGACGCGATCCTGTTCCAGGACCCCGTGGAGGACGCGCCCGAGCCCGAGCCCGCCGAGGACGGCGAGGACGGCGAGGAGGAGGCCGAGCGGCCGGTGCGGATCCTCGTCGGTCTCGAGCGGTACGCGCTCGCCGAGGAGAGCCTCGCCGACGGCGTCGCCCGCCTCATCAACTCCGCACCCAAGGAAGGCGACTCCTCCGGGCCCGACTGGGAGACGGCGGCCGCCGCCGCTTCCGGTACGACGGCCGAGCTGATCCGGGCCGCCGCCGCGCACCGGCTGGTGCTGCACACCGGTGGCGAGGCCGCCCGCGCCGAGCCGCTCGCGCTGGCCTCCGCCGCGGCCGGTCTCGGTCTGCGGGTCTGCGTGGCCGCCCACAGCGCGGACGGGCGCCGCCGGGCCGCCGCGCTGCTCGGCGCCGACGCGCCGGAGACGGCCACGGCCACCATCGAGGGCCTGCTCACCCAGGCCCAGGGCCCCGGCCGGGACGCCGACGGCGCGCTCGCCGTCGATCTCCTGGTCGTCCTGGACGCGCCGCAGCTGGACGTGGACGCGGCCGCGATGCTCGTGGAGCTGCTGGCCGACGGGACCTGCCTGGTGCTCAGCGGCGATCCGGGCGTGCTGTGGTCGGCGGGGCCCGGCCGGATCTTCGCGGACCTGCTGGCCGCCGGGATCTGCCCGCGTCTGGCGTCCCGTACGCCGGACTTCGGGCCGATCGGCGAGCTGGTCTCGGGCATCGGCATCGGTGAGCTGAATCAGGTGGAGGCGCCCGGCAAGGAGGTCGTGATCGTGCCGGTGCGGGACGGCGCCGAGGCGGTCCACCGCACCGTGCAGCTCGTCGCGGACTCGGTGCCGCGGGCCATCGGGGTGCCCGCCGAGGAGACCCAGGTGATCACTCCGGGGCATGCGGGAGCCGCGGGGACGCGGGTGCTGAACGCGGCTCTGAAGGAGCGGCTGAACCCGGGCCCCGGCCGGTTCGGGGGGTTCGACCCCGGGGACCGGGTGGTGCACGTCGCAGGTCCGGGGCGGATCAGGCCCGGGCGGGTCGTCGGGGCCGATGCGGAGGGGCTGCGGCTGGAGTGCGACGGGGAGCCCGTGCTCGTACCGAAGGAGCAGGTGGAGCGGGCCGTGCGGCACGGCTGGGCGGTGACCGGACACCAGGCCGTGGGGCTGCGGTGGGCCGCCGCCGTGGTGGTGCTGCCCGGTGACGCGGCGGCCGCGCTGAGCCGGCCCTGGGTGTACACGGCGTTCGGGCGCGGGGAGCGCCATCTGTCCGTGGTGCACGGGGTGGACGCCGCGCTGCCCCGGGCCGTCGCGGAGGTCGCGGCCAAGCCGCGCACGACCCGGTTGCAGCGATTGGTCCGGGCTCAGGTGCCGGGCGCCTAGGGCGTCTCTTTCGGATCACCGCGCGGCCCAGACAAGGATGCCCGCGAGGTGGAGGCCGGCCTCGTAAATGGTTGCGGTCTTGTCATATCGGGTGGCAAGGCCGCGCCACTGTTTGAGCTTGTTGATGCACCGTTCGACGGTGTTCCGCTGCCTGTAGGAAGCCCTGTCAAAGCCGGGCGGCCTTCCGCCGTGGCGGCCTCGGCGCTTTCGGTTGGCGATCTGGTCCGAAGGCTGGGGGATGACCGCTCGGATGCCGCGCCTGCGGAGATGTTCACGGATCGCGCGAGAGGAATAGGCTTTGTCCGCCAGGACCATGGCCAGCCTCACCCGAGGACGCCCGAGTGTGCGAGGCACCCGGATTGAGGCCATGAGCTGCTCAAATGCGGGTGCGTCACCTGCCTGTCCGGGGGTCAGCACGAAGGCAAGAGGCCGACAGTGGTCGTCCGCCGCCAAGTGGACCTTGGTGGTCAGTCCGCCACGGGACCGGCCGAGGGCATGATCCTCTGGCTCGCCAGCCAGAGCCCCTTTTTACGGGCGCCTGCCGCGTGCTGATGGGCGCGGACGATAGTTGAAACGATCGCGACGACCCACCCGAGATCCCCCTCGGCGTCCGCTTGGGCGAGCAATGAGGTGAACACCCGCTCCCAGGTGCCGTCGAGCGCCCATTTCCGCAAGAGGGTGTAGACGCCCTTCCACTAACCGAACTCGGAAGGCATGGCCTCCCAGGGCGATCCCGTGCGGTACTTCCACGCGATCGCCTCGATCATCTGCCGGTGATCACGCCACCGCCCGCCACGTCTCGGAGTCCGGTCCGGAAGCAGCGGCTCAATCCGCGACCACTGCACATCGGTCAACGACATGACCGGACCAACGACCCGATGGTCCGAACCGGACGGCTTCGGTGCACGATGAGCTTGTGCTTCCTCCCCGACTGCTGTGGCGTGACCCCCGGCCCATCCCCCGGTTCAATCTGCAGGAACCGGTGACCCAGATTGTCTGTGATCCCGGCTTCTATGAGCCGAGTGATGCGGACAACTGCACAAGGTTCGGGTACTTCTGCCAGGCCCATGACCGTCCCTACCGGCATGAGGGCTGTGGGGGTGGGCCGCATCTCATCGCCCTGAGCTGCCAAGAGCACGGGCTTGAGAACATGTGGCCGCAACCGCTGATGTTGATGTTCCCAGAAGGATTCGACCCCCTGCTGAGCGACGCGCAACTGGCCTGGGTGCGGGCGGAGGACGAGGCTATCTAGGCATGATCCGAAAGAGACGGCCTAGAGCCCGGGTCCGGCCGCCGCCTCGTCCGGGGCGGCGGCCGGAGCGCTGGGATCAGCGGTCGGCGTCTTCCAGGGACTCCGTGGTGACGGTGTCGTCGTCGGGGTCGAGTTCGTCGTCGAAGACCGAGCTGACGTCGAAGCGGCACACCACCCGCTGCGGATCCGCCTGGTCGAACGGGGCCTCTAGCCACTCCCCCGGCTCGGCCGGCTCGTCGGCGGCCGCGACCCAGAGTGTCGAGTCGCCCTCCTCCAGGCCGAACTCCTTGTGCCGGGAGGCGATCTCGTCCGGCTCGAACTCGCCGAACAGCACGCCGAGCGCGGCATGGACACTGCTGCCCGCGCTGTCCGGGTCGGGGCCCGCGTCGATGTCGGCCACCCGGCCCGCCTGGGCGAGAAGACGCTGCGGCTCGACCACGGCGTAGTCGCGTCGGATCAGCACGCTCAGCGCGTTCGGCTCCTCCGGTCCGGTGTACGGCGGCAGCGAGTCGTCGCCGCTGGGGATCTCGAAGGGGGTGACCTCGTCGTAGCGGTCGTAGAGGAGTTCGTCGTACTCCTCGGCCGCGACGGCGAGCTCGTTGAACGCTTCGTAGACGGCCGGGTCGTCCTCTCCCGACCTGCGCTCGACAGCCGCCAGGTGACGGTCGAGCGCAGCCTTGACCGCCTCTGCGGCGGTGCGTACCTCGGCAGCGGTGGGCTGCGCAGCATCAGACATAGTGCAGACGCTATCCGTACCGGGCCCGTGCCCGCACAATAGATGCGATGCCGGAATACGAATTTGTCGACGTGTACGTGCCGCGCGGGGTCTCCCGCAAGGACGCGACGCGCCTGCTGACGGACCATGCAGAGTACGGACACTGGGAGTTGGACCGATTGAGCCTGCGCCGCGACGGCAGTCGCCGCGTGCGCCTGCGGCGGCGGATCATCCGCCAGGTGCGGGCCACATGGTGACCTGAATCTGACGGCCTCCGGCCGAAAACGGAGCGGGCCCCGCCGATGCGGGGCCCGCTCCGTGGCAGCTGCCTGGCCTGTGCGCTAGGCGCCGGTCCGGGACCGGCGGTAGAGCACCGCGCCGCCGAGCAGCGCGCCCGCGGCCAGCGCGCCCGTCGCGCCGACCGGCAGCGAGCTGCCGGTCATGGCGAGCTGGGAGTCGCCCCTGGCCCGGGTGACGCTCTGCGTCTCCGGCTGGTTGGGCTTGCTCTCGGTGGGGGGCAGGGCCCGCGTCACGGGCTTGACGGCCTCCCCCGGCTTGCCGGGCGTGCCCGGGTGGTGGGGCTGCCCGGGGGTGGACGGCGGCGTCGCGTGCTCACCGCCCGGGTTGGCGCAGTCGTCGCCGGTGACGGGATTGCCGACGGAGATGATTCCGATGGAGTTCCCGCACACGTTGACCGGGACCTCCACCGGCACCTGTACGTGGTTGCCCGAGCCGACACCCGGCGAGTCACCGGTGTGGCCGCCGGCGTGCGACCCGCCGCCGGGCGGCTGGTGGTGGCCGCCGCCGCTCTCGTCGCCGTAGCCGCTGTCGTGGGGGGTGTTGTTGGCGCACTTGTTGCCCATCGCCGGGTTGAGCAGCCCGATGACGTTCACGGTGTTGCCGCAGACGTTGACCGGGACCTCGACCGGCACCTGCACATTGTTGCCGGAGGCGACGCCGGGCGAGCCCGACGCGCTTCCGTTCGCACCCGAGTCGGCGTGCGCGTAGCCGCCGGTGACGGCGAGGACGCCGGTCGCGGCCGCCACGATGGTCAGGCCCTTGCGCGTGACCTGTCGCATAGGTTTCCCTGCCTTAGCACTCTCAGCGCTCGAAGCACTGCACTTCACCTGGGTGGGCCGGGGAACTGGTGTGCCCCGGGGCCCCGAATGCCCGTCGGCCCCGGAGTGCATGGCGCGCACTCCGGGGCCGACGGACTCAGACCCTCAAGGGGTGAGGCTCAACAACGTCACTTGTTGACGCAGGTGTTGCCGAAGGCGGGGTTCAGCAGCCCGATCACGGAGACCGTGTTGCCGCAGACGTTCACCGGAATGTGGATGGGCGCCTGGATGACGTTGCCCGAGAGCACGCCGGGAGAGTGCACGGCAGCACCCTGGGCACCGGAGTCGGCGACGGCCATGCCCGCACCCGCGAGAACCAGACCACCAGTGGCAGCCGCAGCAGCGACGACCTTCTTGATCATTATTCCTCCTTGTTGGCAATGCAGTCCCAGCCGCGGACTGCACTCCCTGTAACGAGGAGAAAGTGATGGGGCTACGAGCCTATGGTTCCTTTCACTCTTTTCAGCCCAGTACGCACGAACGGCCGAATTACCGGGCTGTCGCCAGGTTGACGCCGACAGCCGGCTCAGGACGCGTCGATGAAGCGGTCCAGCACCCGCACACCGAACTTCAGGCCGTCCACCGGGACCCGCTCGTCGACACCGTGGAACATGCCGGCGAAGTCCAGCTCGGGCGGCAGCTGCAGCGGCGCGAAGCCGAAGTTGCGGATGCCCAGCTCGACGAAGGACTTGGCGTCGGTGCCGCCGGAGAGCATGTACGGGATGGCCTTGCCGATCGGGTCCTCGGCGGCGATCGAGGTCTGCATGGCCTCGACGAGCGCCCCGTCGAAGGTGGTCTCGACGGCCTTGTCGGCGTGGACGTCCTCGCGCCTGACGTTCGGGCCCAGGAGCCGGTCGAGGTCGGCGAGGAACTCGTCCTCGTGTCCGGGCAGGAAGCGCCCGTCGACGTGGGCGGTCGCCTCGCCGGGGATGACGTTGACCTTGTACCCGGCACCGAGCTGCGTCGGGTTCGCGGTGTTGCTCAGGGTCGCGCCGATCAGCTTGGCGATGCCGCCCAGCTTGGCGATCGTCTCCTGCATGTCCTCGGGGTCGAGCTCGGTGCCGAGCGCGTCGCCGAGTTCGTCGAGGAAGTGGCGCAGCGTCTTGGTGACGCGGACCGGGAACTGGTGGCGGCCGAGCCGGGCGACGGCCTCGGACAGCTCGGTGATGGCGTTGTCCCGGTGGATCATCGAGCCGTGCCCGGCGGTGCCGGCCACGCTCAGCTTCATCCAGTGCATGCCCTTTTCGGCGGTCTGGATGAGGTAGAGCCTGCGCTGCTCGTTCACCGTGAAGGAGAAGCCGCCGACCTCGCTGATCGCCTCGGTGACCCCGTCGAAGAGGTCCCGGTGGTTGTCGACGAGGTGACGCGCGCCCCAGGTGCCACCGGCCTCCTCGTCGGCGAGGAAGGCGAGCACGATGTCGCGCGGGGGCTTGCGGCCGGTGCGCAGCCGGTCGCGGACGACCGCGAGGGTCATCGCGTCCATGTCCTTCATGTCGACGGCCCCGCGGCCCCACACGCACCCGTCGGCGACCTCGCCGGAGAAGGGGTGGTGGGTCCAGTCCGCCGCGTTGGCCGGGACGACGTCGGTGTGGCCGTGGATGAGGAGCGCGGGCCGCGACGGGTCCTCGCCCTCGATGCGGGCGACCGTGGAGGCGCGGCCGGGGTGCGACTCGAAGATCTTCGGTTCGAGGCCCACCTCGGCGAGCTTCTCCGCGACCCACTCGGCGGCCTTGCGCTCGCCGGGGCCCGAGTGGTCGCCGTAGTTGCTGGTGTCGATCTGGATCAGTTCGCGGCAGAGGTCGACGACCTCGTCCTGTCCGGAGACCGCCCTGCCCGTGCTCGGCTCACTCACGCTTGTTCCTCTCTTCCTGGGATCCCTCTCATCCTCTCTCCCCCGGCGTCGGGACCCAAGGCCGGGCACCGCTCGTCACGTGCCGTTCACAGGGCAAGCGCCGAGGTGGGGGTGTGATCGGAGCACTCGGAAACCCTGGTAATGTTCTCTGTGTCGCCGCGGGGAAGCCCCCCGCACACAAAGCGGCAGACACCTTGTCCGGGTGGCGGAATGGCAGACGCGCTAGCTTGAGGTGCTAGTGCCCTTTATCGGGCGTGGGGGTTCAAGTCCCCCCTCGGACACAAAAGAGAAAGGCCCGGCAGCCCAGCTGTCGGGCCTTTCTGCTGTCTCAGCCGGTGAAGCCGGCCGTGATCTTCGTGAACTGCCAGTTGTCCTGGCTGATGCCGGAGCAGTTCTCGGCGACGCCGCCGCCCGCGCACGGGCGGTCGCGGTTGACCGACCAGAAGGCGAGCCGGGCGATGTGCTTGGTGTTCGCCCAGTCCTTGATCTGGGTCCAGATCGCCGGGGTCGTGGTCTCCTGCTGGTCGCTGAGGCCGTTCATCCCGGAGATGCCGATGTGGGCGTACGCGGTCGCGTCGTCCCAGCCGAAGACCGACTTGAGCTTGGTCTTCAAGCCCTCGGCGGCGTTGACGGTGTTGCCGTACATGTCGTTGCCGCCGCCGAAGTCGAACGGCATGATCGTGAAGACGTCGATGTCGGCGTTCAGGGCCTTGGCCTGCTCGATGAGCCGGTTGCCGTACGAGGTCGGGCCGGTGGTGGACGTGCCGAAGGTGAGGATCGTCCGCAGGCCGGGGTTGTTGGCCTTGACGATCTTCAGGGCGTTCAGGACGCGGTCCTGCACGACCGTGTTCTCGAACTCGTCGGTGTTCTCGATGTCGACGTCGATCGCCTTGAGCTGGTAGGCGTCGATCACCTTCTGGTAGGCGCCCGCGAGGGCCTCCGGTGTCGAGCAGTTGGGGCCGAGCTTGTTGCCGCTCCAGCCGCCGATCGACGGGACGATGTCACCGCCGGCCGCCCGGATGGCGTTGATCGCGGTCTGGTCCTGGCCGCCGGTGAGCGGGCGCGAGCCGTCCCAGGCCGGGTTGCAGCCGCCGGAGGAGAGGATGAACGCCATCGTGAACCACTTGACGCCGGTGGCGCTCATGACGGTGGACGGGCTGGGCGGGTTGCCCCAGCCGGTGTAGAAGTAGGGCGCGGCCTGCTTGAAGCCGGTGGTGCCGCCGGAGCCCGCGCTCGTCGTCACGGAGACCGCGTTCGACGCCGGCGAGCTGTTGCCGGCCGCGTCGTGCGCCTTGACGGTGAAGCTGTACGCGGTGGAGGGCGAGAGCCCGGAGACGGTGGCCGACGTACCGCTGACCGTCAGCAGTTTGTTGCTGCCGCCGCTGTAGATGTCGTAGCCGGTGACCCCGACGTTGTCGCTCGCCGCGCCCCAGGACAGGGAGACACTGGAGGACGTCTTGCCGGTGGAGGTGAGACCGGTCGGCGCGGTCGGGGCCTGGGTGTCGCTGCTGCCGCCGGGGCCGTCGAGGCTGATGTCGTCGGCGTAGTAGGTGCCCTGGCCGTACCAGCCGTGGGTGTAGACCGTGGCGCTGGTCTGCGACGCGCCGGTGGTGAACTTCACCGACAGCTGGGCGTAGGCGGAGGGCGACTGGGTCCAGGTGGAGCCGCCGCCGTCGACGCCGAGGTAGGCGTAGCTGCCGCGCACCCAGCCGGAGAGGGTGTACGTGGTGTTCGGCTGGACGGCGACCGTCTGGCTGCACTTGGCGTTGTCGCTCGAACTCGCGGCGCCCGCGAGGGCCTTGGTGCCGCCGTGGACGGGGCTGGAGACCACGGATCCGAGGTTGCCGGTGCAGGACCAGGAGCCGAGCGCGCCGGACTCGAAGCCCGCGTTGGAGAGGATGTTGGCCGCCTGGGCGGTGCCCGGCAGGGCGACCGCGCCGCCGACGGCGAGGGCGGCGGTGCCGACGAGCGCGAGGATGCGGGATCTTCCGGAGCGTCGCGAAGGACGCCGTCTTCGGGTGGGGGACACGCGAACTCCCGGTGCTTGGAGGGGGGTTGGGGACATGCGCGAACCTGGTGGTGCTCTGCCGTTCCTGTGTCGCACCTAAGTTGGTATGGACCAATGCCGTTGTCAAGACGGTCCGCGCGGTCCGTGACTCCGCCCGGGACACCGGGTCCCGGGCGGAACACCCCCTCCCCCGGGTCAGCCCGCGGCGGCCGCCTTCCGTACGTGCAGCACGCTGCCGTCCAGCGGGAGCCGCTCCTGGCCGACCAGGGTCAGGCCCGCGTCCGCGAAGAGGCGGGCGTAGTGGTCGGCGCGGCGTTCCCGGCCGCCGACGTTGCACATCATGTGCAGGTCCCAGGCGGTGGCCAGGGAGGCCGAGCCGTCGGCGGGCAGCACCCTCTCGACGACGAGCAGATCGGCGTGGGCGGGCATCGCGCGGGCGACGTGCCGCAGGATCTCCCGGCACCGGTCGTCGTCCCAGTCGTGCAGGATGCGCGACAGGAGATAGACGTCACCGTCGGCGGGGACGTCCGCGAAGTCCCCGCTGCGGTACGTGCAGCGGTCGCCGAACCCGGCGCCCTCCAGGGCTTCACGGGCGGCCTCGACGACGTGCGGGCGCTCCAGGAGGACCCCGCGCAGGCGCCGGTGCACGGCGAGGACCCGGCCGAGCAGCGCGCCGTTGCCGCCCGCGATGTCGACCACCGTCGCCGAGGTCTGCGCGCGGCCGGCGGCGAGCAGGACCGGGTGGGTGGGCAGCGGCCCGAACATGGCGGCGCCGGCGGCCATGGACCGGTCGAAGAGGTCGGCGAGTTCGGGGTCGGCGGCGAAGTGGTCGAAGTGGTGCGCGCCGAAGAGGTGCTCGAAGCCGGGCTCCCCGGTGCGCACGGTGTGGGCGAGGGCGCCGAAGGAGCGGTAGAACGGGCCGCCGTACAGGAGGGCGAGGGGGCGCATCGACTCCGGGGCGTCGGTGCGCAGCAGGGCGCCGAGCGCGGTGAGCCGGTAGCCGTTGGTGAGTCCCGGGTCGGCCGTCACCGCGCCCAGGGTCTCCAGATAGCGCAGGAGGGTGGCGAGGGCGCCCGGAGCGGCGCCGATACGTTCCGCCAGGTCGTCGACGCCCGTCCACCGCCCGGTGTCCAGGGCGTCGGCGATCCGCAGCTCGGCGAAGGCGGCGAGGGCCTGGGTGGTCCAGGCGCCGGTGAGCAGGCGCAGCAGGGCCTCGGCGGGCTGCCGTGCCCGGTGTTCGGCGAGGTGGGCGGTGAGGACGTCGCGGTGGTCGCCGGGGGCGTAGAGCTCCAGGCGGCGGTACTCGGTCTTCGCGCCGTCGGGCGCGGCGAAGTAGAAGACCGTGCCGTTCTCGTGCGGGTTGTAGCCGCCGCCGTCGGGCACCGCGCCGTACCGGGCGAGCGTGGCGCACAGGCCGCGCAGCACCAGCGGGTCGGGGCCGTCGACCTCGAACGCGAGATGGGCCTCGTGCCGGTGTTCGCGCTCGTGGGAGACGAGGGACTCCAGGCCGGAGCCCGGGGGGACGGTCAGGGCGAACACCTCGACGGTGCGGTGCGCTCCGTCGAGTCCGGTGACGGCGGGACGCAGGATGCCGACGTCGAGGTCGGCGGGGTCGCGGCGGTGGCGTACGGCGAGGCGTTCACGGACCACGACGCTCGGCCGCGGCGGGCCGTCGGGGTCGAGGCCGCACTCGGTGAGCGTGGTGTGCAGGTCGCGCTCGTCGCGGGGGAAGAGCAGCAGGGCCGCGTGGGCGAAGCGGCAGCGGTCCGCCAGGGAGCGCAGCTCCGGGCCGTCGAGGCCGGGCAGCAGCAGCGGGAGCAGGGTGGCGGTGTCCTGCTCGCGGACGAAGTCGACCGTCGCGCGCAGACGGGATGTGTCGCCTGCCATCGTGGTGACCATCGGGTGTGGTGCCTCGATTCGAGTGCTCAGCATCAGAAAGAGAAAGGGCGCTCGGGAAGGGAGCGTCCGGAGAAAGGGAGTTCAGAAAGGATCGAAAAGGAAAAGAAACGTTCAGGCAGCACGGACGGTGCCGATCCCCACGTAGTGCTCGGCGAACCAGTCCTGCTGGGCGCGGGAGTCGCGCAGGGCGGAGATCCGGGACCGGCGCAGGGAGTCGCGGAACCGCGCCTCGCCGTCCGTGCCGGGGCTGCCGTGCAGCAGCGCGATCATCCAGTGGGAGAACTCCTGGGCGCGCCAGATGTGGTCGAGGCAGCGCGCCGAGTACGTGTCGAGGCCCGCGGAGTCGCCGTGCGCGAGGTCGTCGAGCAGCGCCTCGGCGAGGAGTTCGGCCTCCAGGACGGCCAGGTTGGCGCCCTTGGCGGCGGACGGGCTGATCAGGCTGGCGGCGTCGCCGGCCAGGAACAGTGAGCCGTGGCGCAGGGGTTCGATGACGTCGGACTCCAGGTGGACGACACCGCGCTGACCGATCCGGCCCCGGTGCAGCGGGCCGTAGGCGTCGGCGCGCAGGCGCAGGGCCAGTTCGTCCCAGATCCGGTCGTCGGACCAGTCGTCGGCGCGGGTGTCGCGGGGGCACTGGAGGTAGTAGCGGGTGACGGTGGAGGTGCGGGCCATGTGTCCGGCGAAGCCTCGGCCGTGCACGCCGTAGCCGACGGCGTCCAGGCTGGGCGGGGCCTCGGCGAGCAGACCGAGCCAGCTCACGCCGTGGTCGAGGTGGTGGCGGCGGACCGTGTCCGCGGGAAGCGAGCGGCGGGCGGCGCCGTGCCGGCCGTCGCAGCCCGCCACGTAGCGGGCCCGCCAGTGTCCGGGGCGGCCGTCGGCCGTGCGGACGGTGACCGTGGGCCGGTCGGTGCCGGTGTCCCGCACGTCGAGCGCCTCGGTGGTGAAGCGGATGCGTCCCCCGGCGTCGACGTAGTGCGCCAGCAGGTCGCTCACCAGGGCTTGTTGGGGGTAGACGGTGTGCCGCTCGCCGCGGCCGAGGCGGCTGTAGTCGAGGCGGAAGCGGCCGTCGTCGGAGCGGAACTCGCAGGTGCTGTGGTCCTGGCCGTCCCGGTTCAGGCCGTCGGCGAGGCCGTGCCGCTGGAGGATCCGTACGGTGTGGGCGGCGAGAAAACCGGCGCGCGCCCGGGTCCGGATGTGCTCCCGGCTGCCCCGCTCCAGCACGACGCAGTCGACGCCGCCGCGCTGGAGGAGGTTGCCGAGGAGGAGGCCGGCCGGTCCGGCCCCGAGGATGACAACGTCGGCGGTATCACCGGATGTTGCCATGGAGTGAGGTTCTGTCACAGCGGGTGATCGTAGGTCGCCCCCGGTGCCGCACCGTGCCGAATTCCCCCGTATGCACGCACCGTGGATCATGCACGCAGGTGCACGACGGCCGGCGGGGAACGGGCCACGTGACGTGGGCCGTTCCCCGCCGGCCGGGTGGAGCGGGGTGCGGGGTGTTACTTCTTCTCGACCGCGTGGCCGCCGAACTGGTTGCGCAGCGCCGCGATCATCTTCATCTGCGGCGAGTCGTCCTGGCGCGAGGCGAAGCGGGCGAAGAGGGACGCGGTGATCGCGGGCAGCGGCACGGCGTTGTCGATGGCGGCCTCGACCGTCCAGCGGCCCTCGCCGGAGTCCTGCGCGAAGCCGCGCAGGTCGGCCAGGTGCTCGTCCTCGTCCAGGGCGTTGACGGCCAGGTCGAGCAGCCAGGAGCGGATGACCGTGCCCTCCTGCCAGGAGCGGAAGACCTCGCGGACGTCGGTGACCGAGTCCACGGCCTCCAGGAGCTCCCAGCCCTCGGCGTAGGCCTGCATCATGGCGTACTCGATGCCGTTGTGGACCATCTTGGAGAAGTGGCCGGCGCCGACCTTGCCCGCGTGGACCGAGCCGAACTCGCCCTCGGGCTTGAGGGCGTCGAAGATCGGCTGGACCTTGGCGACGTCCGCCTCGGAGCCGCCGTACATCAGCGCGTAGCCGTTCTGCAGGCCCCAGACGCCACCGGAGACGCCGCAGTCGACGAAGCCGATGCCCTTCACGCCCAGCTCGGCGGCGTGCTTCTCGTCGTCCGTCCAGCGGGAGTTGCCGCCGTCGACGACGATGTCGCCCTCCGACAGGAGCTCCTTGAGCTCGTCGACGGTGGACTGCGTCGCGGCGCCCGCCGGGACCATCACCCAGACCACGCGCGGGCCTTCGAGCTTCTCGACCAGTTCGGCGAGGGAGGCGACGTCGGAGACCTCGGGGTTGCGGTCGTAGCCGATGACGTCGTGGCCCGCGCGGCGGATGCGCTCGCGCATGTTGCCGCCCATCTTGCCGAGACCGATGAGACCAAGCTGCATGTCAGTTCACTTACTTTCGGGAGTCTTGGGAACGAGTCGGGGGGTCAGGACGTGCGGCCGCGCAGCGCGCGGTAGGTGTCGACCAGGGACCGGGTGGACGCGTCGAGGCCGGGGACCTCCGCGCCCTCCGTGAGGGCGGGCTCGACGCGCTTGGCGAGGACCTTGCCGAGCTCGACGCCCCACTGGTCGAAGGAGTCGATGTTCCAGACGGCGCCCTGGACGAAGACCTTCTGCTCGTACAGGGCGATGAGCTGGCCGAGGACCGACGGGGTCAGTTCCTTCGCCAGGATCGTCGTGGTGGGGTGGTTGCCCTGGAACGTCTTGTGGGCGACCAGCTCCTCGGCGACGCCCTCGGCGCGCACCTCGTCGGGCGTCTTGCCGAAGGCGAGCGCCTGGCCCTGGGCGAACAGGTTGGCCATCAGCAGGTCGTGCTGGCCCTTGAGGTCGTCGCTCAGCTCGTCGACCGGCTCGGCGAAGCCGATGAGGTCGGCCGGGATCAGCTTCGTGCCCTGGTGGATGAGCTGGTAGTAGGCGTGCTGGCCGTTGGTGCCCGGCGTGCCCCAGACGACCGGTCCGGTCTGCCACTCCACGCGGCGGCCCTGGCGGTCCACGGACTTGCCGTTGGACTCCATGTCGAGCTGCTGGAGGTAGGCGGTGAACTTGGACAGGTAGTGCGAGTACGGCAGCACCGCGTGCGACTGGGCGCCGTGGAAGTTGCCGTACCAGACGCCCAGGAGGCCGAGCAGCAGCGGCGCGTTGGCCTCCGCCGGCGCCGTGCGGAAGTGCTCGTCGACCAGGTGGAAGCCGTCGAGCAGTTCGCGGAAGCGGTCCGGGCCGATGGCGATCATCAGCGCCAGGCCGATGGCCGAGTCGAAGGAGTAGCGGCCGCCGACCCAGTCCCAGAACTCGAACATGTTGGCCGTGTCGATGCCGAAGTCCGACACCTTCTCGGCGTTGGTCGACAGGGCGACGAAGTGCTTCGCCACCGCGTCCGTGTCGCCGCCGAGCCCGGCGAGCAGCCAGGTGCGGGCGGCCGTGGCGTTGGTGATCGTCTCGATCGTGGTGAACGTCTTCGAGGCGATGACGAACAGCGTCTCGGCCGGGTCGAGGTCGCGGACGGCCTCGTGCAGGTCGGCGCCGTCCACGTTCGACACGAAGCGGACCGTCACGTCCCTCGCGGTGTACGGGCGCAGGGCCTCGTACGCCATCGCGGGACCGAGGTCGGAGCCGCCGATGCCGACGTTCACGACGTTCTTGATGCGCTTGCCGGTGTGGCCGGTCCACTCGCCGGAGCGGACCTTGTCCGCGAAGGCGGTCATCTTGTCGAGGACGGCGTGCACCTTCGGTACGACGTTCTCGCCGTCGACCTCGATCACGGCGTCGGCCGGGGCGCGCAGGGCCGTGTGCAGCACGGCGCGGTCCTCGGTCGTGTTGATCTTCTCGCCGCGGAACATGGCGTCGCGCTGCCCGAACACGTCGGTGGCGGTGGCCAGTTCCTGGAGCAGGGCGAGCGTCTCGTCCGTGACCAGGTTCTTGGAGTAGTCGATGTGCAGGTCGCCGACCTGGACGGTGTAGCGACCGGCGCGCTCCGGGTCACGGTCGAACAGGTCGCGCAGGTGCGTGCCGTTGAACTTCGCGCGGTGGTCCTCCAGGGCGGTCCACTGCGGGCGGCGCGTCAGCAGAGGGGCGTTCTCAGGCATGTTGAACGGACTCCTTGGGGCCGGAGGCGCTGCCGTGGAGCGCGACGGCGTACATCTCGTCGGCGTCGAGTCGGCGCAGTTCCTCGGCGATCAGTTCGGCCGTGGAGCGGACCTTCAGGGCGAGGGTGCGCTGCGGCTGGCCGGGCAGGGACAGGGTGGCGAGGGGGCCGTCGGGGCGGTCGATGACGATCTCGCCGCCGGGCGTGCCGAGGCGGACCGCGGTGACGACCGGGCCGTCGGTGGTGACCCGCTCGACCTCGACGCCGAGCCGGGCACCGAGCCAGCGCGCGAGCAGCTCGGCGCTGGGGTTCTCGGCCTCGGACTCGACGGCCGCGGAGACGACCTCGGCGCGGGCCTGGTCGAGGGCGGCGGCCAGCATGGAGCGCCACGGGGTGAGGCGGGTCCAGGCGAGGTCGGTGTCGCCGGGGGCGTACGACGCGGCGCGCAGGGCGAGGGCACCGATCGGGTCCTCGACCGCGTAGGCGTCGGTGATGCGGCGCGCGGCGAGGGCGCCCAGCGGGTCCTTGGCGGGCTCGTCCGGGGCGTCCACCGGCCACCACACGACGACCGGGGCGTCGGGGAGCAGCAGCGGCAGCACGACCGAGGCGGCGTGCTGGCTGACCTCGCCGTGCGTACGCAGGACGACGGTCTCGCCGGTGCCCGCGTCGGAGCCGACCCGGACCTCGGCGTCGAGCCGGTTGCCCTGCCGGTCGCGCGGCGAGCGCTTGGTGCGCTTGATGACGACGAGGGTGCGCGAGGGGTGCTCGCGGGACGCCTCCTGGGCGGCCTTCGTCGCGTCGTACGCGTTCTCCTCGTCCGTGACGATGACCATCGTCAGGACCATGCCCACGGCGGGCGTCCCGATGGCCCGGCGCCCCTCGACGAGCGCCTTGTTGATCTTGCTTGCCGTGGTGTCGGTCAGGTCGATCCTCATGGCCTGCGCCAGCTCCGTCCGTCTCGTGCGAGCATCTCGTCCGCTTCCCCCGGGCCCCAGCTGCCGGAGGCGTACTGGGCGGGCTTGCCGTGGCTGTCCCAGTGCTCCTCGACCGGGTCGAGGATGCGCCAGGACTCCTCGACCTCCTCCGTGCGCGGGAAGAGGTTGGCGTCGCCGAGCAGCACGTCCAGGATCAGCCGCTCGTACGCCTCGGGGCTGGACTCCGTGAACGACTCGCCGTACGCGAAGTCCATCGAGACGTCACGGATCTCCATCGAAGTACCCGGGACCTTCGAACCGAAGCGTACGGTCATGCCCTCGTCCGGCTGGACCCGGATGACGACCGCGTTCTGGCCGAGTTCCTCGGTGGAGGTGGAGTCGAACGGGGAGTGCGGGGCGCGCTGGAAGACGACCGCGATCTCGGTGACGCGGCGGCCCAGGCGCTTGCCGGTGCGCAGGTAGAACGGGACGCCCGCCCAGCGGCGGTTGTCGATCTCCAGCTTCACGGCCGCGTAGGTGTCGGTCTTCGACTGCGGGTCGATACCGTCTTCCTGGAGGTAGCCGCGGACCTTCTCGCCGCCCTGCCAGCCCGCCGCGTACTGGGCGCGCACGGTGGAGCGCTCCAGGTCGGCGGGGAGCCGGACGGACTTGAGGACCTTCAGCTTCTCGTTGACGAGCGACTCGGCGTCGAACGCGGCCGGTTCCTCCATCGCCGTGAGGGCGAGCAGCTGGAGCAGGTGGTTCTGGATGACGTCACGGGCGGCGCCGATGCCGTCGTAGTAGCCCGCGCGGCCGCCGATGCCGATGTCCTCGGCCATGGTGATCTGCACGTGGTCCACGTACGACCGGTTCCAGATGGGCTCGTACATCTGGTTGGCGAAGCGGAGCGCCAGGATGTTCTGGACGGTCTCCTTGCCGAGGTAGTGGTCGATGCGGAAGACCTGCTCGGGCGCGAACACGTCGTGCACGATCGCGTTGAGCTCGCGCGCCGACGCACTGTCGTGGCCGAACGGCTTCTCGATGACGGCGCGCCGCCACGAGCCCTCGGGGGCGTCCGCGAGGCCGTGCTTCTTGAGCTGCTGGACGACCTTGGGGAAGAACTTCGGCGGGACCGAGAGGTAGAAGGCGTAGTTGCCGCTCGTGCCCTGCTTCTCGTCCAGCTCGTCGACGGCGTCGCGCAGCTGCTTGAACGCGGTGTCGTCGTCGAAGTCGCCGGGGATGAAGCGCATGCCCTCGGCGAGCTGGGCCCAGACCTCCTCGCGGAAGGGGGTACGGGCGTGCTCGCGCACCGAATCGTGGACGACCTGGGCGAAGTCCTGGTCCTCCCACTCGCGGCGGGCGAAGCCGAGGAGCGAGAAGCCGGGCGGCAGCAGACCGCGGTTGGCGAGGTCGTAGACCGCCGGCATCAGCTTCTTGCGGGACAGGTCACCGGTGACGCCGAAGATGACGAGCCCCGAGGGGCCCGCGACGCGCGGCAGACGGCGGTCGCGGGGATCGTGGAGCGGGTTGGCCCACTCCTGCGACGGAAGGGAGGGGACGCTCACTTGGCCTCGCCGCCCCGGAGGCGGTCGGCGACCGTGGCGAGCAGGTCGTTCCAGGCGATCTCGAACTTGGCGACGGCCTCGTCCTCGAGCTGCTGGACGACCTCGTCGTAGGAGATGCCGAGCTTCTCGACGGCGGCCAGCTCCTCGCGGGAGGTCTCGTAGGTGCCCGAGACGGCGTCGCCGTGGATGTCGCCGTGGTCGGCGGTGGCGTTGAGGGTGCCTTCCGGCATGGTGTTGACGGTGCCCGGGGCGGCCAGCTCGTCGACGTACAGGGTGTCCTTGTACGCCTTGTCCTTCACGCCGGTCGAGGCCCACAGCGGACGCTGCTTGTTGGCGCCGGCGGCCGCCAGCTTGGTGGCGCGCTCGGAGGCGAAGACCTGCTCGTAGGCCTCGTAGGCGAGACGGGCGTTGGCGAGGGCGGCCTTGCCGCGGACGGCCTTGGCCTCGTCGGTGCCGAGCGCGTCGATCCGCTTGTCGATCTCGGCGTCGACGCGGCTGACGAAGAACGAGGCGACGGAGTGGATGACCGAGAGGTCGAGGCCGCGCTCGTGGGCCTTCTCCAGACCGGCCAGGTAGGCGTCCATGACGGCCTTGTAGCGGTCGAGGGAGAAGATCAGCGTGACGTTGACCGAGATGCCGAGGCCGATGACCTCGGTGATCGCCGGGAGGCCCGCGAGGGTCGCCGGGATCTTGATCATGACGTTGGGGCGGTCGACGAGCCAGGCGAGCTGCTTGGCCTCGGCGATCGTGGCCTCGGTGTCGTGGGCCAGGCGCGGGTCGACCTCGATGGAGACCCGGCCGTCGCGGCCGCCGGTGGCGTCGTACACGGGGCGCAGGATGTCGGCGGCGGCGCGGACGTCGGCCGTGGTCATCATGCGGACGGCCTCGTCGACGGTGACCTTGCGGACGGCGAGGTCGGCGAGCTGGTCCTCGTAGCCCGCGCCGGAGCCAATGGCGGCCTGGAAGATCGACGGGTTGGTGGTGACGCCGACGACGTGGGACTTCTCGATCAGCTCGGCGAGGTTGCCGGACTCGATGCGGGTGCGGGACAGGTCGTCCAGCCAGATGGAAACGCCTTCGTCGGAGAGGGCCTTGAGGGGCGACGAGCTGACGGCGTTGCTCATGGTGTGCTTCATCTTCTTTCGGTGTGACGCAGTACGTGCGGGTCGTGGTGTCAGGCGCGGGCGGCGGCCAGGGACTCCCGGGCCTTGGCGGCGACGTTCTCGGCGGTGAAGCCGAACTCCGCGAAGAGGACGTTCGCATCGGCGGAGGCGCCGAAGTGCTCCAGGGAGACGATGCGGCCGGCGTCGCCGACGTAGCGGTACCAGGTCAGGCCGATGCCGGCCTCGACCGCCACGCGGGCCTTCACCGACGGCGGCAGGACGGACGCACGGTACTCGGCGTCCTGCTCCTCGAACCACTCGACGGACGGCATCGACACGACGCGGGTCGCGACGCCCTCGGCCTCCAGCGTCTCGCGGGCGGCGACGGCGAGCTGCACCTCGGAGCCGGTGGCGACGAGGATGACCTCGGGGGTGCCGGTGGACGCCTCGGTGTGGACGTAACCGCCCTTGGCGGCCGCCTCGTTGGCCTCGTAGGTGGGCAGGCCCTGGCGGGAGAGCGCCAGGCCGTGCGGGGCCGGCTTGACCGAGCCGCGGCGCAGGATCTCGCGCCAGGCGATGGCGGTCTCGTTGGCGTCGGCCGGGCGGACGATGTTCAGGCCCGGGATGGCGCGCAGCGAGGCCAGGTGCTCGACGGGCTGGTGGGTCGGGCCGTCCTCGCCGAGACCGACGGAGTCGTGCGTCCAGACGTACGTGACCGGGAGCTGCATGAGCGCCGACATGCGGACGGCGTTGCGCATGTAGTCGGAGAACACCAGGAAGGTGCCGCCGTAGATGCGGGTGTTGCCGTGCAGCGCGATGCCGTTCATCTCGGCGGCCATCGAGAACTCGCGGATGCCGAAGTGGACGGTGCGGCCGTAGGGGTCGGCCTCGGGCAGCGGGTTGCCGACGGGCAGGAACGACGAGGTCTTGTCGATCGTCGTGTTGTTGGAGCCGGCGAGGTCGGCGGAGCCGCCCCACAGCTCGGGGACGACCGGGCCGAGCGCCTGGAGGACCTTGCCGGACGCGGCGCGGGTGGCGACCTTGGTGCCGGTCTCGAAGGCGGGCAGGTGCTCCTCCCAGCCCTCGGGGAGGCGGCCGGCGAGGACGCGGTCCAGCGTCGCGGAGTTCTCGGGGTTGGCGTTCCGCCACTCGGCGAGCTTCTTGTCCCAGGCCGCGTGGGCCTCGGCGCCGCGGTCCAGGGCGAGCCCGGCGTGGGCGGCGACGGCGTCCTCGACGACGAAGGACTGCTCGGGGTCGAAGCAGAGGACGCGCTTGGTGGCGGCCACCTCGTCGTCGCCCAGCGCGGAGCCGTGCGAGCCCTCGGTGTTCTGCTTGGTCGGGGCGGGCCAGGCGATGATCGTGCGCATCGCGATGAGGGACGGCCTGTCGGTCACGGCCTTGGCGGCGGCGAGCGCCTCGTGCAGGGCCTTGACGTCGACGTCGCCGTTCTCCTGCGGGGTGATCCGCTGCACGTGCCAGCCGTACGCCTCGTAGCGGGCCAGGACGTCCTCGGAGAAGGCGGTCGCGGTGTCGCCCTCGATGGAGATGTGGTTGTCGTCCCAGACGAAGACGAGGTTGCCGAGCTTCTGGTGGCCGGCGAGCGAGGAGGCCTCGGCGGAGACGCCCTCCTCCAGGTCGCCGTCGGAGACGATGGCCCAGATCATGTGGTCGAAGGGGCTCTCGCCCCGAGCGGCCTCGGGGTCGAACAGGCCGCGCTCGTAGCGGGCGGCCATCGCCATGCCCACCGCGTTGGCGACGCCCTGGCCGAGCGGGCCCGTCGTGGTCTCGACACCGGCGGTGTGGCCGTACTCGGGGTGACCGGGCGTCTTGGAGCCCTGCGTGCGGAACGCCTTCAGGTCGTCGAGGCTCAGCTCGTAGCCGGACAGGAAGAGCTGGGTGTAGAGGGTCAGGCTGGTGTGGCCGGGCGACAGGACGAAACGGTCGCGGCCGGTCCACTCCGGGTCGGCCGGGTCGTGCCGCATGGCCTTCTGGAACAGGGTGTACGCGGCGGGGGCGAGGCTCATCGCCGTACCCGGGTGCCCGTTCCCGACCTTCTGCACGGCATCCGCCGCCAGGAGGCGGGCGGTGTCGACGGCGCGCTGGTCGAGCTCGGTCCACTCGAAGGGGCGCTCGAAGGGGTCGAGGCCGTCGGGTGTCTGCGTGCTCATCTGTATGACTTCCTTCGCATCCGTTGTCCATCAAAGGCGCCGCGAGGCACCGGCCCCCAGAATCCAAACCTCCTGGTCGGGCCAGCTTCAAATCTAAAGGTCATACTTTTGAGGGGACAGGTGGCCCCGTGCCAGCGTTCGGTGAAAATGGGACAGCAGAGACGGCCGACACCGAGGAACACGCATGCCGGAGCAGGACCCCGCACATCCGAGCGCACATCTGGGACCGACGGAGCACATCCGTACGTATCCCTTCGACCCCGCGGAGAGCCTGTCCGGGGTCGGCATGCGGGTCGGACCGATGGGGACCGGCACCCCCTGGGAGGGCAGCGCCGTCCCGTCCCGACGGGCGCACCGCATCGACTTCCACGTGCTGCTGTTCTTCCGCGAGGGCCCGGTCCGCCACATGATCGACTTCACCGAGTACGAGGCCGGGGCGGGCGACATCCTGTGGATCCGGCCGGGACAGGTGCACGGCTTCTCCACCACGGACGCGTACGTCGGCACGAGCCTGACGATGCAGCCCGGGTTCCTGCCGCGCGCGATCGTCGAGGCGACCGGCATGTACCGCTACGACCGGCCGCCGCTGCTCCACCCCGACGAGGCCCAACGGGCCGCAATCCGGGCGTCGCTGGAGCAGTTGCAGCGCGAGTACCTGGACACCTCGACCCTCCCGCTGAGCCTGCACACCAGCGTCCTGCGCCATGCGCTGACCGCCTTCATGCTGCGCGTGGCCCATGTGTCGGCGCAGGCCGCGGCCGACGCCCTCGAACCGCAGGCCGACACCACCTTCACCCGGTTCCGGGCGGCGGTGGAGAAGCAGTTCACGACGAACCACAGCGTCAGCGCGTACGCCGACGAGCTCGGCTACTCGCGGCGCACCCTGGTCCGCGCGGTGCGCGCCGCCACCGGCCTGACCCCGAAGGCCTTCATCGACCGGCGCGTGGTTCTCGAGGCCAAGCGCCTGCTGGCCCACACCGAGCTGCCGGTGGGCCGGATCGGGGCGGCGGTCGGCGTGCCGGACTCGGCGAACTTCTCGAAGTACTTCCAGCAGCACGCCGGGGTGACACCGGCCGGGTTCCGGGCCGAGCAGGTCTGAGCCCACCGATCCCATTGGTCCCACCGGGCCCGAGAGGCTCGATTTCATCCTGTGCAACAGGGGGTTGACCGTTCCCCCCTGCCCTCGTACGGTGCTCGCACCCCCGCAGGTATATCGATTAACCATCCCCCGGTTGGAGACATACCGCTGTGCCCGCTGTGCGCTCAACGACAAGTCGGCGTGCCCTTCTCGCCGCCGGTGGCTCCCTCGCAGCCGCTTCCGCCCTGCCCGCCCTGTCCGGCTGCTCCTCCCTCGCCGCCGCCGCCGACGACCCCGACACCCTCGTGGTGCACAGCCAGCTCGGCACCACGGCTCCGGGCTCTCCCACGTATCTCGCGGCCCTCGACCGGTTCCGCGACGAGACGGGCCTGAAGGTCCGCAACCTCGTCAACGGCGACGACCTCGCGCAGGTCTACGAGACCTCACGGCTGGCCCGCAAGGAGCCGGACGTCGTCATGGTCAACCTGTACGACAAGACGCTGGCCTGGACGGACGTCGGCGCCACGGTCGACGTCAAGGGCTACCTGGACGACTGGGGGCTGCGCGAGCGGGTGCGGGACGTGGCGCTCGACGCCTGGACCGACGCCAAGGGCCGGCTGCGCGCCTTCCCGTACTTCGCCACGAACTGGCCGGTGGCCTTCAACCGCACGCTGCTCGACCGGGCCGGCGTCGGCCGGGTACCCGTCACCGGCGACGAACTGATCGGCGCCGCACGGAAGTTGCGCGGCAAGGGCCTCTCCCCCGTCACCGTCGGCGGCAACGACTGGACCGGGCAGAAGCTGCTCGCCCAGGTCATCCAGACCTTCCTGAGCCAGGACGAGGCCCGGCACGTCTACACGACAGGCGACTTCAGCGGGCGGAACGCGCGCCGGGGCATCGAGTACTTCGTGGAGCTGCGCGACGCGGGCGTCTTCACCGACAAGGCGCAGGGCCTGACCTCGGACACGATGACGACGCAGTTCAACACGCAGGCGGCGGCGATGCAGTCCGCGATGTCGTCGGCGCTCGCGAAGGTCCCCGACGCGGTGGCCCGCCACACGGACGTGGGCGGCTGGCCACTGGCGCCGGGCGCGGCGCACGACAAGCCGACGATCATCCGCACGTACACCCTGATCGGCTTCTGGATCAGCCCGAACGGCACGAAGAAGATCGACGCCGTCGAGAAGTTCCTGAAGTTCTTCTACCGCGAGGACACCGTCGCCCGGTTCGTCAAGGAGGCGGGCCGGGACATGGCGTTGCGCTCGGACGCGGTGAGCACGGGCTTCCCGCTGGTGGCGGCGGCGCAGCGGCTCGGCGGGGACGTGAGCGAGGTGCTGCTGCCGGACGTGTACGTGCCGCCCGCGGCGAGCCAGCCGCTGATCACCGCGACGAGCACGTCCTTCACGCGCGGCACGAGCGCGGCGAAGGTCCGCTCCGTCCTGGAAGCCGCGTACCGCGGCGTCTGACCGCCCGCCCCTCTTCTTCTCCTCCTTCGCAAGGGAGTCGTTCATGGCGACTACGACGTCCACGGCGGCGAGCGGCACGGCGGTCCGCCGCCCCGTCCCGCCCTCCCCCGCGCCCGGCGCCCGCCCGCGCCGCCAGGGCGGCACGGTCCTCGCGCTGCCCGCGCTCATCTGGTACCTGGTGTTCATGGTCGGCCCGCTGGTCGCCATCTTCGTGGTGGCGGCGCTGCACTGGCCGGGCATGCTCCAGCCGGTGTCGTTCGCCGGGTTCGACAACGTACGGACCGTCTTCGCCGACCCCGTGTTCTGGGACGCCGTGCGGAACACGGCCGTTCAACTGGCCGTCGCCGTCCCCGTGATGGTGGTCTGCGCGTACATGGTCGGCTACTACGTGGCGCAGCGCCCGCCCGGCCATCGCGTCATCCGGTACCTGCTCTTCATCCCCGGGCTGATCTCGACCCCGGCCAAGGCGATGGTCTTCTACGCGGCCCTCTCCCCCGACGGGCTGCTCAACGGCGGCCTGAAGGCGGTCGGGCTCGGCTCGCTGACCGACGCCTGGCTGGCCTCGCCGTCGACGGCGCTGGCCTGTCTGATCGCCCTCGACATCTGGGCCGGGATCGGCTTCACGGCGGTGCTGTTCGCGGCCCGGCTCGGCAGTGTGCCGGAGGAGCTGGGCGAGGCGGCGCAGCTGGACGGGGCCGGGCACTGGCGGGCCATGTGGCGCATCCACTTCCCGGTGATCCGCGACTACGTGGGCGTGGTGACGATGCTGCAGTTCCTGTGGACGCTGTTCGGGTCCGCGCAGCACGTGCTGCTGCTCACCCAGGGCGGGCCGGGCAGTTCGTCGACGACGCTGTCGTTCCTCGTCTACCAGAAGGCGTTCATCGCGGCGGACCTCGGCTACAGCCAGACCGTCGGCGTCCTCCTCTTCCTCGTCGGCCTCGCCGGGCTGCTCGCCATCCGGCGGGCGTTCCGCCAGAGCTACTGAACCGATCGGAGCCGTACGTCATGAAGTCCCCGGTCCGTACGCAGCCCCGGTCGAGGTTCGGCCGCTCGTGGCTGCCCGCGCACATCCTGGTGTGGCTGTACGCGGTGCTTCTGGTCATCCCGCTGTACTACTTCGTCGCCTCGGCGTTCAAGACGAACGACGAGATCTTCGCGCAGCCCTTCGCGCTGCCGTCGTCGTTCTCGCTCCACAACTTCTCGACGGCGTTCACCAGCGCCCATCTGGGCCTCGCGGTGGTCAACTCCGCGCTGGTGACGGTGTTCTCGCTGGCGCTGACGCTGCTCCTCGCGATCCCGGCCGCGTTCGCGCTCGCCCGTTCGACGGGACGCCTCGCGTCGGCGGTGGAGAAGGTGTTCTCGCTCGGGTTCCTGATCCCGACGTTCGCCGCGCTGTTCCCGACGTTCCTGCTGGCCGCCGCGACCGGGCTGTTCCACACCCGGATCTTCATGGTGCTGTTCCTCCCCGCGACGGCGATGCCGCTGTCCGTGGTGATCCTGGTGCAGTTCATGCGGGCGATCCCGAAGGAGATGGAGGAGGCGGCCCGGCTCGACGGCGCCTCCACCTTCGCGGTGCTGCGGCACGTCTACACGCCGATGTGCCTGCCCGGCATCGCGACGGTCCTGCTGCTGAACTTCCTGACGTTCTGGAACGAGTACCTGTACTCCCTCGTCATCATCGGCCCCGACCCGGCGCAGCGCACGGTGCAGGTCGCCCTGCCCACCCTGAAGGCCATCACGGGCACCGACTACGGCGTCCTCACGGCCGGGACCGTCCTGACCCTGGTCCCGGTGTGGGTGGTCTATACGGTGCTGCAGAAGCGGATGCAGCAGGCACTGGTGAGTGGGGCGGTGAAGATGTGAGCGGGGCGAAGGCAGGTGCGCGGCCGACCATCAAGGCGGTGGCGGCGGCCGCCGGGGTGTCGACGGCGGCCGTGTCGCAGGCGTTCAACGACAAGGGGCGGCTTGCCGACGCGACCCGGCAGCGGATCCTCGCGGCGGCGCTCGACCTGGGCTGGTCGCCGAGTGCGTCGGCGACGGCGCTGCGCAGCGCGCGGACCCGGACGCTGGCGCTCGTGGTGCGCAGGCCGACCGATGTGCTGGGCGCCGACCCGCACTTCGGCGAGCTGATCACCGGTATCGAGGGCGAGCTGGCGCCGCGCGGGTACGGCCTGCTGCTGCACCTGGTGGCGGACGTCGCCGAGGAGGGCGCGCTGTACGAGCGGCTCGCCGCCGAGAAACGGGTGGACGGTGCGGTCCTCACCGACGCGCGGGCCGAGGATCCGCGCCCGGCGCTGCTCGCCCGGCTCGGGCTGCCCGCGGTGCTGCTCGGCGCGCCCACGCCGGGGGTGCCGGTGGTCGGACTCGCCGACCAGGGCGCCGGTGTGCGGGAAGTCGCCGCGCATCTACGGGAGTTGGGGCACCGCCGGATCGCGTACGTCGCGGGCCCCGCCGAGCTCCAGCACACCCGGCTGCGGCTCGCCGCGTTCGAGGAGGCGCTGGGGTTCGCGCCCTCGGCGGTCCTGCACACCGACTTCAGCGAGGCGGCGGCCGTCGCCGCGACCGAGGAGCTGCTCGCCCTGGCCGACCGGCCGACGGCCCTCGTCTACGCCAACGACTCGATGGCGGTGTGCGGGATCGGCACCGCCCAGCGCGCCGGACTGCGCGTGCCCGAGGACCTGTCGGTCGTCGGCTACGACAACCTGCCGCTCGGCCGCTGGCTGCACCCGCGGCTGACCACGGTCGACCAGCAGGTGCAGCGGGTCGGCGCCGCCGCCGCGCGGGCGCTGCTCGCCCGGTGCGGCGAGGACGTGCCCGACACACCGCTCGACGGGCGGCCCGAGCTGGTCGTCCGCGCGTCGACCGGCCCCTCGACCGCCTGACCATCAACAGCACTGCAACGGAGCTACGTACCACCATGCGACGCCACAGCGCCCACCTGACCCACGACGCCGCCGTCCTGCCCTGGCTCGGTGCCAACTTCTGGTCCCGTACCGGCGGGCCCCTGATGTGGCGCGACTACGACCCGAAGGTGGTGCGCGAGGAGCTGGCTTCCTTGCGCGAGCACGGCCTGAACATGACCCGCTCGTTCTTCTACTGGCCGGACTTCCACCCCGAACCGCACCGGATCGACGAGGAGTTGTGCGAACGGTTCCACGACTTCCTCGACGCCCACCAGGAGTTGGGGATGGGCACGGTGCCCACGTTCATCGTCGGGCACATGTCGGGCGAGAACTGGGACCCGGCGTGGCGCGGCGGCCGCGATCTGTACGAGGACGTGTGGATGGTGGGCCGCCAGGCGTGGTTCGCCTCCCAGATGACCCGCCGGTTCAAGGACCACGCGGCCGTGACCGGCTGGCTGATCACGAACGAGATGCCGGGCTACGGCCGGATCTACCAGGTCGACCCGCCGCACAGCGACGTCGTCACCGCGTGGGCGCAGTCGATGTGCAACGCGGTGCGCGCGGCCGGCGCCACTCAGCCCGTCTCGCTCGGCGACGGCGCCTGGGGCATCGAGGTGACGGGCCGCGACAACGGCTTCTCGCTGCGCGACACCGCCGAGTACGTGGACTTCGTGGGCCCGCACGTCTACCGCTCCGACACCGACCGGGCCCGCCAGCACTACCGGGCGGCCTTCGAGTGCGAGCTGGCGTCGGTGACCGGCCAGCCGGTCGTCCTGGAGGAGTTCGGCCTCTCCACGGACACCGTGTCCGACGCGAACGCGGGCGTGTACTACCGCCAGGCCTTGCACAACTCGCTGCTCGGCGGCGCGACGGGCTGGATCGCCTGGAACAACACCGACTACGACGACCTGTGGGACCGGTCCCCGTACGACCACCATCCGTTCGAGATGCACTTCGGCATCACGGACAGCACCGGCGCCCCGAAGGCGCCCCTGCGCGAGCTGGCCGCCTTCGCCGAGGTGCTGAAGGACGTCGACTTCGCGCGCTGCCGTCGCGCGGACGCGGACGCGGCGTTCGTCGTCCCCGCCTTCCTGGAGCGCGGCTACCCGTACAGCCGGCCCGCCGACCGCCCGCTCATCTTCAGCTCGCTGCACCAGGGGTACGTGGCCGCGCGCGCCGCCGACCTGCCGGCCGCGCTGACCCGGGAGGCGGACGGGATCACGGACGACGTGCGGCTGTATCTGCTGCCCGCCACCCGGCAGTTGACGACCCGGACCACGCGGGCGCTGCGCCGCAGGGCCGAGGAGGGTGCCACGGTGTACCTGTCGTTCTGCTCGGGCGAGCACCCGGGCACGCGCGGGCCGTGGTTCGACGACCTGGACGGGCTGTTCGGGGTCGAGCAGCAGCTCTCGTACGGAGTGGCGGAGCCGATCGAGGACGACACCCTGGAGCTGACGTTCCGGGAGGACTTCGGCGGCATCACGGCCGGTCAGACGCTGCGCTTCCCGGTCGCGGGCAACGAGGACAGCCGCGCCTACCTGCCGGTGGTCCCGAGGGACGCGCGGGTCGTCGCGGTGGACGGGCACGGCCGCCCGGCGCTGCTGTGCCGCGAGACCGGGCACGGCCGCACGGTGCTCGCCACGTACCCCCTGGAGCACATGGCGGCGCGCACGGCGCGGGTCAACCCGGAGCAGACGCACCGGCTGTACGCGGCGCTGGCCGAGGTCGCCGGGGTGGCGCGGCCGGTGACGGTCGACTCGCCGTTCGTCGGCGCGGACGTGCTGGAGCACGAGGACGGCCGCCGGTTCGTGTGGCTGGTCAGCCAGGACGACGCGGAGCTGACGGTGTCCCCCCGGGCGGCGGGCACCCTGCACGACCTGGCGACGGGCGAGCCGGTCGACGAGGTGACCCTGGGCGCCTTCGGCGTGCGGGTGCTGGAACTGCGATGAGCGTGCCGGTGTACCGGGACCCGGCCGCGCCGGTCGCGGACCGGGTGCGGGACCTGCTCGGCCGGATGACGCTCGCCGAGAAGGTCGGGCAGGTCAATCAGCGGCTGTACGGCTGGGACGCGTACGCGCGCACGGCGGACGGGGCGTTCGGGCTGACGGAGACGTTCCGTGCGGAGGTCGCCGCGTACGACGGGATGGGCGCCCTGTACGGGTTGCAGCGCGCCGATCCGTGGTCGGGCGTGACCTTCGCGGACGGGATCACGGCGGCGGACGCGGCCGCAGTCGCCGACGCGGTGCAGCGGCACGTCGTCGAGGGGACGCGGCTGGGCGTCCCGGTCCTGATGGTCGAGGAGGTGCCGCACGGGCATCAGGCGCTGGACGGCACGGTCCTGCCGGTGAATCTGGCGGTCGGCGCCTCCTGGGATCCCGGCCTGTACGAGGAGGCGGCCGCCGCCGCTGCCGCCGAACTCCGGGCGCGCGGCGGGCATGTGGCGCTGGTCTCGGCGCTCGACCTGGTGCGCGACCCGCGCTGGGGGCGCGCCGAGGAGTGCTTCGGCGAGGACCCCTACCTGGCCGCCCGGTTCACCGAGGCACTGGTGCGGGGGATGCGCTCGGAGGGCGTCGGTGTCGTGCTGAAGCACTTCGCCGGGCAGGGCGCGACGGTCGGGGGCCGCAACAGCGCGGCGACGGAGCTGGGGGCTCGCGAGCTGCACGAGGTGCATCTGGCGGCGGCCCGTGCGGGTGTGCGGGCCGGAGCGGCCGGGGTGATGGCCGCGTACAACGAGTTCGACGGCCTGCCGTGCGCGGCGAACCCGTACCTTCTCACCGAACTGCTGCGGGACCGCTGGGAGTTCGACGGGATCGTGATGGCGGACGGCTGCGCCCTCGACCGGCTGGCGCGGCTGGCCGGGGATCCGGTGGCGGCGGGTGCGGCGGCCCTCGCGGCCGGGACCGATCTGAGCCTGTGGGACGGCGCGTTCCCCCGGCTCGGCGAGGCGATCGGGCGCGGCCTGGTGTCCGAGGCAACGCTCGACACGGCGGTGGCCCGGGTGCTCACCCTCAAGTTCCGGCTCGGCCTCTTCGAGAACCCGTACGTGGGCGAGCGCGAACCCCGCCGGGATGCACGGGAGTTGAGCGAGCGGCTGGCCCGTGCCTCGGTGACCCTCCTCGGTCACGACACCCGGACGCTGCCGCTCGGCCCCGGCGTACGCCGGATCGCGGTGATCGGTCCGAACGCGGACTCGGTACCGCAGCAGATCGGCGACTACACGGCGCCGCAGCGCCCCGGCACCGGTGTCACGGTGCTCGACGGGATCCGGGCCGCCGCCGGTCCGGACCGCGAGGTGACGTACGCGCGCGGCTGCGAGCTGGTCGGCGCCGATCCGTCCGGGCAGGCCGCCGCCGTGGCCGCGGCGGCGGGCGCGGACGTGGCGGTGCTCGTGCTCGGCGGGTCGAGCGCCCGGGAGGCGGACACCCGGTTCGAGGCGAACGGCGCGGCCGTCGTCACGTCGGGCAACCCGGCCGGCATGACGTGCGGCGAGGGCGTCGACCTCGCGGACCTCGCCCTCCCCGAGGCACAGTCGGCGCTGTTCGACGCCGTCGCCGCGACCGGGGTGCCGGTCGTCGTGGTCCTGCTGCAGGGCCGCCCGCACGCGCTGCCGGAACGGTTCGGACGGGCGGCGGGCGTGCTGTGCGCGTGGTACCCGGGGCCGTGGGGCGGGCGCGCCGTCGCCGACGTGCTGTTCGGGGCCGTGGCGCCCTCGGGGCGGCTGCCGGTGTCGGTGCCCCGTTCGGCGGCGCAGCTCCCCGTCTTCTACAACGGCAAGGACCACGGCTACCGCGGCTACGTCGACCAGCCGGCGACGGCCCGGCACGCGTTCGGGCACGGCCTGTCGTCCGGCACGGTCGAGTACGGCGTTCCGCGTCTGAGCCGGTCCACCGTGTCCACCGCGGATCCCTCGGTGACCTGCACGGTGGCCGTCGCGCACACGGGCGGGGCCGCCGTGCGGGAGACGGTGCAGCTGTACGTGCGCAGGCGGTCGGGGGGCTCGTCGTGGCCTCGGGTGCGGGAGCTGCGCGGGTTCGTCCAGGTGGATCTCGGGCCGGGTGAGCGCCGCGAGGTGGTCTTCGAGGTGGGCGCCGCGACGCTCGCCTCGGTCGGGCGGGATCTGGAACTCACTGTCGAGCCGGGCGAGTTGGTGCTGGAGACCGGGCCGGCCTCCGATCGCACCCGGGGCGCGGAGCTGACCGTGGTCCGGGGCATATCGTGAACCCCATGTCACGCACTGCCCCCACCTGCCCCTGCGGGCTCCCGCAGGCCTACGAGAACTGCTGCGGCCGGTACCACTCCGGCAAGGCCGCCGCGCCCACCGCCGAGGCCCTGATGCGGTCGCGGTACGCCGCCTTCGTCCGGCAGGACGGTCCGTATCTGCTGCGCACCTGGCACCCGGACACGCGGCCGCCGGTGATCGACTTCGACGATGCGCCGCGGTGGACCGGGCTGGAGATTCTGGACGCCTCGGACGGCTCGGCGTTCCATCAGCGCGGCACTGTCACGTTCCGGGCCCGCTATCAGGGCGGGGCGCTGCACGAGCGCAGCCGGTTCGTACGGGTGGACGGCGCCTGGGTCTATGTGGACGGCGACTTCATCGAGTAGGTCTCGTCGACGGGTGCGGGCCGGTGGGGCTTCTCGCGCAGTTCCCCGCGCCCCTGAGGCAGGCGCTTCGCGCCGCCTCCCCTTGAGGCTGCGCTTCGCGCGCCTCTTCGCCGAGAGGGCCGCGCCTCAGGTGATGAGATGGTGCACGCAGTGCGCATCTCAGGGGCGCGGGGAACTGCGCGGCCAGCCACGACGGTGGCGCACCCGGACGATCAGGGTGCCAGGATGTCCAGTTCCTGCAAGGCGCCCTCGGCGATCTCGCGGGTGAGGGCCTCGGCGCGCCCCGCGTCCCCCTCGCGCACGGCGTCGGCGACCCGTACGTGCAGCGTGACCGCCGCCGGGTCCGGGTCCTCGAACATGACCTGGTGATGGGTGCGGCCCGAGAGCACCTCGGCGACCAGGTCGCCGAGGTGGGCGAACATCTCGTTGCCGGAGGCGTTGAGCACCGTGCGGTGGAACTCGATGTCGTGGACCAGGTACTTCTCCAGCTGCTGGCCGCGTGAGGTGGCCACCATGCCGAGCGCGCACTCGGTGAGCCGCGCGCACTGCCCGGCCGTGGCGTACCGGGCGGCGAGCCCCGCCGCCACCGGCTCCACCGCGGACCGCAGCACGGTGAGCGAGCGCAGCTGGCGGGGCCGGTCGGTGCCGGCCAGGCGCCAGCGGATGACCCGGGGGTCGTAGACGTTCCACTCCGGTGCGGGCAGCACCGTCACGCCCACCCGGCGGCGCGAGGTCACGAGGTTCATCGACTCCAGGACCCGGACCGCCTCGCGCATCACCGAACGCGACACCTCGAACCGCTGCGCCAGCTCGTCCGTGCGCAGCACGCTCCCCGCGGGGTACTCCCCCGCGGTGATCGCGGGACCGAGGCTGTCGAGTACACGGGCGTGCAGCCCTCGGTCCTGAGTGGTCATGGGAAAAGACTAGCCCGGCCCTCAAAGGTCTGACTTATAGATCACACCCTCTTGAATTTGTCGGACCTATTGAGTTTGAGTGTCGTACAACAGCGATGTCGATGAAGACAGACAGCGAGGCAGCACAGCGATGAGCACCCCCCATGTCGTCGTGGTCATGGGCGTGGCAGGCACCGGCAAGACGACGATCGGTCCCCTGCTCGCCGAACGGCTCGGCGTTCCCTACGCCGAGGGCGACGACTTCCACCCCGAGGCCAACATCGCCAAGATGTCGGCCGGCACCCCGCTGACCGACGAGGACCGCTGGCCCTGGCTGGACGCCATCGGCCAGTGGGCGCACGGCCGGGCGGGGCTCGGCGGGGTGGCCTCCAGCTCCGCGCTCAAGCGGGCCTATCGCGACCGGCTGCGGGCCGCGGCCCCCGGCGTCGTCTTCGTCCACCTGACCGGCGACCGCGCGCTCATCGAGGACCGCATGTCGCACCGGCAGGGCCACTTCATGCCGACCGCGCTGCTCGACTCGCAGTTCGCCACGCTGCAGCCCCTCGGGCCGGACGAGGCGGGCGTCGAGGTCGACGTCGCGGGCTCCCCCGAGGAGATCGCCGACCGGGCCGTGCTGGCCCTGGACGGGCTCGGCTCCGCCCCCACGGACCAGTAGGGCCCGCACCGCTCCCCCGTAGCCCCCCACTCTCCCCTCCCCCCATCCACGTACAAGGGATCAGACGTGACCAGTCTCAGCGTCGAGATGCTGGCAGCGGACACCGTCGAGCCGATCACCTCCGCTGGCCATGCCCAGCTCGGGATCGCCGTGCTCGCCGGCATCGCCGTCATCGTCCTGCTCATCACGAAGTTCAAGGTCCACGCCTTCCTGGCGCTGACCATCGGTTCGCTCGCGCTCGGCGCGTTCGCCGGGGCACCGCTCGACAAGGTGATCACCAGCTTCAGCGGCGGACTCGGCTCCACCGTGGCCGGTGTCGGTGTGCTGATCGCGCTCGGCGCGATCCTCGGCAAGCTGCTCGCCGACTCCGGCGGCGCGGACCAGATCGTCGACACGATCCTGGCCAAGGCCGGGAAGTCCGGCGGCAAGGCCATGCCGTGGGCGATGGTCCTCATCGCCGCCGTGATCGGCCTGCCGCTCTTCTTCGAGGTCGGCATCGTGCTGCTGATCCCGGTCGTGCTGATGGTCGCCAAGCGCGGCAACTACTCGCTGATGCGCATCGGCATCCCGGCCCTCGCCGGTCTGTCGGTCATGCACGGTCTGATCCCGCCGCACCCCGGCCCGCTCGTCGCGATCGACGCGGTCCACGCCAACCTCGGCATCACCCTCGCGCTCGGCATCGTCGTCGCGATCCCGACCGTGATCATCGCCGGTCCGGTCTTCTCGAAGTACGCCGCCAAGTGGGTCGACGTCTCCGCGCCGGACAAGATGATCCCGGCCCGCGCCTCCGAGCAGCTGGAGCGGCGCCCGAGCTTCGGTGCCGCGGTGGTCACCATCCTGCTGCCGGTCGTGATGATGCTGGCCAAGGCCCTGGTCGACATCGTCGTGGACGACCCCGACGCCACCGTCCAGCGCGTCTTCGACGTCATCGGCAACCCGCTGACGGCCCTGCTCGTCGCCGTCGTCGTCGGCATGTTCACCCTCGGCCGGCCCGCCGGGTTCACCAAGGGCAAGCTGCAGGAGACCACCGAGAAGTCCCTCGCCCCGATCGCCGGTGTGCTCCTCATCGTCGGCGCGGGCGGCGGCTTCAAGCAGACGCTGATCGACTCCGGTGTCGGCCAGATGGTCCTGGACATCTCCAAGGACTGGTCGATCCCGACGCTGCTGCTCGCCTGGCTGATCGCGGTCGTCATCCGTCTCGCCACCGGCTCGGCCACCGTCGCGACGGTCTCCGCCGCCGGACTCGTCGCACCCCTCGCGGCCGGGATGACCGACACCCACACGGCGCTGCTCGTCCTCGCGATCGGCGCGGGCTCGCTCTTCTTCAGCCATGTCAACGACGCCGGGTTCTGGCTGGTCAAGGAGTACTTCGGGCTCAGCGTCGGGCAGACCGTGAAGACCTGGTCGCTGATGGAGACGATCATCTCCGTGGTCGCCGGTGGCCTGGTGCTGCTGTTGTCGCTGGTCCTGTAGCGGCAGGCGGTTTTCCGGAGGGCGGTCCGTTCCCGTACGGGCCGCCCTCTCGCGTACGCGCGGCCGGTCACCGGATCGTCAGGGGAGCCACTCGCCGTGTTCCCGCTCCGCCCACTCCCGGCGTACGAAGCCGGTGCGCATCCCCGCCCGGGACTCCGGGTCGGCGACGGCCATCCCGATGTGCCCGGCGACGACGATGCCGAGCGCGAGGGCGAGCCAGTCGTGCACGAAGGTGCCGCCGGTGCGCCAGGCCAGCGGCGCGAGACGGGTGAACCACATCAGCAGGCCGGTGCCGAGCATCACCAGGACGGCGCCGGCCAGCCAGGACGCCCACAGCTTCTGGCCCGCATTGAACTTCCCCGCCGGGCGCGGTCCCGGCCGGCGCCGCACCGCCGCCCGCAGCCACACCCTGTCGCGGCTGCCGAACCGGTTGAGGCGGCGCAGGTCCGCGCGGAAGGCACGGGAGGCGAGGCCGAGCAGGAACGGGGCCGGCAGCAGCAGCCCCGACCATTCGTGGACCGTGACGACGAGTGCGCGGCGCCCGACGAGTTCGGCGAGCTGCGGTAGGTACAGGCAGGCCGCGCTGGCCACGCACAGGCCCATCAGGGCGGCCGTCGTGCGGTGCACCCACCGCTCGGCCGGGGTGAACCGCCGTACGCGGTCGGCGGGTTCAGCCGGTGGGTGCATCGCCCCGCCCGTTCGACCTGCCGACCCAGGCGTCGACGTCGTAACCACGGTCCTCCCAGTAGCCGGGCCGCACCTCGTCGGTCACGGTGATGCCGGAGAGCCACTTCGCCGATTTGTAGAAGTACATGGGCGCCACGTAGAGCCGCACCGGGCCGCCGTGGGTGTGTCCGAGGTCCTTGTCCTGCATGCGCAGCGCCACCAGGACGTCGTCGCGGCGGGCCTGTTGGAGGGTGAGGCTCTCGCTGTACGCGCCGTCGAAGCAGGTCAGCCGGACGGCCTTGGCGGTCGGGCGGACCCCGGCGGCGGCCAGGATCCGGGAGAGCCGCACGCCCTCGAACGGGGTGCTCGGCACCCGCCAGCCCGTGACGCACTGGACGTCGCGCACCAGCCGCGTCTGGGGCAGGGCCCGCAGCTCCGGGAGGGTGTAGGCGGTGGGGCGGTCGACGAGGCCGTCGACCGTGAGCCGGTAGTTCCGCTCGTCCTTGTGCGGGACGGAGGCGGTGACGGAGTAGTAGCGGAAGCCGCCGCCGGCCGGGAGCAGGCCCGTGACGCCGGTGGGGTCCTTCGAGGTGACGCTCTCCACGGCGCGCTGGAGGGCGGGGGCCGCGGCGACGCCGAGGGCGCCGGCGCCGAGCATGCCGATGATGAGGCGCCGGCCCACCGGGGTGCCGGGTTCTTCGTCCGTGCCTGGGTCGTCGTGCGGGTCCACGTCATGATTCGAGCACGTGCGGCCCGGCCGGGACCAGGGTTCCGGCCGGGCCGTCCGCGTTCCGTCACTTTTTGCGGGCCGCCCAGCGTCGTGGCAGGTGGGCTCTCGTCGGCGGGCGCGGGTTGCGTCGTGGCTGCTCGCGCGGTTCCCCGCACCCCCTGAGGCAGCGGCTTCGCGCTCTACGAGGTGCTCTTCTTCTCCAGCTGGAAGGCCTCGTTGCCCAGGCCGATGCGGGCGTGGGCCGCCGGATTGCGGCGGCGGAGGATCAGGCTGTGGGCCACGCCGGCCAGGGCGGCCAGGAGGATCAGGGCGGGGAGCAGCCAGTTCAGGGACGAGTCGGGGCCGGAGCCCACCAGGACGTCGAAGTCCTTGACCGTGTAGCCCGCGATGACCAGCAGGGCGACGCCCGACACCGCGGAGGCGGCCAGTCGCCAGGCCTGGGCGGCCGCGGCCCCGCGCCGGACGAAGAAGACGATGACCGCGATCGACGCGACGGCCATGAGCAGGATGACGCCGAGGGCGCCCACGTTGCCGCCCCAGGTGAACAGGCGCAGGACCGGCGCCGTCGGGTCGCCCGCGGCGCCGGAGTCGGTGACGGCGAAGGCCACGACGACGAGCGCCGCGATCACCGTCTGCAGCACCGAGCCCGCGCCGGGCGCGCCGCTCGCGCTGTGGGTGCGGCCGAAGACGGCGGGCAGCAGCCCTTCGCGGCCCATGGCGAACGCGTACCGGGCGACGACGTTGTGGAAGCTGAGCATCGCCGCGAACATGCCCGTGATGAACAGGACGTGCACGACGTCCGTGAAGGTGGCGCCGAGCCGGTCCTCGGTGAGGGCGAAGAGCAGGCCCGCCGACTGCTTCCGGGACTGGTCGACGATGCCCGAGGGGCCGGTGGCGACCGTGAGCGCCCAGGAGCTGATCGCGAAGAACACGGCGACGCCGCCCACCGCGAGGTACATCACGCGCGGCACGAGGATGTGCGGGCGGCTGGTCTCCTCCGCGTAGACCGGCGCCTGCTCGAAGCCCGCGAACGCGGCGATGCAGAAGCACAGGGCGGTGCCGACACCGACGCCGGAGAGCGTGTCGGGGTTGAAGGCGTGCAGGGAGACGCCCTCCTTGCCCGGGTCGCCGAGGGCCGCGATGTCGAAGATCACCACGAGGGCGACCTCGATGAGGAGCAGCACGCCGAGCACCCGCGCGTTGATGTCGATCTTCAGCAGTCCGCACACGGCGACCACGGCGACGGCCACCAGCGCCGGGATCCACCAGGCGATCTGCAGGTCGAGGTGTTCCTGGGCCAGGCCGGACACCTCGAAGCCGAAGATCCCGAAGATGCCGACCTGGAAGGAGCTGTACGCGAGGAGGGCGACCAGCGCCGCCGCGGATCCGGCGGTCGGGCCGAGACCGCGGGTGATGTACGCGTAGAACGCGCCGGCGTTGTGCACGTGCCGGCTCATCTCCGCGTAGCCGACGCTGAACAGCGCGAGGACGACGCCGAGCACGAGGAAGAGCAGCGGCTGTCCGACCGCGCCGACCACGGCGAACGTGGTCGGCATGACGCCGGCCACCACCATGAGCGGCGCCGTCGCGGCGAGCACGGAGAGCAGCAGGCCCGCCGTGCCGAGCCGTCCGGCCCGCAGCGCGCTCTCCTCTCCCAGATACGTCGCTATGCCGGGCTCCGGCGCGGTGTCGGTGGTTCTCGAACTGCCCGTGGTCATCGCGGGGGCGTCCCTTCCGATGGATGCTGGCCGTCTGGGGGCTTGCCTTGCCTGCTTGCTGCCTGCTTGTTCGCTGTCTGCTTCTCGCTAGACCGCGCCGAGCGCGGCGTCGTGTGCGGCACGGAACGCCGCGTACGGTTCCTGGTCGCCGTACGACCACGGGGCTTCCGTGACGTGCGGTCCGATGCGGTGGAACAGGGCGGCCGCCTCGGCCGGCCGGCCCTCGCAGTACTTGGCGTGGGCGAGGAAGTTCAGGTCGATCCGGCCGCGCGGGTGCACGACACCGGCCCGGTCGTACGGGTCGCCCCACTCCAGCCACCAGTCGAAGGCGGCCTTCATGACGAGGCGGGCGCGCCGCCCGGCCCAGTGCCCGGAGCGCTTCGGGTCGCCGGGCACCGCGCCCGCCGTCGCGAGCACCCGGAACCGCTCGGCGTGCGCGACGACCGGGACCACGGCGAGCGGCGAGCCGGGCGGGGCCTGTTCCGCGGCCCAGGCGGCGAAGTCGTACACCTCGTGGAGCGGGTCCTGGCCGGCCTCGGGGCGCCGCTCGGCGAGCCGGGCGACCATCAGGTGGTGGGCGTGGTGGTGCACGGGATGCCGGTGGCGCACCTCGTCGAAGAGCCGTACGACGTCCTCTTCGCGCCCGACCTCCCGCTCCAGGTGGAGCAGGCCGAGCCAGGGAGTGGGGTCGTCGGGGACCAGTGCGGCCGCGTCGAGACAGGCGTCGCGGGCCCGGTCGGGGCGGGTCTTCCCGGCGACGGCGCGGTGCACGGTGGCCAGGGCGAGCAGCACGGGGGCGTCCGTGGACTCGGGTTCGACGAGCCGCCAGTCGCCCGCCCAGGCGCTCGTCGTGGCCTCCCGGGCGAGCACCA
The DNA here is from genome assembly GCF_040297005.1 of Streptomyces sp. NPDC001904. NCBI lineage: Bacteria > Bacillati > Actinomycetota > Actinomycetes > Kitasatosporales > Streptomycetaceae > Streptomyces > Streptomyces sp. NPDC001904. The sequence continues at coordinate 160,687 of NZ_JBEOYI010000004.1, read as the reverse complement.
TCATCCGGTGGCCGCGGCGGTCCCAGTCGTCGCCGGTGGCGGCGAGCAGTGCGCGGGCCTCGGTCCAGCGGCCCTGGGCGAGGGCGGTGCGGGCGGCCACGAGGTCATGGTCGTCGAGTGCGGGGTCGCCGAAGCCCGCGGGGTGCCCGGGCTTCCTGCGGGAGCGCCCGAGCGGAGGCGGGGGTGGGGGCACCGCGACGGTTCCTCTACGGCTCTGCGGATCTCGGCAGATCTCTTCGGCTCCGCGCGACGCTGCGCGGCCAGGTCAATGATCACGGACAGCAAAGCGGTAGCGGGTACTCCACGTCAAGGGAGATCGGGTGACGGAGTTCACCAACTCGCCTATCAAGTAGGCGAGTTGCGGTTATTGCATCTTCAACATGCCTTGTCAGGGCGGACGTTGCCCTGGTTACACGAGTACAGACGTCCGGCGTCCGGGCACGGCAGGGCGTGCTCCCGTGGGGCGCGGGGCGCCGCGGGGCGCTATGGTCGGCGCATACCCACCCCTGCTCTTCCAGCCGTAGAGGTGCGCAGCGTGTCGGTCCTCGTCCTCGTCCTCGCCGTGAGCGCGGCGTTCTGCCTGGGCATCGGTTTCGTCCTCCAGCAGAACGCGGCGGCGCACGCCCCGCTGGGGGACTTCCTCTCCCCGCGCCTGCTCCTCGACCTCGTCCGGGTGCCGCGCTGGCTCGGCGGCATAGGGCTGATGGTGTGCGGCATGGCGCTGGGCGCGATCGCGCTCGGGCAGGGCGAGGTGACCCTGGTGGAGCCGCTGCTCGCGACCAATCTGCTGTTCGCGCTGATGCTGTCGCGCCGGCAGACCAGACAGCCGCTCGGCCGGCAGGGCTGGGCGGGCCTGGTGCTGCTGGCGGGCGGGGTCACCGCGTTCATCGTGGCCGGGCAGCCGCGGGGCGGCAGCGCGGTGACGGAACCGCTGCGGCACTGGCTGATCATCGGCGTGATGGTCGGCGTGGCCCTGCTGCTGGCCACGCTCGCGAAACGGTCGCGGCTGAGCGCGGGTCCGGCGCTGCTCGCGGTGGCCGCCGGGCTGCTGTACGGGGTGCAGGACGCGCTCACCCGGGTGAGCGGGCAGCGGTTCTCGGCCGGGGGGCTCGCGGCGGTGTTCGCCGGCTGGCAGCCGTACGCGGTGATCGCTCTCGGGGTGACGGGGCTGGTCCTCGTACAGAGCGCGTTCGAGACGGCGCCGCTGCGGATGTCGCTGCCCGCGCTGACCGCCGCGCAGCCGCTGGCCGGGATCGTGTGCGGGGTGGGCTTCCTCGGGGACCGGCTGCGCACCGACACCGGAGCGCTGGCCTGGGAGGCGGCCGGGCTGGCCGGGATCGTGGTGGGCGTGGTGCTGCTGGGGCTGCATCCGGCCATGCCGGGGGCCGTGCCGACCGCCCGGGAGCGGGTCGGCACCCCGCAGTAGCCTGCCCGTATGACTCCTCCCGCGACTCCGGCCGAAGAGATCCTCGACATCGTCGACGAACAGGACCGGGTGGTGGGGCAGGCGCCGCGCGGGGACGCCTACGCGCGCGGGCTGCGGCACCGGTGCGCGTTCGTCCTGGCGCGGAACCCGGCGGGCGAGGTGTTCGTGCACCGGCGCACCGCGACGAAAATGGTCTTCCCCGGGATGTACGACATGTTCGTCGGCGGTGTCGTCGGCACGGGCGAGAGCTACGACGAGGCCGCGCTGCGCGAGGCCGAGGAGGAACTGGGTGTCAGCGGGCTGCCGCAGCCGACCCCGCTGTTCCGGTTCCTGTACGAGGGTGACGGCGCGCGGGGTTCCTGGTGGTCGGCCGTGTACGAGGTCACCTTCGACCTTCCGGTGCGGCCGCAGGCCGAGGAGGTCGACTGGTACGCCTTCCTGAGCCTCGACGAGCTTGAGCGGCGGCTGGGCGAGTGGGCGTGGACGCCGGACGGGCTGGTCGCCTTCGACCGGTGGAGGGCACACCGGTGACCCGGAGGTAGTGTCCTGCCAGTGATCGATTTCGTGCGCAACATCCGCCTCTGGTTCACGCCCGAGCGGATCAGGAACGAGGGTGAAACGCCCGACTACCGCTTCTCGCTCGCCAACGAGCGGACCTTTCTCGCCTGGGTACGGACGGCGCTCGCGCTGATCGGCGGCGGATTCGCGGTGGACCAGTTCCTGCCCGATCTGCGCTGGGGCTGGCGGGTGGGTCTCGCGCTGGCGCTGCTCGCCTCCGGGGTGCTGTGCTCGCTGCGGGCCGTGAGCCACTGGGTGCGGTGCGAGCGGGCCATGCGGCGGGGCGAGGACCTGCCGGCGTCCCGGTTCCCCGCCGTGCTGAGCGTGGTCGTGGCGCTGGTCGCCGTGGCCATGGTCGTGGTGGTGCTCGTGGGCTGGGAGGGCTGAGGCATGGCGGCCGGTGCTCGGCGTGATCCCGGGTTGCAGCCGGCCCGGACCCGGCTCGCCTGGCGGCGCACCACGCTGTCGTGCACCGTGGCGGCCGTGCTCGCCGTCAAGACCGTGCTGCACGGCGCCGCCGGGGTGATCGAGTGGACGGCCGCCGCCCTGGTGCTCCTGGTCTGGCTGGCCTTCCTGTCCGTGGCCCACCGCCGGATCACCGGCCTGGCCCTGAACGAGGCGGCGCCGCCGGTGATGTCGGTGCGGGGGGCCGTGACGGCGGCCCTGTGCACGGTGGCACTGGCCGTCTTCGCGGTGGCTCTGGTGGTGTGACCCGCCGGGTCGGGGGCCGGTGGCCGGACCCGGCGGACATCCGACCAGTGGTCGGCTAGTAGTCGTCCCTGTCGAGAGGCGTCTGGATCGGAACACCGGGACCGAGATCTCCCCCGCCCCCGGCCCGGTGACCGGCATCGCCGCCGGGCGGGGGAGGCGAGGACGAGGGAGCCGCTCCCGCCGCGCGTCGCCCCTGAGCGGTCGGCGGCCGGAACGACCGGCCGTACCTGCGCCGCGGCAGAAAGACCGCCAGCGCCAGCCAGACCGCGGCGATCGTGATCAGGCCGGTGAGGCCGAGCGTGACCGTGAACCCCCTGGAGGCGTGTCCGAAGCCGCCGGAGCCCGGAAGAACCCTGCGTGTCCCGCTCGCCAGCCCGGTGGTGACCCAGGTGACCAGCGCCACGGCAAGCCCGGCCAGTGCCACGGTCAGCGTTTTGATCGCCCTGTGGGTGTGGACGCCGACCGTCCCGGTGGCCGTCCCCATGATCCGGGCCGCCTCTTCCTGGGTGAACCCCATCTCCCGCGTCAGCAGCAGCGCCTTCTGCTGCTGACGCGGGAGTCCGTCCAGCGCCTGGTCGATGAGGTGCCGCATCTCGGCTCGGGCGATCGGCTCCACCTTCGGCTCGTCCTCCGCCCGCACGTCCGCGTCGAGGGAGGCGTACCCCCGCCCCGCGTAGTGGCGCCGCGCCGCCTGTCTGACCTCGTTGCCCAGGCAGCCGTAGAAGAACGCGGGCATGTTGCCGATCGGCTTGTCGTAGGACAGCACGGCCTTGAGCGCGTTCTGCACGACGTCCTCGGGATCTGCCGACGTCTGCGGCACGTCGCCCCTGCGCAGCCGTTTGGCCGCGGCTCCGACCATCTGGCCGTACCGCTCCTCGACGAGCGCCGCCAGCTCCTCCGCGTGCCGCGACCGCGGCCTGTTCCGGTCAGCCACGCCGCCCCCGCTTTCCCGGCCGACGCCGCCGCGGCGTCCGCCCGTCGCGCTTCGCACGGATTATCTCGGCCCTGCCCGCCGCCCGGTTGCGGAACGCGATGCTCGTCAGCACCTTGCTCAGCGCCGGCGCGAAGAACACGATCAGGAACACGGCCGTGCCCGTACCCGTCATCTCCACTGGACCTCCTCGAGTCTGCGGCCCAGCGCCTCGGGACGAGGCAGCGGCCGTACGCCCCTTGAGAGGCAGCGCACCACCCGATTCCTTTACACGGCCCGCGGAAAATCTTGTGGCCGCGGAAGGACGCACCCCAGGAGCACGGGGAACCGTGCGACCGGACACGGCGCGACCCGCCCCGCACAAAGCCACCTTTCCGGCAATTCGGACTAGCCTGAGTGGACGACGCGAGCGAAGGTGAGCATCATGACCAGCCTCCATCAGGAGCACCCCGTCCACGCCCACGCCCACGGCCCCGCCTGCGGCCACCGGGCGGTACCGCACGGCGACCACGTCGACTACGCGCACGACGGCCACCTGCACGCCGAGCACGACGGTCACTGGGACGAGTGCGAGCCGCGCGGGCACGTCGCGCACCAGCGGCACGAGCACCGGCACGGCGAGGACTGCGGGCACGAGGCCGTGCCGCACGGGGACCATGTCGACTACGTCCACGACGGCCACCGGCACGCGGAGCACGACGGCCACTGGGACGATCACTGACCCACCCCGCCCCGGACGGAATCCGGCGAAAGGGCCCGGCAATCACCGCCGGGCCCTTTCGCGCGTCCGGGCGGACAGGGCACCGTGGGCCAGGGTTGGAACGATCACTTTTCCGTCAGCCACTGGACGACATACCGACTGGTCGGCATGATGAGTCGCACCCGTCCCGGATTCTCGGAGGACCACGATGAGTCACCCACCAGGTCTCGATCTCGACCAGCTGCGCGCCCACCTCGATCGCGAGCGGCCCGGCCTGGTCGTCGGGCCGCTGTCCGGGCGGCTCATCGAGGGCGGGCGGTCCAATCTCACGTACGAGGTGAGCGACGGGACGTCGAGGTGGGTGGTCCGCAGGCCGCCGCTCGGGCACGTCCTGGCCACCGCGCACGACATGAAGCGCGAGCACCGGGTCATCGCCGCACTGCACGACACCCCGGTACCGGTGCCCGAGGCACTGCTGCTGTGCGAGGACGACAGCGTCGTCGGGGCGCCGTTCTACGTGATGGAGTTCGTCGACGGGACGCCCTACCGGACCGCCGAGCAGCTGGCCCCGCTCGGCGCCGAGCGGACCCGCGCCGCCGTGCTCGGGCTCGTCGACACCCTGGTCGATCTGCACGCCGTGGACCCGGCCGCGGCCGGTCTCGGCGACTTCGGGCGGCCCGACGGCTTCCTCGACCGTCAGCTGCGCCGCTGGGGCAAGCAGCTGGACGCCTCCCGCAACCGGGAGCTGGCCGGCATCGACGAGCTGCACGCGGCCCTCGGGCGCTCGCTGCCCGACTCCCCCGCCGCGACGATCGTGCACGGCGACTACCGGCTGGACAACGTCCTGGTCCGGCAGGATGCCGACGGCGTCGACCGGATCAAGGCCGTCCTCGACTGGGAGATGTCGACGCTCGGCGATCCGCTGACCGACCTGGGCCTGCTGGCGATGTACAGCGCCCGGCTCGAACTGCCCGACTCCCCCATCTCCACGACGGCGTCGGCCGCCGGGCACCCGGCCCCGGCCGAGCTGATCGAGCGGTACGCCGCGCGCTCGGGGCGCGACGTGTCCGCGGTCTCCTGGTACACGGCGTTCGCCTGGTTCAAGCTCGCCGTGATCCTCGAGGGCATCCACTACCGCTACACGCTCGGTCAGACGGTCGGCGCCGGGTTCGACCGGATCGGCGAGCTGGTCCCGGTCTTCATCGAGCACGGCACCGACACCCTCCAGAAAGGCTGACGCGCATCATGGACTTCGCATTCGACGCCCGTACCGAGGAGCTGCGCGGCAAGCTCCTCGCGTTCATGGACGAGCACGTGCACCCGGCCGAGGCGGTCGCCGCCGAGCAGCGCGCCGCGCTCGGCTCGCCGTGGGAGACCCCGGCCGTGGTCGAGGACCTGAAGGCCGAGGCACGTCGGCAGGGCCTGTGGAATCTCTTCCTTCCCGATGCCGAGCACGGCGCCGGACTCACCAACCTCCAGTACGCGCCGCTGGCCGAGATCACCGGCCGCAGCCCGCAGTTGGCGCCGACCGCGCTGAACTGCGCGGCTCCCGACACCGGGAACATGGAGGTGCTCGCCCAGTTCGGTGACGACGCGCAGAAGAAGCAGTGGCTGGAGCCGCTGCTCGCCGGGGAGATCCGCTCGGCGTTCGCGATGACCGAGCCGGAGGTCGCCTCCTCCGACGCCACGAACATCACGACCCGGATCGAGCGCTCCTCCGACGGATCGGGCGACTACGTCATCACGGGCCGGAAGTTCTACATCTCGGGCGCCATGAACCCGAACTGCAAGATCTTCATCGTCATGGGCAAGACCGACCCCGACGGCCCGGACATCCGCCGCCAGCAGTCGATGGTGCTGGTGCCGCGCGACACCCCCGGGGTCGAGGTGCGGCGGGCCATGACCGTCTACGGGTACGAGGACCACTGGCACGGCGGGCACGCCGAGGTGATCTTCGATCAGGCCCGGGTGCCGGTGAGCAATCTGATCGGCGAGGAGGGCGGTGGCTTCGGCATCGCCCAGGCGCGGCTCGGCCCGGGCCGCATCCACCACTGCATGCGGCTGATCGGCATGGCCGAGCGCGCCATCGACCTGATGTGCCAGCGGGCCGTGGCCCGCACCGCGTTCGGCAAGCCGCTCGCCCAGCAGGGCGTGGTGCAGGGGTGGATCGCGGACGCGCGGGTGGCCGTCGAGCAGCTGCGGCTGCTGGTGCTGAAGACGGCCTGGCTGATGGACACCGTGGGCAATCGCGGGGCGCACACCGAGATCCAGTCCATCAAGATCGCGACCCCGCGGACCGTGGTCGACATCATCGACAAGGCGGTGCAGCTGTACGGCGCCGGCGGGGTGTCGCAGGACTACCCGCTCGCGGAGCTGTGGGCGGGGGCGCGGACGCTGCGCCTGGCCGACGGTCCGGACGAGGTGCACCAGCGGTCGCTGGCCCGGCGGGAGTTGAAGCGGTTCGCCTAGGTCTCGTCGTCGGGCGCGGGTGATCTGTGGCTGGTCGCGCAGTTCCCCGCGCCCCTTAAGGCTGCGCTGCGCGCAGCCTCCCCTGGGCGAGCGAAGCTCGCTTCAGGGGCGCGGGGAACTGCGCGAGAAGCCCCCACCGGCCTGCGGACGAAGGTCAGTAGCCGCCGCCCACCACATGGTCCGTCAGAGCCAAGCGCCGCAGGAAGCAGCGCACGCGCAGGGCTCGAGGCCGGCCGGGCGCTGCTGCCGCAGGCGCGGCAGGCGCTCGCGGACCTGTGTGGACCTCGCGGCCGAACTGGCCGGATTCCACCGGGAGTTCCCGGGGATCCAGGTCTCGGTGCGGGAGGCCCCGGTGGCGGATCTGGCGGACGAGCCGTTCATCGAGTTCAAGGCCGGTACGGGTCTGGAGTCCGCGGTGCGCAGGCTCGCCGCGCACCGCGGACTCGACCGGCGCATCACCTGTGAGGCGGATCGGGGAGGACGCCGGGCTGCCGTGCGTCTCCATCCGGCAGCCCGAGCCCGGGCGGACCGTGGTGCTGGCGGGGCGGGCGCCCCGGCCGCGCAATCCGGCGGCCGGGGCGCTGCTGCGCAGGCTTACGGCCGCAGCGCCCGCAGCAGCAGCTCCGCCAGCTGGTCCGCGAGCTGCTGCGGGGTGAGCGGGCCGTCGGGCCGGTACCAGGTGGAGAGGTGGTGGACCGAGCCGAAGTGGTAGTCCACCACCAGGTCCGCCGAGGTCTCCGGGGCGAAGACGCCGGTCCGCTGGCCCTCTTCGATCAGCGCCCTGAACCGCTCGTGGTAGCGGCGCCGCTCGGCCCGTACCTGCTTGTTCTTCTCGGGGCTGAGGTGGTGCATGGAGCGGAAGAAGATGGCCGCGTCGTCGAGGTTCTCGATCGTGGTGACGACGACGTCGGCCGCCGCCTCGCGCAGCCGCTGCTCGACCGGCTCGTCCCGGTCGGCGAAGGCGTCGAGCCGGTCCTGCTGGAGGCGGAGCAGCCGCGCGTACACCTCGTGCAGCAGATCGTCCTTGGAACCGAAGTAGTGGTAGAGGGCGCCCTTGGTGACGCCCGCGGCCTCCACGATCTCCTGGACCGAGGTGCGGTCGTAGCCCTGCTCGGCGAAGAGCCGGGTGGCGGCCGCGAGGAGGCGCTGCGGAACGGGTGTGCCGTCGCCGCCCGTCGTCGTCCTGGGCACTGCCGCCACCTGCCTTTCGCTGTCTACTGTCCGTGGCTTGCGGGAGCACGCAGCTCCCGTCGGAGGATCTTCCCACTTGCCGTCTTGGGCAGCTCGCGCAGGACCTCCACCTCGCGGGGATATTTGTACGCCGCGAGCCGCTCCTTGCAGTAGGCGGCCAGCTCCTCGGGGGTCGCCTCCGCGCCGGGGCGCAGACTGACGTACGCCTTGACGCTCTCGCCGCGGTAGGCGTCGGGGATGCCGACGACGGCCGCCTCCCGGACCCCGGGGTGGGTGTAGAGGACGTCCTCGACCTCGCGCGGCCACACCTTGAAGCCGGACGCGTTGATCATGTCCTTCTTGCGGTCGACGACGTACAGCCAGCCGTTCGCGTCCATGAAGCCGATGTCGCCGGTGCGCAGCTCCCCGCCGGGGAAGCCCTCTTCGGTGGCTTCGGGGCGGCGCCAGTACCCCGGCACGACCTGCGGGCCGCGGACCGCGATCTCGCCCTGCTCGCCGAAGGGCACCTCGTCGCCGAGGTCGTCGAGGATGCGGACGACCGAGTCGGGGCCCGGGACGCCGACCGCGAGGGTGCCGGAGACCGGGTCGACCGGCGCCTCGGTGCCGGGCGGCACGGACGCGCAGGGCGCGGTGCACTCGGTGAGGCCGTAGCCGTTGTGGATGTACGGGCCGAAGGCGGCGCGGAACTTCTCCACCAGGGCGGGCGGCACCGGGGCGCCGCCCGACGAGATCGAGGAGAACGACGCGAAGTGCTCGCGGGTGGCCTGCGGCTGGGCGGCAAGCGCCATGAAAGCCGTGGAGGGGCCGACGGTGTACGCGGGCCGGTGCTCCGCGAACGCGTCGAGGACCACGCCCGGCTCGAAGCGGTAGGCGAGGGCGAGGGTGCCCGCGTTGGCGAAGGAGGCCACCAGCTCGCACACCATGCCGGTGATGTGGAAGAGCGGCGCGAGCGCGAAGTAGGTGGCGCCCTCGGGCAGGCCGAGGCCGGTGCGCTGGCGCTCCGCGTTGTACGTGATGTTGCGGTGCAGGTTGGTGGCGCCCTTCGGGGTGCCGCTGGTCCCGGAGGTGTAGCTGATCAGCGCGATGTCGTCGCCGGACGGTTCGCGGCCGGCGGGCGCCTCGTGGCCCGCGCGGGCGACGGCGAGGAGGTCGTCGGCGTCCGTGGCGGCCGGGGTGACCCGCTCGAAGTTGAGAACCCGCTGGTCGTTGCGCGTCTGGAGGTCGAGTTCGCAGGCGGTCAGCACGATCCGGACCGGTGAGTCCGCGGCGGTCTCGCGCAGATACGCCTCCCAGGCGCGGTCCGTGCAGACGAGCCCGGCGACCTCGGCGTCGTGCAGGACGTGGCCGACCTCGCCCGACTTGTACATCGGGTTGACCGGGACCACGACGGCACCGGCCTTGAACGCGCCGAGCAGCGCGAGCACGAAGTGCGGCGAGTTCTGCAGCATGACCGCGACGCGGTCGCCCTTGGCCAGGCCGCGCTCGGCGAGGTGCCCGGCCACCGAGTCGGACAGGGCGTCCACCTCGGCGTAGGTCAGGCGGCCGTCGAAGTAGGCGAGGGCGGTGGCGTCGGGGGCGCGGCGGACCGCGGCGGCGAAGGCGTGCGCGACGGAGGCGGCCGGGGTGACGGGGGCCTTCTGCGCGTCGTTGAGGACGCCGAGCCAGGGCTGCGCCGCATAGATCGAGGGGCTCACCGGGCGGCCTCCCACTTCTGCTGGATGTGGTTCATGTTCGTGAGCCAGCGGTCGGGGACGGCGGCGCGGGCCGTGTAGTACTCGGCGACCTCCGGGTGCGGCAGGATCAGGAAGCGGTCCTCGGCCATGCCCGCGAAGAGCGCGTCGGCGACGTCCGCCGGTTCGATGGCGGTCGGGGCGAGGACCAGGTCCCCGGCGGATCCGGAGGCGGTGAGCATGTCGGTGCGCACGCCCTGCGGGCAGATCGCGTGGACCTTGAGGCCGCGGTGGCGGTAGGTGAGCGAGAGCCATTCGGCGAAGGCGTACGCGCCGTGCTTGGTGACGCTGTACGGGGCCGCCCCGACCATGCTGAGCAGTCCGGCGGCGGAGACCGTCGAGACGAAGCGGCCGGTGCCCCGCTCCAGCCAGTCGGGCAGCAGGGCGTGGGCGGCGCGGACGTGCGCCATGACGTTGACGTCCCAGGCCGCGGCCCACACCTCCTCGGGCGCGGCCTCGGTGCCGCCGGAGGCCAGGCCCGCGTTGGCGCAGTAGACGTCGACGGTGCCGCCGAGGGCGTCGCGGGCCTGCTCGACGACGGTGGAGGCGTCTCCGGGCACGGCCGTCGCGCCGATCTCCTCGGCGACGGCCGCGGCCTTGGCCGCGTCCAGGTCGTTGACGACGACCCGCGCGCCCGCGTCCGCGAACCGGCGGGCGAGCGCGGCGCCGATACCGCCGCCCGCCCCCGTGACGACGACTGACTGGCCTTGCAGACTCTCCACCATCGGTCTCCTTCGACACGACTTCGGCACGACTTGCGGCACGCCTTTCGGCACGACTTCCGGTGCGACTCCGGCGCGGTCTCGGCAGGGCGAGAACGGCCCGTCGCCCCAGCAGACTAACCAGTCGGTATGGAGCGGTGGAAGGGGTTCGGACCTGGCGATCCGCCGAGGTTCGTTCCCGGGGTTCGTTCCCCGGGAGCCGCCCACGGGCTAGCGTGCATGGCCATGCCAGTTCCGATGATCACGGAGGTTCCCGCATGAACATGTCGAGACGGCTGCTGCTCGCGGCGGGCGCGGGGGCGGCGGGCGCCGCCGGCGTCGGTGCCGCCGGACCGGCCCAGGCCGCCGGGCGGAGCGGCGGGGGCCGCCCCCTGCGCACGGGCTTCGAGCGGCTGGAGGCGGACGGCTACCGGCTCCTCGACGGCGAGAAGGTCGGTGTCGTCACCAACCCGACCGGCGTCACCCGCGACGTCCAGCACATCGTGGACGTGATGCACGACGACGCACGCGTCGACCTGAAGGCGGTGTTCGGCCCCGAGCACGGCTTCCGCGGCACCGCGCAGGCGGGCGGCTCGGAGGGGCGCTACGACGACCCGGCGACCGGACTCCCGGTGTACGACACGTACTTGAAGAGCGGCCAGGCGCTCGCGGACGTCTTCACGGCGTCCGGCGTGGACACGATCGTCTTCGACATCCAGGACGTGGGCGCCCGCTTCTACACGTACATCTGGACGCTGTACGACTGCATGGAGGCGGCGCAGCTCGCGGGCAAGCGGTTCGTGGTCCTCGACCGGCCGAACCCCATGACGGGCCGGAACGCCTACGGGCCGGTGCTGCACAAGGAGTTCGCGACGTTCGTCGGCCGCCGCGAGATCTCGCAGGCGCACGGCATGACCGTCACCGAGCTGGCCCGGCTGTTCAACGGCGAGTACCTGACGCACCCCGTCGAGCTGGCCACGGTCACGATGAGCGGCTGGCGGCGCGGCGACTTCTACGACGCGTCCGGTCTGCCGTGGGTGCCGCCCAGCCCCAACATGCCGACGCCCGACACCGCCCTGGTGTACGCGGGCACCTGCCTGTTCGAGGGCACGAACCTGTCCGAGGGCCGCGGCACGACCCGGCCCTTCGAACTGCTCGGCGCCGAGGGCATCGACCGGTCGTGGGCCGCGGCCGCGAACGGACTCGCCCTGCCCGGCGTGCACTTCAGGGAGGCGTACTTCGCGCCGACGTTCTCCAAGTTCCAGGGAAAGACCATCGGCGGGGTGCAGCTGCACGTCGACGACCGGGAGTCCTTCGACCCGGTGCGCACGGGCATCGCGCTCCTCGTCACCGCGAAGAAGGCCTGGAAGGACTTCGCCTGGCGCTCCGACAACTGGATCGACAAGCTCACCGGGTCCACCCAGGTCCGCACGATGATCGACGCGGGGGCCTCGGCGGACGAGGTGGTCGCGGCCTGGCGCAAGGAACTGGCCGCGTTCAGGGACGTACGCCGCAAGTACCTCACGTACAAGTAGCCCCGGCCACACCTCTCGTCTCGGAATCCGGGACAAGCGTCCCAGAATATTGACTGGACCGTACACGGACAATCAGAGTCGACCCGTGCTCAAAGACGACTCGACCAGGGAAGACGCGACGTCGGCGGACGCGGCGCAGGCCTCACCACCGGAGAGCCTGCGCCGCGTCGCGGTGGCCAGTTTCATCGGTACGGCCATCGAGTTCTACGACTTCTACGTCTACGGAACGGCCGCCGCGCTCGTCCTCAACGACGCGTTCTTCCCGAACCTCTCCGATCTGAACGGAACCCTCGCCTCCTTCTCGACGTACGCCGTCGCGTTCGCCGCCCGCCCGCTGGGCTCGCTGGTCTTCGGCCACTTCGGCGACCGCGTCGGCCGCAAGTCGGTGCTCGTGGCGTCGCTGCCGCTGATGGGCCTGTCCACGGCGTGCGTGGGCCTGCTGCCCGGCTACTCCACTCTCGGCGTGTGGGCGCCGGTCCTGCTCGTCCTGCTGCGCTTCCTCCAGGGCGTCGGGCTCGGCGGCGAGTGGGGAGGGGCGGCGCTGCTCGCGGTGGAGCACGCACCGCGCGGCAAGCGCGGCCTGTTCGCCGCGTTCCCCCAACTCGGCCCGTCCGTCGGCTTCTTCGCGGCCACCGGAATCTTCTGGCTGCTGTCGGAGACGCTGTCCGACGACGCGTTCACGTCGTGGGGCTGGCGGGTGCCGTTCCTGCTCTCCTTCCTGCTCGTCGCGGTCGGCCTGTTCGTCCGTCTGAAGATCAGTGAGACGCCGGTCTTCCAGAAGGTGATGGACCAGCAGGAGGCCAGCAGGGCACCGGCGTTCGAGGTGTTCAAGCGGCATCCGAAGGAGATCCTGCTCGGCGCGGGCGGCATGATCATCGCGTACGGGCTCTTCTACACGGCCACCACGTACTGTCTCGCGTACGGCACCAAGACGCTCGGCGTCCCGCGCGGCACGATGCTCACGACCCAGCTCGTGGCCTGTCTGTTCCTGGCCGGCGGCACCTGGCTGGCGGCGACCCGCTCGGACGCGGGCGGCCGGCGCAGGACGGTGCTGATCGGCTCCGGGATCGCGATCGTGTGGGGCCTGGTCCTGTTCCCGCTGATGGACTCCGAGCAGCCGGTGCTCATCGCGCTCGCGCTCGGCGGGGCGCTGTTCTGCATGGGCGTGGTGTACGGCCCGATGGGCGCCTATCTCCCGGAGCTGTTCGGGGTGCGGGTGCGCTACTCCGGCGCCTCGTTCGCGTACAACCTGGGCGGGGTGCTCGGCGGTGCGGTGGCCCCGCTGGTGGCGACGCGGCTGCAGGGCTCCTTCGGCTCGGCGTCGGTGGGCTGGTACGTGAGCGCGATGGCCGTCGTCTCGCTGCTGTGCGTCCTGGCGCTGCCGGAGACCCGGGAGCGCGAACTCACCTGAACCGAAGCGACTTCGACGGGGTGTATGGCCAACCCCCGTGACCGGCGGGACGATGCGGCACACCGCACGGACCACTGCCACGGGGGTTGGCCATGGCTGCACCGGAAGTACACGTACGGCCCTACTGGGAGCTGACGTTCGACGCCGCCGGGGACCCGGATCCCGGACAGCGGGACGCCCTGCTGCGCGGGGTGCGCGAGCGCGGGGTGCGGGACCTGGTCCTCCTCGCGCACGGCTGGAACAACGACCACGACACCGCGTCCCGGCTCTACGACCGCTTCTTCGCGCCGTTCCCCTCCCTCGCACCCGGCGCGCACCTCGGGTACGCGGGCGTGCTCTGGCCCTCGATGCGCTTCACGGACGAGCTGATCCCGGACTTCGCCCCCGCGGCGGCCGCGGCGGGCCCCGCCGTACCGCGGTCGGCCCTCGATCAGGAGACCCGGCGGGCGCTCGGCGCGGTCTTCCCCGGGCACGAGCCCGTCATCGACCGGCTGGCCGGACTCCTCGACGCGCAGCCGCCGGACGCGTTCGACGAGTTCGGCGGTCTGGTAAGGCAGTTGACGGGGGTGCGGACGGACGGGATCGCCGCCGACACGGTGCCGGAACTGTCGGCGCACAGTGCGCTCGCCATGTTCCAGCGGGACACCCGGGACACCTGCCGGGAGTTCGCCGAGGCGCTGGCGGAGACGGCCGGGGACGTCCCCACCTTCACACTGCCCGGCGGTCTGGCCAAGGTCTGGCACGGCGCTCATGAACTCCTGCGCCAGGCCACGTACTTCGCCATGAAGCGGCGGGCGGGGACGGTCGGGCAGAAGGGGCTCGGGCCGGCGCTCGGGCGGCTCGCCGCCGAGGCGCCCGGGGTGCGCGTGCACCTGGTCGGGCACAGCTTCGGCGCCCGGCTCGTGTCGTTCGCCCTGGCCGGGCTGCCCGCGCAGGCACGGAACGTGAAGTCGGTGACCCTGCTCCAGGGCGCGTTCTCGCACTACTCGTTCGCGCGGCGCGGCTCGCTGGCCGGGCGGCAGGCGCGCGTCGACGGCCCGCTGGTGGGCTGCTACTCGCGCTTCGACACGGCGCTGGGCGTGCTGTACCCGCTGGCCTCGCGCCTCTCGGGGGACGACCGCGGCGCCATCGATCTCGGCCTGCGCTGGGGCGCCCTGGGCCACGACGGGATCATGGAGGTGAACGGGTCGGTGCGCCGCTCCCTGGCCGAGGTGCTGGGGGCCGGGGTGCCGGAGTCGGGGTGCGTGAGCGTGGACGCCTCCCAGGTGGTCCGCAAGGGACCTCCCCCGTCGGGCGCCCACAGCGACATCTGCCATCCGGAGCTGGCCCGCGTGGTCCTGGGGGCGGGCCGGATCGCCCCGTGAGGGGCGCGGGGCGAGCCCCGCGCCCCCGACGGCTACCGGTGTGCCGGGAACTCCACGACCTGCTGGTACGTAGGCCGGTTCTGCCACTGCATCGAGCGGTGCGTGATCCCGCCGAGCGCCCGGTGGACGATGGTGTCGGCGCACCACTGGTCCCCGGCCTTGCAGTTGTCGTCACCGGGGTAGACCTCGGTGGCCGGCTTGGCCGCGGCCGTCGCCAGGGTCTTCAGGAGCGCGTCCCGGCAGGCGGAGAGGTCACCGGCGCCGCAGTACTGCGCGCCCAGCTTCCCCTGCACCGGCTGCCCGAGCACCGACCGCAGATCCTTGTCGATATAGCCCCACCAGCCGTACTGGAACGAGGACCCGGCGTGCGAGCCCGTCGGTCCGTGCCCGGCGGACGGCGCCTCGTCCACGGTCAGTTCGGCGGTCAGCGCCTGGTAGAGGTCGTCGCCGAGCCCGGGCTTGAACTCGGCCTCCACCAGGAGCGGCCACCACGCGTCCATGATCCGTACGGCGTCCGGATGCGCGTACGTCTTGGACCCGGCGGACGTCTGGTTGCGCTGCGCGCCCGCCTTCTGCCAGGCCTCCAGCTGCTGCACGGCCTTCGCCTGCTGGGGGTCGTCGACCGGCTTGCTGCGGATCACCTTGAGGATCTCCGGCAGCACCTGCTCGCCGCGCAGATCGGTGACCGCCGCCTCCTCCATGGCCTGGGTCAGCGAGGCGCGGGTGACCCCGCCCTGCTCGGTGAGCTTCTTCACCCGGCCGTTCAGCAGGTCGGCGCGGTGCACGGCGCCGAGGCTGAAGTTGGCGGCCCCGAAGCCCTTGGCCTGCTTGTTGTTCCAGGAGACGTAGTAGTCCTGGTTCACGGAGTTCGGGTGCTGGTCCGGCGGCGTGTACGCGGCGGTGTTGTCCGCCGGGTCGAAGTCCTTCCACTCGTAGGCCGGTTCGGCCTTCACGGGCAGCGAGCCGTCGACGTCGGCCGCG
Source organism: Streptomyces sp. NPDC001904 (assembly GCF_040297005.1). NCBI lineage: Bacteria > Bacillati > Actinomycetota > Actinomycetes > Kitasatosporales > Streptomycetaceae > Streptomyces > Streptomyces sp. NPDC001904. The sequence continues at coordinate 144,979 of NZ_JBEOYI010000004.1, read as the reverse complement.
CGCACGGGGTTGCTGCCGCTGTTGTAGTACGCGATGTCGCGCGAGTCGGCGTAGAACCAGTTGAAGGCGTAGCTGATGTGCTGCGCCGCCTTCTCGAAGCTCGCGGCGTCCTTGACGTAGGACGGGTCGTTGAGCATCTGGAAGCCGATGATCGAGTCGGCCTCGTGCCGGTAGGTGGAGCGCAGCGCGGTGTACGCGACGGGCTTGCCGCCGACCGTCGCGCGGTGCGTGACGACGCCGTACTTCGTACGGAAGACCTGGAGGCGGTAGGAGCCGGCCGCCGTGGAGTCGGCCACCGTCGGCTTCCAGGAGTTCTTCTTCTCCAGCTTGTCCATCGACGTGCAGGTGCCGTGGTAGAGGTACGACGTCGACTGCTTGGTGGGCGTGGAGCCGTCGGCCTCGCACAGCTGGACCGCGTAGGTGTCCGTGATGTCCTGTCCGGCGGAGGTCGCCGACCAGGAGTAGTCCTGGCCGCGGCCGAGCTGGATGTACATGCCGACCCCGGCGAAGGAGACGCCGCGCGCGCTGATGCCGGGGCCCTGGAGCTCCTGCATCATCAGCAGCTGGGGCGCGAAGTAGCCGGTCTGCGGGCCGAAGACGGCGACCGGGTGGCCGGACGCGGTGTGGGCGCCGGAGACGAGCAGGGCGTTCGACATGCCCTTCCTGGTGCCGGAGTCGTTGCCGGCGAACAGATCGGCGGGGAGCACCCCGTCGTCGTACATGCCCTGGAGCGGCTTGAGGTTCTTCGCCGCCTTCACCGGGTCCTTGGCGATGCTGTCGCCGGACTTGGCGGACGCCGTGGCGGCCGAGCCGGTGCGGTCGTAGACGACCTGTTCCGTCTGAACGGATCCCTTGTCGGGCAGGGCCTGGCCGCGCGCGTTCGCCGGTTTCTGGCCGTAGGGGAAGCTGGTGCCGTCGTGGATGGTGCTGACGGCCTCGGGGTCGTCGCGGCCGCGGAAGGACTCCCAGACCTCGGTGCCCTTCTGGACGCCGTACTTCTCCTGCGCCTGCATCAGCGAGAGGGCCTGGCCGACCTCTCCCCCGCCGCCGTTGCCGAAGAGACCGCCGACCACCGAGGCGAGCGCGATCATGTCGGTCACCTTGAACGGCTGGATCTCGCCGATGTTGGTGATCGCGTCGACCTTGCCGGTGAGTACGTACTCACCCGGGAAGTAGCGGCCGTTCTTCGACTTGACCCGGTAGGCGTTGAGGCCGTCGATGTAGGCCTGCGCGTCGTCCATGGCCTGCTGCCCGCGGGTGCCCTGGGCCTTGATGAAGTCGACCTGCTTCTGAAGATCGTCCTCGGTGTAGGGGGCCTGGGGCCAGAACTCCTGTTCCAGTCCCTGGTTCGCCAGCGCGCCGCCCGCGAAGGACGTCAGCTCGCCGCGGCCGATGTGCCGGAACAGGTCGATCAGCCACAGGCGGTCCTGACCTGCGGCGAAACCGGCGCCGAACTCGGTTCCGTAGCGCGTGGAACCTTTGATGTGGGGTACGCCGTTCTTCTTGTCACGGGTGATGGTCACGTCGTCGCGCGGCCGCGTGACGGAGGCGACCTGATCGGCCGGTACACCGAAGGAGGAGTCGTTGAAGAAGTTCGCGAGTGTGTCGTCCGTGAGCGACGGGTAGCCGGACGAGAGCGCGTCATAGGGACCGAGCTGATCGTCCGCATGCTGGGGCTGTGTGCCGAACAGCTTGTTCCCGAGGATCTCGGCAAGCGTCGCGCTGCCGTTCGCCCCGGGCGGCAGTATGTCCGAGCACTGCCCCTTGCAGTAATCGGTGACCGGGACGGGCTCATCGGCGGCACTCGCCGCCGAGGTCGTCAGTGGGGAAAGCAGTCCCGCGGTGAGCAGGAGAGCCGCGGCGGCCGTAACTCTCCGCAGAGGACCGCGGGTCCTGCTGGGCACTCTGTTCAGGGTGGTGCGTGGAATGCGTCGTCGCATGCCTGGTCCTCCCGACGATGGGTGTGCCGGAGGTTACCGGCGGTTAGCCAACGACAGAAGATGAACATGCGTCACGTTTTCGGAATCATCACAGGGATCACTCAGCAAGTCCCCGGCCTCACAAGGTGCCGGTGATGGACCCCATCGGAAATCGAATGGGAATCGGCGGCCCTTGAAGGGATCCGAATCGTGTGTCGGTACGTCTACTCGGCGACGTCGCTCCACTGCTGCGGCGACGCCGACGTACGTGTGACGGAGGTGCAGGGCGATGGCTGGATTCCGGAGTCTGGCAAGACAGGTGCGCGATCCGCGCAACGATCTGGCACTGCGGCGTTACTCACTGCGCAAGTGCCTTGAGAGATTCGCCCCCTACGGGCACCGGGCGACCTGGGACCACCTGTGTTCACGGGCCGGTTTCGGACCCGAGGACCGCTCCCCCGACCCGGCCCGGCTGGTCGCGGCGCTGGAGGAGCTGGAAGAGGCGCGGGCGGTCTGGCTCGCGTACGAAGTCGCCTTCGCGGAGCGCAGGCGCAAGGAGAAGCACGACGGGCTGCGCCGCCCGGGCACGGTGGACGACTGGCACCGGCTGACCTGGGGCGGCTTCGGAGTCGCCTGGTGCGACGACCCGTCGGTGCATCCCGGCGGAGCGCTGGCCGAGGTTCTCCGCCGGCTGATCGCCGCTCTGGAGCGCGACCCGGGCGAGAGCTGCCCGGTCTGTGCGGGCAGCGGGCTCGTCTGGATGCACGACCTGGCGCACGAGCCGTCGTCGGGCCCCGTCTGCACCCGCTGCGGCATCGTCGTGCCGCGGCCTGTTCTCACCCCCGAAGCCCTCACCGACGCCCGCCGGGCACGGATGCTGGTCTCGGCCTAGCGCTCCCCGCGTGGAGCCACGTACAGCGCGACGGGGGTGCGGGCCGGAGCATCGGCCACCATCGCACCCCCGGTTCAGACGGCTGCCCTCAGCCCCGGGCGAGCGAGTCGGGGATCGCTTCGAGACGTCCCCGGTCGAGCAGACGGCGCGGCAGGAACGGCTGGTCCGTGCTCACGGGAAGCTCCCCGTCGTACGCGAGACAGGCCAGCGCCAGCGGGCCGAGCGCGATCCGCGAGCGGGGCGCGCAGGACCCGGCCCAGTAGCCGCGGTGCTCCTCCAGCGCCCCGGCGAGCAGCTCGGTGAACTTCTCGTCCTCCTGGGTGAGCAGCCGGTGGAAGAGGCCGATGGGCTGGTAGTCGACGGCGTTGACGAAGTCCTTCGGCGCGAGCGTGCCCGTCTTGGGGTGCGAGGCGTCCATCGCGGCGGCCAGCTTCTCGACGACCTCGTCGACGGGGCGGCGCAGCCAGTAGGAGCGCAGGGTGCCGGCGAAGTGCAGGACGTGGTCGTCGACCGGCGTCCGCTCGTCGCGCAGCGCGTCGGGGTCCACCTGGCAGAGCCGCTCCGTGCGCTCGCGCTCCCGGGTCACCAGCGTCAGCCAGAACACGTCGAGCCAGGCGCGGGCGTCCCCGCGCACCTCGGGGCCGGTGGCGGGCACCGTCAGCTCCCGCTCGCCGAGCCGGACCGTGACCTCGTCGGTCGTGGTGAACAGGGCGGTGCCGAGCTGCAGCGCGCTCACCCAGGCGTCCCAGGTCTCCGCCCGGTCCGCGTCCGGGTCGTCTGCCGCGTGCGCGTGGGCGAGGGTGACGGCGGCGTCGAAGGCCTCGGGCAGCCGGTCCGCGTCGGCGGCGGCCTCGATGATCAACTCCGCGGTGGATGCCGTCAGTTCCGCCACCCGGGCGTCGGGCGCGGAGGTGACGAGCCGTCCGGCCCGGTCGAGTCCGCGCAGGCCCCGCAGCACGTCGAGGAGTTCCCGCGGCGGCCGCTGGGCGAGGGTGCGGTCCTCGTCGGAGACGACGGTGAGCGGGGTGAGGCGCCCGTCGTGCCACCAGTAGACGTACGGCGAGAGCGATCCCGGGCCGTCCTCGTGGGCCTTGACGGCGTACGTGGCCAGGTCGTCGACGGCGTCGGCCGCGGTGCCGTCGACGATCGGGTGGAACGCGAGCAGATGACGGGTCGGGACGACGACGAGCGCGCCCGCCTCCGGCATCCGCTTCCCGGTGGCCTCGGCGACCAGTTCGGGCAGGATCAGTGCCTTGGTGGAGACGAACGGCGAGTCCCCGTACACGGAGTACAGGACGGGGTGGCCGTCGAGCCGTACCTCCTCGAGCCGCATCGGTTCGCGGACGAGGTTGCGCTCGGCCGCGGCCCACAGCGCGTCGGCGCCGGCCCGCCGCACATCGGCGTCGGTGAGCAGCCGCACGGAGGTGGGTGCGTCGAGGGCGAGGGCGAGGCTCAGCCCCTCGGCGACGCTCCTCAGATACGTGAATCCGTCGTCCGGACCGGTGGGCATCGCGTCCGGCGGCACGAGTCGCAGGCACGTCCGCGCCAGCAGCTCCTCGGCGCTCTCGCCCCCTCGGGACGCCTCCGCCAGGTCGGTGAAGAACGCCTCGACCATCGCGGGCCACTCCGCCTCGGGCGCGACCCGGCAGCGCCGGCCCAGGTTCGTCAGCGGGTGGCGGTGTCCCTCGGACTCGGCCGCGTCGCCGGTCATCGTGGGGTGCGCGCCGGTACGGACGTGCAGATGACCGGCGACGAGGGCGCGCAGGCGGTCGGCCTGCGCACCGGTGAGCATGGACAGGTGCGGATCGGACGTGTCGTGTGAGGTCACGGCCCCGACTCTACGAGGCGCGCCGCCAGCGCGTCCTCGTCGGGCAGGAACCAGAGCTGGCCGCCGCGGTTGCTCTCCCGGACGAAGTCGTGAAGTGCCGTACTGGCCTCGGTTCTTGACCGGATGTCGCCGAGAATCGCCAGGCCCATGCGGTAGTTGGCGAACTTCTGGACGATGTCGCCCGCGATCCGTGTGCGCAGCCGGAAGAAGTCGTCGCCGCACCGTCCGGCGGGGACCGCGACCCAGCGCGCGCCCCGGTATCCGGCGTCGCCGATCAGGTCGAGCGCGGCACGCTCGTCGGCGAGCGGCGGTCCTTCGGCGGCGCAGACGAGGACGGGAACGCCTCCCATGTCCCGCAGCGTGAACGGCTCTTCCGTCATCGGGGGTCCTCCACCAGGGTGTCGACGATCCTGAGCACCTCGGCGGCATCCGCGAGCCCGCCGAGGACGATGATCTTCAGCGCGGCGCGCTCCTCGTCGTACACGCTCTCCACCCGCAGCCGTCCGCCGTCCCTGCGGCCGCCCGCGCTCGCGACGACGGTGTTGGACAGCCGCATCGCCTCCTGCGGTCCGACCCCGTCGACCTGGACGATGACCGAGGCCTCGGCGTGCGGCGCCCCGGTCCGCGGGGTGCCGGTGAACTCCTCCAGGTCGGTGCGGGTGACCCGGTACCGGCGGCCGACCTGGGTGGCCTTCAGCCGGCCGTCGCGTACGTAGCCGCGGACCGTCCGGACATGGAGTCCGAGCAGATCGGCCACTTCGTCGAGAGAGTAATACTGTCGCTGCACTCCCTCAAAGTACCTCAAGTGAGAAAACCGAGGGAATTATAGGTACTTCAAGGGAAGCTCAGGGGCGGATCACCTCGGTCTCGATCGCCAGCTTGAACTCGGCCAGCGCGAGCCGCACCGCGAGATGCGTGTCGCCGCGGCGGGCCGCGACCTTCAGGCCGACCGGGGTGCCCGGGTGCACGAACATCTGCCAGGTGTAGGAGCGGTACTGGCCGCCGCCGGTGGCCGCGATGTCGGTGGTGGCGGTCGAGTCGTAGCCGGTGGACAGGTTCAGCGGGTCGCGCACGAAGCGGGCGCGGTACTCGGTGGCCCGGTCGTTCGCCGCCCAGAAGACGAGCGCGGACAGGGTGCCCCAGCCGTCGTGGCTCGGCCAGATCAGGCCGGAGCGGGCGTCCGGGTACGTGGAGGAGCCGCCGCCGGCGGACGGGGCGTGCATGTTCCAGGGGTCGTAGGACTCCTCGGCCGCCGCGTACGGGAAGCGGACGAGGTGGTAGCCGTCGCTGTCGTACGTGATCTTCTGGGTGCCCGAGCGGGCGGCCTCGAACTTCAGTGAACTGATCGCCAATGCCATGCGCTTCGCCCTTCCCCGTCGTCGCGGTTCGGCTGCTGTGGTCGGTGGCCGGTGGCACCATCACAGGGATGGAGTTCGTACAGGTGTGTCTGAACGGTGCCCGCGGTGCGGGCGACGGAGCGGTGGTCCCGCTGTCCCCCGCCGCGCTCGGTGACGCCGCGGCGGTGGCCGTCGCCGCCGGTGCGTCGGATGTGCATGTTCACCCCAAGTCCCCTTGCGGGCAAGACACGTTGTCACCGCGGGCGGTCGCGGCCACGCTCGACGCGATCCGCTCCCGGGTGGCGGTGCCGGTCGGGGTGACGACGGGCGCGTGGGCGGAGCCGGAACCCGCGGCGCGGGTGGCGCGGATCCGGTCCTGGACGACGCTGCCGGACCACGCGTCCGTGAACTGGCACGAGGAGGGCGCCGAGGACGTCGCCGCCGCGCTGCTCGACCGGGGCGTGGGCGTGGAGGCCGGGCTGTGGTCCGGCACGGACGGCGCCGCGCGGTTCGCGGCGTCGCCGCTCGCCGGGCGGGTGCTGCGGGTGCTCGCCGAGGTGACGGACACCGACCCGGCCACCGCGCGGGCCTCGGCCGCCGAGCTGCTCGACGCGATCGGAACGGCGCACGGCAGGCCCGTACTGCTGCACGGCGAGGAGGGCGGCGCGTGGCCGGTGCTCCGGCTCGCGCGGCGCCTCGGGCTCGCGACCCGGGTCGGCCTGGAGGACACGCTGGTCCTGCCGGACGGGAACCGGGCCGTGAGCAACGCGGAGTTGGTGGAGGCCGCCGTCCGGAGCGGCACCCAGCCGTAGCAGATCCGCGGAAGCGTCCGGTCGGCTGATGTGCGGACGCGTCCGCGATCTTCGCCGTGGCTGGTCGTGCGGTTCCCCGCTCCCCTTACGGGGCTGTGGTTCCGACCACCAGGACCCTCGTCCCGGGCTCCAGCGGGCGCCAGCGGTGCGGGAGTTCGGCCGCGCAGTAGAGGGTGTCGCCGCGCTCCAGGCGGTACCGGACGCCGTCCGCCTCCACCTCGGCCGCGCCGTCAGCGACGTAGAGGAGCTCGTCACCGCGGTGCCGGTACTCGCGGTCCCAGTCGTGGTCGCCGGTGAACTCCAGCGCGTGCAGCCGCTGCGCACCGCGGACCAGGGGCCGGGTCCCGTCGGCGGTCGCGGCGCCGTCGGCGGCCCGTACGACGTCGACCGGGCGGGGCTCCTGCGCCGCCGCGAGGATCTCGACGGCCGTGGTGTCGAGCGCGTCGGCGATCCGCTGCAGCGAACTCATGCTGGGGCGCGACCGGCCGTTCTCCACCTGACTGAGGAAGGGCACGGAGACCCCGGCCCGCCGGGCCACCTCGGCCAGGGTCAGCTCCAGGGCGCGGCGCCTGCGCCGGATGCCGGGTCCCACGTTCATGAACTTGTAACGCCCCTTCGCCGTTCGCGCTGTTCCCGGCACCTTACCGTCGTGGTTAACTCCTTCACCGTCACTTAAAAAACTTAACCACTGGGTTAACCACCGGAGGGAGAGCCCCCATGGCTCGCGTGGACCAGAACCAGCGGCGCCGCCGCGGCACCGGCCTGATCGCCCTGGACGAGGAGGCCTCGTACGGCGGGTACACGCTGTTCGCCCCGCTGACCGGCTCCGGCGAGGTGTATCTGATCGACCTGCACGGCGAGGTCGTGCACCGGTGGAACCTGCCGCACCGCCCCGGGCGCCACGCCCGCATCCTGGCCAACGGCAACCTCGCCTACAACGGCGTGCTGCCCGGCGAGCCCGCACTCTTCCCCATGTGGCACAAGTACCGCGGCGGCCTGATGCAGGAGATCACCCCGGACGGCACGGTGATACGCGAGCACCGCGATCCGCTCCAGCACCACGACGCCCACCACTACGGCGACGGCCGGATCCTCTACACCGCCCTGGAGCCGCTGACCGGGGAGGCCGCGGCCGCGGTGCGCGGCGGGGTGCCGGGGTCGGAGGCGGACGGCGGCACCGTCTGGGCCGACACGATCGTCGAGGTCGACGCCGAGGGGAACCGCACCTGGGAGTGGAAGGTCTCCGAGCACCTCGGCCGGGACGAGTTCCCGCTCCACCCGGACTACGCGCGCGAGCACTACCCCCTCATCAACAGCGTGCTCCCGCTCGCCGACGGCACCGTCCTGGCGAGCTTCCGTTCGGTGTCGGCGGTCGTCGTCATCGACCGCGCCACGGGCGACATCGTCTGGCGTTCCGAGCCGGGCACGGTCTCGCAGCAGCACTGCCCGACCGAGCTGGAGAACGGCAACATCCTCGTCTTCGACAACGGCGTGTTCCGGCCCCACTGGGACGTGCCGTTCAGCCGTGTCATCGAGATCGACCGCACCAGCGGAAAGATCGCGTGGGAGTACCACGACCCGGCGCGCGAGTCGTTCTTCGCGCCGTTCATGGGCAGCGCGCAGCGCCTGCCCAACGGCAACACCCTCGTCACCGACTCCCCCGCGGGCCGGCTCTTCGAGGTCACCGCGGACGGCTACCTGTGCTGGGAGTACGTCGTGCCGTTCTTCGGCGGCTACGCCGAGGAGGAGGTCCGCAAGCTCTTCCCGTCCGAGCCGAACGCCGTGTTCCGCTCGTACCGCTACGCGGCGGCCGAGCTGCCCTGGCTGAACCGGTGAGTGCGGCGGTCGTGAGCGAGGCGGTCGACGAGCGGCTGCCGCTGCGCCGCCTCGTCCCCCTCGCCTGCCAGCACGTGCTGGCGGGCGTGGCCGCGCCCGTCTCCTCCGTCATCCTCATCGCGACGACGCTGCGGCTGTCGCCCGACCGCACGGCGTCCCTGCTCAGCGCGACGCTCGTGCTGTGCGGGGCGGGCGCGCTGCTGCAGTCCCTCGGGGTGGGGGTGCTGCGGGCCGGAGCCCGGCTGCCGTTCCTGATGCTGCCGGGCGGCGCCGCCGTCGCGATCTTCCTGCAGATCGCGCAGGAGTACGGACCGGCGACGGCGTCCGGCTCGGTCCTGGTGGCCGCCGCCTTCCTGCTGTGCGTCCTGCCGTTCTACGGGCGTCTGGTCCGCCTCTTCCCGCCCCTGGTGATGGGGACGACGGTCGTCCTGATCGGCATCAACATGATCAAGGTGACCGCCCCGATGGTCGCCTCGGGCCCAGGCCTCGGCTTCGCCACGCTCGGCGTGATCGGCTTCTTCTTCCTGGTCCTGCGGGGCGTGTGGCGGCAGATGGCGGTGCTGCTCGGCCTGGCCGGCGGCACGGTCGTGGCGGTGCTGACCGGCACCGAGCTGCACGTCGAGCAGGGCGGCACCTTCGCGCTGCCCGGCCTCTTCCCGTACGGCACCCCGCACATCGACCTGCTCGCCGCCGTGCCGCTGCTGGTCTTCGCGCTCGCCTCGCTCGCCGAGGCCACCGGGCAGACCGTGCTCAACAGCGAGGCCGTGGGCCGCACCCCCGACCCGGGCCGCGACGTGCCGCGGATCGCCCGCGCCGACGCGCTGGTCTCGCTCGGCTCCGGCGTCTTCGGTACGTCGCTGATGGTGACCAGCGCCGAGAACATCGGCATCGTCCAGCTCACGCGCGTCCGCAGCCGGTTCGTGACGGCGGCGGCCGGGGTGCTGCTCGTGGTGTGCGGGCTGCTCACGCCGCTGACCCGGGTGCTGGCCGCCCTCCCCGAGCCGGTGGTCGGCGCGGCCGGTCTCGTCATCTACGCCGTGATCGCCGTCATGGGGTTCGGGATGCTCTCCCGTACCGATCTCACGCACGGCACGGACAGCGTCGTCATCGCGCTGGCGCTGGTCGTCGGCATGCTGCCCCTCGTGGAGCCCGGGATGTACGCGGGCCTGCCCTCCTGGGCCCGCACCCTGTTCGGCAGCGGGGTGGCGGCCGGGGCGATCGCGGCGGTCGTGCTCTGCGCGGTCTTCCGGGCGCTGGGCCCCCGGATCACGGCCGGGAGCGGCGCTCCGCCATCAGACGCGACCCCGTGAGCCGCTCGCCGAAGACGTCGTCCGGGTTGGACAGCACGCAGTTCTCCAGGGAGAGGCAGCCGCAGCCGATACAGTCGGTGAGGTGGTCGCGCAGCCGGCTCAACTGCGTGATCCGCTCGTCCAGTTCGGAGCGCCAGGTCTCCGACAGGCGCGCCCAGTCCTCCTGGGTCGGGGTGCGCTCCTCGGGGAGTTCGGCGAGCGCCTCCCGGATCGTCGCGAGGGGGATGCCGACGCGCTGCGCGGCCCGGATGAAGGCGACGCGGCGCAGGGTGTCACGGGAGTAGCGGCGCTGGTTGCCGGAGGTGCGGCGGCTGGTGATCAGGCCCTTGGACTCGTAGAAGTGCAGCGCGGAGACGGCCGCGCCGCTGCGCGCGGCGACCTGTCCGACGGTGAGCTCGTGGATCTTCTCCGGGATCTGTGGCACCCGGTCGAGCCTAGTCGCAGCGCGGCCGCGTTGTTAGCATGCTGAGCAAGCGCTTAGACATTGCGATGGAGGATGTACAGCATGGCGGAGCCGCGGGTTTTCAAGGACGTCGACGAGCTGAAGGGCGCCGTCGGCGAGCAGCTCGGACACAGCGACTGGGTCGAGATCGAGCAGGGCCGCATCGACCGGTTCGCCGAGGCCACGGGTGACCACCAGTGGATCCACGTGGACCCGGAGCGGGCGAAGGCCGGGCCGTTCGGCACGACGATCGCGCACGGCTATCTGACGCTGTCGCTGCTGCCGCTGTTCGGCCCGCAGCTGATCGCCGTCGAGGGCGTGAAGATGGGCGTGAACTACGGGACGAACAAGGTGCGCTTCCCCGCGCCCGTCCCGGTCGGCTCGCGGCTGCGCGCCACCGGGAGGATCACGTCCGTGGAGGACGTGGCGGGCGGTGTGCAGGTGTCGGTGGCGTTCACGGTGGAGCGGGACGGCGGCGACAAGCCGGTCTGCGTCGCCGAGTCGGTGTCCCGCTACTACCTGTGACTGCCCCGGTGGGTGCTACGCACGCGGCGCGGCGCCCACCATCCTGAGCACGAGGTCGGCGTAGAACGCGCCGACCTCGTCGGGCGTCCGGCGGCCCTGGGTGTTGAACCAGCGCGCCACATCGATGCACAGGGAGAGGATCGCGACCGTCGTACCGGGCACGTCGGGCACCTGGAACTCGCCCGCCGCCACCCCGTCCTCGATGATCTCGCGCACGGCGGCGTCGCTCTCGCGGCGCAGCGCCACGATCTCCGGCCGGTGCTCGTCGCCGAGGGAGTCCAGTTCGTACTGGACCACGCGCGCGGTGGTGTGGTGTCCCGCGTGCCAGCGCACGAAGGAGCGCACCGCCTCGGTCAGCCGCTCGGTGGGCGTGCCCTCGCCGTCGGCCGCGCGGCGCAGGATCCGCAGCGCCTTCTCGTGGCCGATGCGGCTGATCCGGAGGAGCAGCTCCTCCTTCGTCTTGTAGTGGATGTAGAGCGCGGCCGGGCTCATGCCGGCCCGGCCGGCGATGTCCCGGGTCGTCGTGGCGTGGTAGCCGCGCGCGGCGAAGGCCTCGACCGCGGCGACGAGCAGGCGCCGGGCGGCGTCGGGGGTGACCTCGGCCCAGGGCATCTCGTCGATGTCTTCGGGCTGCCGGCCGTCGACCCGTTCGTCCTGCGTCATCGCTCCGCTCACATCCTGTCGGTGGGGCTGCGCCTCACCATACCTCCCGAGGTGAGCGGCCGCTTAGGCCGACTTCGCCCGGCGGGGCTCAGGCGACCGGCTTGAACGGGTCGTGCTCGGCGAGGATCTTGTCGATGCGGGCCTTGTCGACGCGGCTGACGATCTGGTCCGCCTCCTGACGGTCTCTGACCACCTTGGCGAGGGTGAACGCCGACGTCGTCAGGTACAGGACCGAGATCGCCAGGAACGCCCTGATCCAGCCACTGGCGTCGAGGCGGTAGATCCCGATGGAGACCGCGCCGAGCGCGAGGGCGAAGGACGCGATGGCCTGACCGTAGTAGGCCGTGGTGTTCTGCTGCTTGACCGGTGTCTCACTCATGGAGCACAGCATGGAGCGGACAGGGCCGAAGCCCCATCCGCTCCCGTACTCATCCGCGTACTCAGACAGTCGGGCGTCAGAACGCCGATACGCCCGTCAGCGCACGGCCGATGATGAGCTTCTGGATCTGGCTGGTGCCCTCGTAGAGGGTCATGACACGGGCGTCGCGCAGCAGCTTGCCGACCGGGTACTCGTCGATGTATCCGTAACCGCCGAAGACCTGGAGGGCGTTGTTGGCGCAGCGCACGGCGGCCTCGGAGGCGAAGAGCTTGGCCTTCGAGGCCGCGACCTGGAAGTCCTCGCCGCGGTCGATCAGGTCGGCGACGCGCCAGGTCAGCAGGCGGGCGGCGTCCACGTCGAGGGCGATGTCGGAGATCATCTCCTGCACCAGCTGGTACGAGGCGATGGGCTTGCCGAACTGCTCGCGCTCCTTGGCGTAGCCGACGGCGGCGTCGAGCGCGGCCTGGGCGATGCCGACACAGCCGGCCGCGACCGACATCCGGCCCTTGGCGAGGGCGGACATGGCGACGGAGAAGCCCTTGCCCTCCGGGCCCATCATGGCGCTCGCCGGGACCCGGACGTCCTCGAGGACCAGTTCGGCCGTCGCCTGGCCGCGCAGGCCGAGCTTGCCGTGGATGGTGTTGCGGGTCAGGCCGGGGGTGTCGGTGGGGACCAGGAACGCGGAGATGCCCTTGTGGCCCGGGGTGTCGTTGGTGCGGGCGAAGAGCAGGACGACGTCGGCCCAGGTGCCGTTGGTGATGAAGATCTTGGTGCCGTTGATGACGTACTCGCCGGTGGCGTCGTCACGGACGGCCTTCGTCCGGAGCTCGGCCGGGTTCGAGCCGTGGCCGGGCTCGGTCAGGCCGAAGCAGCCGAGCGCGTCGCCCGCGGTGAGCCGGGGCAGCCAGTACCGCTTCTGCTCCTCGTTCGCCCACTGCTGGATCGGCTTCGTGACCAGCCCGAGGGAGACGGAGACGATGCCGCGCACCGACGAGTCGCCGCGCCCCAGCTCCTCCGTGACCAAGCAGTACGCGAGGTGGTCGCCGCCGGAGCCGCCGTACTCCTCGTCGATCGTCAGCCCCAGGAAGCCGACCTCGCCGAGCTTCTTCACGATCGCGCGGTCGACTTCCTCCGCGCGGTCCCACGCCACGACGTTCGGTGTGATCTCGCGGTCCACGAAGTCCTCGGCGAGCCGGCGGACGGCCGTCTGCTCCTCGTTCAGCTCCAGATTCATGGCCGACTCTCTCTTTAAATTAGCACTGCTAGTTTTAAGGGGACAGCCCTACTATGTGCGCCATGGCCCGACCGCGCAAGCCCCTCCTCAGCCGAGACCGCATCGTCGACGCGGCCCGCGCCCTCGTCGACGCCGAGGGGCTCGCCGCCGTCTCCACGCGGCGGCTCGCGGCCGAGCTCGGAGTGAGCGGGCCGTCCCTCTACAACCACTTCAGGACCAAGGACCAGATCCTGGAGGCGGTCGCCGACTCGGTGAGCGCGCAGGTCGATCTGTCGATGTTCGACGCGGGCGACGAGCGGGACTGGCGCACGGCGCTGCACGACTGGGCCGTCTCGTACCGGGCGGCGCTGCGCGAGCATCCGAACATCGTTCCCGTGCTGGCCCAGGGGCCGGGCCGGCGGCCCGCCGGTCTGCGGCTCGCGGACGCCGTGTTCGGGTCGATGGTGGACGCGGGGTGGCCCGCCGCCCAGGCCACGTCCATCGGGGCGCTCATGCGGTACTTCGTGATGGGGTCCGCGCTGGGGTCGTTCGCGGGGGGCTTCGTGGACGACGAGGCCGCGTACGATCCCGCCGACTATCCGCATCTCGGGCAGGCCCATCTCCTGGCCGACAAGCAGGAGTTGATCGACGACCGGGCCTTCGAGACCGGGCTCACGGCGCTGCTCGACGGACTTTCGGTGCAGTACGCGGTCTCGTCCGCCGGGTGAGGTGGTTGGGCGGGTGCGGCTTTCGTCGTGGCCGGTCGCACAGTTCCCCGCGCCCCTGAGGGCGAGCTCCGGTCGCTTCACCCCTGTACAGTCCATCCGCCGGGTGAGGAAACATCGTCGTAACAGGGGAGCGGCGGATGGCGCAGATGGCGGGGGCCTCGATTCGCCCCGAAGTCGGACACAACAGGGCAGCTGATTGCAGGCAATTCGCGCTGCGCGTCCTGCGCGGCATGGGACAGGTGACCTTCCTGCCCCGAGCACTGACCGGGACCCTGTTCGCCACGGCGCTGCTCGCCGCGGGCTGGCAGTACGCGCTGTACGGCATCGGCGGCGCCGCCCTCGGCACCGCGGGGGCGTGGCTGCTCGGCGTGGACGAGGAACGGCTCGCCCAGGGCATGGAGGGGTTCAACTCCTGCCTCGTCGCAGTGAGTTGCGCCGTGCTGCTCGGCGGCACCCGGGCGTCGACGGCCCTCGTCGCCCTGCTGGGCTGCGCCGCGGCGACCGTGGTGACCGCCGCGGCGGGACGGGCGTTCGGCACGTGGGGGCTGCCGGCGCTGACGCTGCCGTTCTGCGTGGTGGCGAGCGCGATCACGCTCGCGCGGCGCGCCGGGCCGGTCACGGAGGTGGCGGACGGCAGCCGGGCGCTCCCACTCGGCGACACCGCACGGGGGTTCCTCGCCGGGTTCGGGCAGATCTTCCTGCTGCCGCAGTGGTACGTGGGCGCTTTCGTGCTCGCCGGACTGCTGGTGGCGGGGGCCCGCGTGGCCGGGGTGGCCTGTCTCGGGAACGCCGTCGGAATGGCCACGGCGTGGGCCCTGGGCATGCCCGCCGAGCGTCTCGCGGACGGGATCGGCGGCTACAACGGCGCGCTCGTCGCCCTCGCGCTGTGCGGGGTGTTCCTGGCGGCGGGCCCGCGGACGCTGCCGTACGCGCTGGCCGGGGCCATGGTGGCGACGGCTGCGGCACCGGCGTTCGGGGCGACGGCGTTCACCTGGCCGTTCGTGCTGACGACGCTGGTGTTCGTGGCGGCGGCACGGTCGTTCCCCCGGCTGGCCGCACCGACCGGAGTTGACCAGTAACGCCTCAGTAACTGGGCCTGCCTAGGGTCCGACTTCCTCACTGGCCACGGGCAACTCCCGCTCGTACGGAGAGGTTCGGCCCGCACGGCCACAAGCTGTGCCCACCTACTCAGGGGATTCACCATGTTGCGACACAACGCCCTGCGCGCGGCTCTGGTCGGCGCCACCATGACCGCCCTGGCGGCCTTCGGCACGGGCGCGGCGAGCGCCGCCGGCATCCAGTCCGCCTCGTCCTCCAACTGCATCATCACCGGCTACGTCTGCGTCACCGTGGAGCCCACCGAGGCCAACCCGTCGGGCAACGTGTTGATCCCCCAGGGGACGTCGTACACCTTCGACAGCCCCACCGAGGTCACGAGCATCACGAACGAGACGTCGTTGATGTACTGCGTCAGCGCGGAGTCCAGGATCGCCGTGGCTCCGGGTGAGTACATCGAGGAGACGCACACCGTGACCAAGGTGGCCGTGGCGGTCGAGAGCAGCGGCTGCTTCGCGTGACCGGCAGGTGAACCCGGCGGCGCGCCCCCTCGGAGGCGGGCCGCCGCAGTGCCTAGAACACCACCAGCGCCCGGCCCCCCTTGCCCGCGAGCATGTTGTCGAAGGCGGACGGGATGTCGTTCAGGGTGATGTGTTCGGTGACCAGGGCGCCGAGGTCGAGGCGGCCCGCGCGGATGTGCTCCGCGAGCACCGGCAGGTCCTCGGCCGGGTTGGAGTTGCCGTAGACGCAGCCGGACAGGGTGCGGCCCCAGTGGAAGATCTCCAGGGCGTTGAAGGTGACCTGCTGGTCCTTGCCGCCGATGCCGACGACCGTGGTGCGGCCGCCGCGGCGGGTGGACTCCCAGGCCGTACGGATCGTCACCGCGCGGCCGACGCACTCGACGGCCACGTCCACGCCCTGCTTGCCGGTCAGGCCACGGATCTCGCGGGCGGTGTTCTCGGAGGCGACGACGTAGTCCGTGGCACCGGCCGACCGCGCCAACTCCTCCTTCTCCGGGGAGACATCGACCGCGATGATCTTCGAGGCGCCCGCGATGCGCGCGGACTGGATCGTGGCGAGGCCGACACCGCCGACGCCGTACACCGCGACGGTCTCGCCTTCACGGACGCGTGCCGAGTGGTGGATCGCGCCGTAGCCGGTCAGCACGGCACACCCCAGCAGGGCCGCGTCCGTGAGCGGGACGCCGTCCGGGACCGGCAGCACGGTGTTCGCGGCGACGACCGTCTCCTCCGCGAACGCCGCGACGTTCAGACCGGGGTGCAGGTCGGAGCCGTCCGACGCGCGCTTCGCGTAGACGTCGCCCGCGCCCGCCAGCGCGTTGGCGCACAGCCAGACCTCGCCGAGCGAGCAGGCGTGACAACTGCCGCACGAAGGCGCCCAGTTGAGTACCACGGCGTCGCCGGGCGCGACGTGCGTGACGCCCTCGCCGACGGAGACGACGGTGCCCGCGCCCTCGTGGCCGAGGACCGCGGGGACCGGCACGCGCATCGTGCCGTCGGTCAGGGACAGGTCGGAGTGGCAGACCCCGGCGGCGGCGAGCCTGATGCGGACCCGGCCGGGCCCCGGCTCGGGCAGGTCGATGTCGGCGATCTCCAGCGGGGAGCCGACGGCGGGCAGTACTGCGGCGCGAACCATGACGGTGCGAACTCCCTGACTAGAACTGGAGGGACTTGGTCTGGAGGTACTCGGCCAGGCCGTGCGAACCCAGCTCGCGCCCGACCCCCGACTGCTTGTAACCGCCGAACGGGGCGAGGGGGTTGAAGCGGCCGCCGTTGATGTCGACCTGACCGGTGTCCATGCGGCGCGCGAAGGCGACGGCCTCCGCCTCGTCGCCGGCCCAGACCGCGCCCGCGAGCCCGTACACGGTGCCGTTGGCGATGCGCAGGGCATCGTCCTCGTCCTCGTACCGGATGATCGAGACGACCGGGCCGAAGATCTCCTCCTGCGCGATGGTCATCTCGGGCGTGACGTCCGCGAAGACGGTCGGGGCGACGAAGTAGCCCTTCTCGTGCGGGGTTTCGGTGCCGCCGACGACGAGGCGCGCGCCCTCCTCGACGCCCTTCTCGATGTAGCCGCGAACCCGCGCCCGCTGCTTGGCGTTGACGAGCGGGCCGATGCGGTCGCCGTACTTGGCGGCAGCGGCGCCCGCGAGCTCCACGGCCTCGTCGTACTGGTCCGTGTGCACGAGCATGCGGGTCCAGGCGCTGCACGTCTGGCCGGAGTTGCCCATGACGTTGGCGATGCCGACGTTCACGGCCTTGGCGAGGTCGGCGCTCGGCAGGATGACGTTCGCCGACTTGCCGCCCAGCTCCAGGGCGACGCGCTTGACGGCGGCGCCCGCGGTCGCGCCGATCTGCCGGCCGACCGCCGTCGAGCCGGTGAAGGAGACCAGGTCGACGCCCTCGTGCTCGGCCAGGGCCTGACCCGCGACCGCGCCGATACCGGTGACGAGGTTGAAGACGCCCGCCGGGATGCCCGCCTCGTCGATCGCCTCGGCGAACAGCTGGGCGGTCAGCGGGGTGTCCTCGGCCGGCTTCAGCACGACCGTGCAACCGGCCGCGAGCGCCGGGGCGACCTTCGCGACGATCTGGTGGAGCGGGTAGTTCCAGGGCGTGATCGCGCCGACGACACCGACCGGCTCGGAGTGGACGGTGGAGTTCCCGACCTTCTCCTCGAAGGGGTACGAGGCGGCCAGCTCCGCGTACGAACCCGACACGAGGATCGGCACGCCGGCGTGCACCGTCTGCGAGAACGGCAGCGGGGCGCCCAGCTCGGCGGTGACCGTCTCCGCGACCTCGTCCTTGCGCGCCACGAGCACGTCGCGCAGCGCGGCGATCTTCGCGGCGCGCTCGGCGGGGGCCGTCGCGGCCCAGGCCGGGAAGGCGGCGCGGGCGGCGCGCACGGCGGCGTCCACGTCCTCGACGGTGCCCGCGGGGACGTGGCCGATCACCGTCTCGTCGGCCGGGTTGACGACGGCGATCGTCTCGCCGCCGGCGGCGGCGCGCCACTCTCCGCCGATGTACATCCCGTCGTGGGCCTTCATGGCTCTCCTCCGTACTGACTGCGCTGCCGGTCGTCCTGCACCCCAAACTAGCGGTGATAGTTTTCCGGCGCCAGGGACCCGCCGGAGACCCCCGTCACGCCGTCAGTAATTCCTCAGTAACGGCACCTTTCTAGCGTGCGAACTCCCCCGTACCGTTCCCGGAGGAGCACCCCCGATGCACCTGCCCCGACCGCCCCGGCGCAGAACCGCCGCATGGGCGGCGGCCGCGTTCACCGCGACCGCTCTGGCCGCCGGCGTCATGCCGGCCGTCGCCGCCGACACCCCGTCCGCCGCCACCGCGGCGAAGATCGACTCGTCGCTGAGCAGCGCCGTCGCCAAGGGCGGCGACGCGACGTTCTACGTCGTCCTCAAGGACCGGGCCGACCTGACGACCGCCAAGAAGCAGCGCACGCACGCGAAGGCCGCCAAGGCCGCGTACAAGGCGCTGCGGACGAACGCCGAGGACAGCCAGAAGTCGCTCACGGCCTTCCTCGACAAGGAGAAGGTCGGACACAAGGACTACTGGATCGCCAACGCCGTCCAGGTCACCGGCGACAAGTCCCTCGTCGAGAAGCTCGCGATGCGCGCGGACGTCAAGGACATCGTCAAGTCGCAGACGTACCGGCTCGACAAGATCGAGACGTCCGACGCCGAGGTCACCGCCTCGCGGACGACCGCTGACGGCGACGCCGTCAGCGACGCCACCCCCGACTGGGGCGTCTCCGACATCAAGGCCGACCAGGTCTGGGACCAGTACAAGGACCGCGGCGAGGGCATCGTCGTCGCCAGCGTCGACTCCGGTGTGGACTCCACCCACCCGGACCTCGTCGGCAACTACCGTGGCAACAACGGCGACGGCACGTTCACGAACGACTACAACTTCTACGACGCCACCGGCACCTGCGACACCAGCAGCACGCCGTGCGACGACAACGGCCACGGCACCCACACGATGGGCACGATGGTCGGCAAGAACGGCATCGGTGTCGCGCCGAACGCGAAGTGGATGGCCGCCAAGGCGTGCGCGGGACCGCAGGGCGAGTGCCGCGACGAGGACACGCTCGCCGCCGGCCAGTGGATCCTCGCGCCGACCGACCACAACGGGCAGAACCCGCGCCCGGACCTCGCGCCGAACATCGTCAACAACTCGTGGGGCGGCGGCGTCACGACGTTCTACAAGGACATCGTCGAGGCCTGGAACGCCGCGGGCATCTTCGAGGCCTTCGCCGCGGGCAACGACGGCAACGGCACGACCTGCTCGACCACCCGCGCGCCCGGCGCGCAGGACACGTCGTACGGCGTCGGCGCGTACGACTCCACCGGCACGATCGCCGGTTTCTCCGGCTTCGGCCCCTCCCCCGTGGACGGCTCGGCCAAGCCGAACATCTCGGCGCCGGGCGTCGACATCACCTCGGCGTGGCCGGGTGACGCGTACAACACCATCGACGGTACGTCGATGGCGACGCCGCACGTCGCCGGCGCGGTCGCCCTGCTCTGGTCGGCCGCCCCGTCGCTGATCAGCAACATCGACGAGACGCGCAAGCTCCTCGGAGAGGGTGCCCGCGACGTGGACGACACGCACTGCGGCGGCACCGCCGGCATGAACAACGTCTGGGGCGAGGGCAAGCTCGACATCCTCGCCTCCGTCACCAAGGCCCCGCGCAACGCCGTCTACGTCACCGGGAAGATCACCGACAAGGACACGGGCGCGCCCCTCTCCGACATCACCGTCAAGGCCACCGGCGCGGACGGCGACCACCAGGTGACCACGGGCCCCGAGGGCACGTACAAGGTGGCGCTGGTCCCGGGCACGTACGACTTCACGATCGACAAGTACGGCTACGCGGCCAGGACGCTCTCCGGCGTCGAGGTGATCGCCGGCACTCCGCTGACCCAGGACATCGCGCTCACCGCCGTCTCGCAGCACGCCGTCACGGGCACCGTTCTCGACGTCACCGGCAAGGCCCTGCCGGGCGCGACGGTCCAGATGAACGGTTCGCCGCTGGACGCCGTGACCACGAACGCCAAGGGCAAGTACACCTTCGCCAAGGTCGCCGAGGGCTCGTACGACCTCTCGGTGACGCCGGCCGCGCCGGTCCTGTGCAACGGCGTCTACAACGGCACCACCACCGTCGCCTCGGCCGACCTGACCAAGAACGTCCAGGTCCCGAACCGCACCGACAACTCGGGCAACTCCTGCGCCCCGGCCGCCTATTCGTGGATCGCGGGCTCCAAGAAGGTCTCCCTGACCGGTGACGAGGACTCCGCCCCGGTCGCGCTGCCCTTCTCGGTGAAGCTGTACGGCGTCTCGTACTCCTCCGCCTCGGTCACCACCGACGGCCTGGTCAACTTCCTGTCCTCGCGCGTCGGCGACTACGGCAACACCGCGCTGCCGACCACCGGTGCGAACGGCGTCAAGGGCATCATCGCCCCGCTGTGGGACGACCTGACGCTCGACAAGAAGTCCTCCGTGCAGACGGCCACCACGGGTACCAAGGGCAGCCGCACGTTCGCCATCGTGTGGAACAACGCCGCCTACGCGAACGGCACATCGGGCCGCGCCACCTTCGAGGCCGTCTTCGACGAGGCCTCCGGCGCCGTGACCCTGCAGTACCAGTCGGTCGCCGACAAGGGCGCGGGCGCCACCGTCGGCATCGCCGACCAGTCCGGCACCGACGCCCTCCAGTACTCCTACAACCAGTCCGTGATCGCCGACGGCACCGCCGTCCGCTTCACGCAGGGAGCCAAGTGATGAGAGCCCACCACTCGCGGCGGGCCCTGGCGCTCGCCTCCGGTCTGGTCGCGGCCGGTCTGTGCCTGACCGCCGTGCCGCAGGCCCTGGCCGCCGACGGCGACAGCGGTTCGGTGATGAAGCTGACCGGCGCCGAGGCGAAGAAGGCCGCCGCCAACGTCAGCCTCGACCCGTGGGTCTCGGCCGAGGACACCGCCGAGAACTCCACGGGCACGGCGAAGGACGGCGGCTCCGCGTCGACGGACGCCGCTTCGAAGGGCGACGCCTCCAAGGAGGCCGCAGCGAAGGCCGCCGCCGGCGTCGACCCGAACACCAAGGTCACCCTGACCGCGAAGTCCACGCTGGAAGGCGTGCGCGGCATGGGTGCCACGGTCGCGGTCGGCAAGAAGGGCGACTACTACTCCGTCAACAGCATGGGCTACGTGCAGCTCCACGCCGCCGACGGCAGTACGAAGTGGGAGCGCACCAGCAGCTCGTTCTATCCGGACTGGCAGGTCAAGCCGCTCCAGCCGTGGCGGACCGAGCCCTACCCGGCGCAGATCCTCATGGGCTACAACGCGGTCTCGCCCTTCGCGCCCAACTCGGACTCCGGGTACTCGGCCGGCGACCTGACCGGCGACGGCGTGCCGGACCTGGTGTTCTCGGCGCAGGTCGGCACGTCACCGTACCCGCGGGCCTTCAGCTCGCCGGGCTCGCCGCTGACCAGCGGCACGTTCGTGACGGTCCTCGACGGCAGGACGGGCACCACTGTCTGGTCGAAGCTGTACAACCACGCCTCCATGGTGAAGATCGTCGACGGCACCCTGCTGGTCGCCGACGCGCCCCGGATGAGCGGCGACGCGAAGGTCCCGGCCGACGCGACGCTCACCCTGACGGGCATGCGCTTCACGTCCGGCTCGGACGGCAGGCTGACCCCGGCCGCCACGTGGACGTACGACTCCGAGGAAGCCCGGTACGCGAACTGGGGCGACATCCAGGACCTGGGCAAGGGCAAGGTCGTCGTCTCCTGGAACCTGGACAAGTACGACGGCGTCGACGCCCGCGGCCGCACGCTCGTGCTCGACACGGCCGACGGCTCCGTCACCTGGCAGACCGACAGCATGCTGTACAACCGCAAGATGCGGCTGGACGCCGGCCGCAAGCGGATCGTCGCCCTCGAGCAGTCCGACGCCACGGACGCGGTGCGCTACGAGGTCGCCTCGTACGACCTGAAGACCGGTCACCGCGCCACCCTGCAGAGCCGCGACAACGTGGTCCCCACCGCGCTGGCGGTCGGTGACCTCGGCGGCAGGGCCGGCGACGAGTACGCGGTCGCGGAGTCCTCGTTCGACGAGAACTACTTCGTCAACGCCAGCACCGTGCGCGTCGTGGGCGGCGACAGCGCGGACACGCTCCGGTGGTCGAACACGATCAAGCGGAGCGACGGCGACGGCAACAACGGGGCGAACACCTTCGGCCTGTCGGTGGCCGACGGCAAGCTGATCATGGCCGGTCAGGAGAACGACAAGTTCGACCTGCCCGACAACCGGGGCGGCACCCGCTACGCGTCGCTGACCGTGTTCTCCGGCAAGGGCGACGTCACGTGGCAGTCCAGGGGCGTCGCCGGCACGGCGATGTACCAGGACACCTACAGCGACGCCGCGGGCACGCACCTGCGCCTGATCGACCCGGCGGAGAACATCCGGACGTTCAAGCTCGCCAACGGCAAGGCGGAGAGCGTCACACCGCTGCAGGGCGACATCTCGCACGCCCAGAGCGCCGACCTGAACAAGGACGGCAAGAACGACCTGATCGTGGGCGGCTCGTCGAACGGCCTGTGGGCGTACTCGGGACCGTCGCTCGTCAACGGCGCCAAGCCCGAGAAGCTCTGGCAGGCCACCCTGCCCGGCGCGGTCCACGACATCGAGACCGGTGACGTCAACGGCGACGGCAAGGACGAGATCGTCGTCGCGGCCGACACCGCCACGGTCGTCCTCAACGGCAGGACGGGCAGGACGCTCGCCACGATCGACGGCGGCGGCCAGTACGTCCGCACGGTGACTCTGGCCGACCTCGACGGCGACGGCGGGCAGGACATCCTCGTCCCGACCGACGCACTGCGCGCCTACTACGGCGACGGCCACGCCCTCTGGACGTACAAGGCCCCGGCGGCCGCCGGCGACGTGCAGTTCGCCGATCCGTCGGTGAACGACGGCCGGGTGTACGCCTCGTACGCGAGCGCCGACGCGATCGAACTGACCACGCCGGTGACGAACGCGGTCGCGCTGAACGCCAAGACCGGCAAGACCCGCTGGTCGGCCGCTCCGAAGGCCCCGGAGGGCTCTTCCAGCGGGATCCGCACCGTCATCCCGAACCAGGGCGTGTTCGCCTCCAAGGAGATCCCGTACGCCGATGGGCACGCGGTGGTCTACACGTGGGCCGTCGACGCGCCCATCAAGATCGACGGTGCCACCGTGATCGGCACGCAGAACGTGTTCGAGATCCGCGACGGCCGCACCGGCGAGGTGCTGCACACCTGGGTCTCCGGCGGCCTGTGGACGCACAACAGCTTCTTCGCCAAGGACGGGGCGCTGTACGAAGGCGGGGTGGCCTCGTTCCGGCGGTTCCGCGCGAACGGCGACGACACCCAGCAGGGCGTCTTCCCGACGTCGTTCGGCGGCGGCTTCCTGACCGGACCCGGCGGGCGTGAGCTGCTGGGCGCCGGTGTGGACGGCGGCCTGTACCTGTGGGACCCGAGCATCCTCGACTCCGAGGACTCCTGGGCCCCGTCCGTCGGTCAGATCCCCACCCTCATGGGCGCCCACGGCTACTTCTCGGGCGATCTCGACGGGGACGGCGTCGACGAGGTGCTGTCCCTGAACGAGGACCTCGGCGGCCGTGACCGGGTGACCGGTCTGTTCGGTGGCGGGTACTACTCGGGCAGCTACGCCATCCACCAGATGACGGCGTACAAGCTGTCGTGACCTGAGCCGTAGCCTTACCGGCCGGAACCCCCTGGGCCTCGCCCAGGGGGTTCTCGGTTCGCTCGGTTACAGTTGCGCCCTCATGAACGAGCAGCGGACGGACCGGACCCATGCGGCCACTCCCCTGCTGCGTCTGCACCTTTTCGGCGGTTTCACGGCGACGCGCGACGGCGGCCCGGCACCGGCCGAACGCTGGCCGCGCCCCAGCGCCCGGACCCTGGTGAAGCTGCTCGCCGTCGTCCCCGACCACCGGCTCCACCGCGAACAGGCCATGGACATCTGCTGGCCGGACGCCGACCGGCACTCCGCGACCGGCAGCCTGCGGGTCGCCCTGCACGCCGCGCGCCGCGCCCTCGAACCCGAACTCGCGCCCCGGGCCAGCTCCTCGTACCTGATATCCGACGGCGCCCTGCTGCGCCTCGATCCGGCCACCGTACGGATCGACGCCGACGAGGCCGAGGAGGCGGCGCGGGCCGCGCTCGCCACCCGGGACCCCGGACGACTCGCCGCCGCCCTCGGCCTGTTCACCGGCGACCTGCTCCCCGAGGACCGGTACGCGCACTGGGCCCAGGCGCGGCGCGATCAGCTGGTCGTCCTGCGCGAGGAGGTGCAGCTCGCGCTCGCCGCCGCGCACATGGCGCAGGGTTCCCTCGCCGACGCGGTCACCGCGGCCGAGCGGATCCTGGCCGCGGGCCCGGCGCAGGAGGCCGCCCACCGGATCCTGATGGAGGCGTACCTGCGCCAGGGGCTGCGGCGCCTCGCGGTGCGCCAGTACCACGAGTGCCGGGCGGCGCTCGACGCCGAACTGGGCGTGCGCCCGGGGCCGGAGACCGAGCGGCTGCACCGGCTCGCGCTGACCGACTCGCCCGCCCCCGCGCTGACGCCGCCGTCGCTGCCCGCCCCGCTGCGGGCGCCTGCCGCCGGGCCGCTGCACGGCCGTGACAACGTTATCCACCGGCTGCTCGCCGCCGAAGGACCGCAGGTCACCCTGCTCACCGGCGAGGCGGGCGTCGGCAAGACGAGCCTGGCCGGTGAGGCGGCACGGCGGGCCGCCGCGGCCGGGACCGCCGTGCTGTGGGGCGGCGGGCACGACGCCGAGGGACACACCCCGTACGGGGCGTTCGCCGAGGCCCTCGACGGCTGGCTCGCCGAGTGGGACGCCGGGGAGCGGGCCCGGGTGGGCGCCGAGTATCCCGAACTGGCCGCTTTCCTGCCGTCGTTGGGGCGGGTCGGGGCCGGTGGTGAGCGCGGCCCCGAGGAGGAGCGGGACCGGCTGTTCCGGGCGGCGGGCGCGCTGCTCGGCGAACTCGCCGCCGCCCGCCCGGTCCTGGTCGTCCTCGACGATCTGCACGCCGCCGACGAGGGCTCGTTCCAGTTGCTGAGCCATCTGGCACGGCGGGTGACGGCACTGCGGTTCCTGGTGACGTACCGCGAGGAGGAGCTGCCCGAGGGCGACCCGCGCCGGTCCGCCCTGGCCGCGCTGCGACGGGCCGGGCTCGCCGCCCGCGAGGACGTCACGCGGCTCGGCCGCGACGCCTGCCTGGCCGTGATCCGCGACGCCGGCGCCCCGGCCGAGCGCCTCGACCGGGTCTGGGAACTCTCCCTCGGCAACCCGCTCTTCGCCCTCGAACTCGCCCGCGGGCCGGTCGGCGACGAAGCGCCCGACGGCGTACGGCAGTTGGTGGGCGAGCGGCTCGGGCGGCTCGGCCTGGACACCCGCCGGGTGGTGGAGGCGATCGCCGTCGCGGGCGGCGAGGTCGCGCTGAGCGAACTGCTCGACGTCGCCGAGCACGGGCTGCGGCCGCCCGTGGAGGCGGTGGCCGCGCTGGAGGACGCCATCGGCGCCGCCGTGGTCGAGGAGCGGCAGGTGGTGGTCGCGGGACGGGCCGAGGCGGGACTCGCCTTCCGGCATCCGCTGGTCCGGCTCACCTGCTACGAACAGCTCACGGTCGTCCGCCGCCGCCGGCTCCACGCCGCGTTCGCGCAGACCGTGCTGCGCCGCCGCCCCGACGCCGTCGACACGCTCGCCTCGCACTTCGCGCGCGCCGACGACCCCCGCGCGGCCGAGTATCTGCGCCGGGCCGCCGAGCGGGCCGCCTCCGTCTACGCCAACGACACCGCCGACCGCTACTACCGCGACCTGGTCGCCCGGCTCGACGTGGACGCCGCCCGCGCCCGCCTCGGCCACGCCCAGGTCCTGCGCCGCATGGGGCACTTCGCGCAGGCGGCGGACGTCCTGCGGCTCGCGCTCGCCGAGTTCGTACGGCGGGGCGACCACGACGACACCGTGCTCGCGGCGGCCCGGCTCGCCGAGACCCTCGTCAAGGCCGAGACCCCGGAGGCGGGCCTCGACGTGCTGAACGCCCACCCGCCGGGCGCGGGGACCGGACCCGAACCGGCCGCCACCCACGGCCTCGCCCTCGGGGTCGCCCTCGGTGTGCAGGGCCGGTACGCGGACGGGTACGAGGCCGCCCGGCAGGCCCTCACCGCCGCGCTGCGGGTGCCCGGCCTCACCGGCCAGGGGCTGCAGGCCCGCTGCCACGCGGGGCAGGCCACCAATCTGGCGCTCGCCGGACGCTTCCAGGAGGCCCGCGCCGCCGCCGACCGGGCGCTCGCGCCGGCCGAGTCGTACGGGGACTCGGCGCTGCTCGGCGCCGTGCTGTCGGTGCTGCGGGAGAACGCGCGGCGCGAGGGGCGGCTGCGGGACGCCGTCGGCACCGGGCTGCGGGCGCTGGGGCTCGCCGAGGAGTCGGGGGATCCGACGGCGGCCGCCTTCGAGCGGGCCAATCTGGCCGAACTCCGGCTTCTTCTGGGGGAGCTCGACGCCGCCCGGGAGCTGGCCGAGGCGGCCGTCGCGGGGGTCGACGGCGATGCCACGTGGTCGCTTCCCTATGCGCTGGCCGCGCTGGCCCGGGTCCGGATGCGCACCGGTGGCACGGGGGCGGCGGTGCCGCTGCTCGACCGGGCCGAGCGGGCCGTGGGCATGGACCGGCAGGCCCGTTTCGAGGTCCGCAGCGCCCGTGCCGAACTGGCGCTGCGGGAGGGTGCGCCCGGCCGGGTGCCCGCGCTGGTGTCGGACGCCGAGGCGCCGGTGCTCGCCGCGTGGGCGCATCTGCTGGACGGGCGGCCCGCGGCGGCCCGTCGGATTGCCGGGGCCGAGGTGGAGCGGGCTCGCGCGAGCGGGGAGCGGCTCGCCGAGGTGGATGCCGGTGTCGTGCTCGCCGTCGCCGGGGGCGGCGTACTGGACGGCGTGGCCGAGCTGGCACGGGGGTTGCCGTATCCGGCCGGGTTGTCGGTCGTCGAGCAGCTGACGGCCGGTGGGGGCTGAGGCCTGCGGCCTTCAGGGGCGCGGGGAACTGCGCGACCCGCCACGACGCACCCGCGGCCCACCCCGAACGGGACTCGGCAGACGGGACGGAGTCCCCCCGCGCAGGCCAAGGCCGGCCGCGACGAGGAGCAGGCCGCCCAGCATCACGAACGGCGCCGCCGTGCCGGCCACCCCCGCGACGACTCCGGCCGAGGCCGGCGCCGCCACCTGGCCCAGCCGGTTGCCGGTCAGGCGGAGGGCCAGGGCCGTGGAGCGGGCGTCCGGCGGGGCGGCCTGGACGACCGTCGTCATGGAGAGCGGCTGGCCCACGCCCAGGCAGAACCCCAGCAGCACCAGGATCACCGCCAGCGCCCAGACCGGCACCGGAAGGGCGATCGCCGCGCACAGCAGCGCCGCCAGCAGACACGTCGACGTGATCAGCAGCGCGCGGCCCAGCCAGACGATGAGCGGCGTCATGACCAGGCGGCAGGCGATGGTGGCACCCGCCCGCAGGCTCAGCAGCACCCCGACCACGGCGGGCGCGATGCCCCGGTGCTCGCCGACCACCGGCAGGTACGCCGTGAGGATGTCGGTGGCCGACAGCACGGCGAGGCTGATGAAGATGCCGCCGGGAACACCCCGGGTGCGCAGGATGCGGTGCACCGGCACCCGGGGCGCGCTCGTCCCCGTACGCGAGCCGGACCCCGTGCGGCGGGCCTCGATGCGCCACAGGGAGGTGAGGGCGAACGCGCAGACGGCCGCCGAGATCAGCAGGGCCAGCGCGCTGGTGCCGTCCATGTCGGCGCCGTCGATCACCGCGCCCGCCGCGATCGGCCCGACGAGCTGGCCGAGCGAGGCGCCGATCGTGAAGTGGCCGAAATTGCGGTCCTGTTCGTCGGGGGCCGACTGACGGGCCACGATCGACTGGGCGCCGATGACGAAGCAGAGGTGGCCGAGGCCCATCACACCGCTCCACGCGGCCATCCCGGCAAGGGAGTTCGCGGTGCCGCTGAGCGCACACCCGCCCGCGATGAGGACCACCCCGGCCGGTAGCAGCGGGGCGCAGCGGCCGTGGTCGGTGCGGCGGCCGAGCGGCACGGCGGCGAACAGCGGAAGCAGCGCGTAGACGCCCGCGATGACGCCGACGGCGCGTTCGTCGGCGCCGAGGGCGAGCGCCCGGTAGGAGACGGCGGGACGCGCCATCGACACCGCCCCCTGCGCGAAGCTGAAGGCGATGACGAGGCGCAGCAGCCAGGTACGGCTCATCCGTCGGTCACACGATCCCGAGGAGCAGACCGGCGCCGAGGACGACGAGCGCGGTCAGCGCGGCCCATTTCACGGTGAACCTGGTGTGGTCGCCGAACTCGACCTTCGCCATGCCGACGAGCACGTACACGGCCGGGACGAGCGGGCTGGACATGTGCAGCGGCTGGCCGACGAGGGAGGCGCGGGCGATCTCCAGGGTGGAGACGCCGTGCGCGTTCCCGGCCTCGGCGAGGACCGGCACGATGCCGAAGTAGAAGCCGTCGTTCGACATGAAGTAGGTGAAGGGGATGGAGAGGACGCCGGTGACCAGGGCCATGTGCGGGCCCATCCAGTCGGGGATGCCGCCGACGACCCACTTCGCCATGTGGTCGACCATGCCGGTGCCCTGGAGGACGCCGGTGAAGACGGCGGCGGCGAAGACCATGCCGGAGACGTTGAGGACGTTCTCGGCGTGGGCGCCGATGCGGGCCTTCTGGTCGGGCATGTGCGGGTAGTTGACGGTGAGGGCGAGCGCCGCCGCCAGGATGAACAGGACCGGGATCGGCAGCAGCTCCATGATCATGGCGGTCAGCAGGACGACCGTGAGCAGCGCGTTGAACCAGTAGAGCTTCGGCCGCAGGGTGGGGCGGTGGGGGTCGAGGCCGGTGAACGTCTCGCCGTCCTCGTTCCGGAACGAGGGTGCGGCGCCGGCGGAGCGGTCGCCGCCGCCGGTGCCGGTGCCCGTGCCCGCACCGGCGCCCACGAGGACCTTCTCGTCGGCCGTCTCGGTCACGGTCTCAGTCACGGTCTCGGTGACCCGGTCGAGGGCGTCGAGGGAGAGGTGGCCGAGGCGCTTGCGCTCGCGGCGGCCCAGGACGTACGCGAGGACGAGGACGAAGAGCAGGCCGACGCCGAGCGCGGGGATCATCGGGACGAAGATGTCGGTGGCGTTGAGCTTGAGGGCCGTCGCCGCGCGGGCGGTCGGGCCGCCCCAGGGCAGGGTGTTCATGACGCCGTTGGCGGTCGCCGCGACGCCGGTCATCACGACCAGGCTCATCTTCAGGCGCTTGTACAGCGGGTACATCGCCGAGACAGTGATCATGAACGTGGTGGAGCCGTCGCCGTCCAGGGAGACGATCGCGGCGAGCACGGCGGTGCCGACGACGATGCGGACCGGGTCGGCCTTCGCGAACTTCAGGATGGCGCGCACGATCGGGTCGAAGAGACCGACGTCGATCATCACGCCGAAGTAGACGATCGCGAACATCAGCATGGCGGCGGTGGGGGCCAGGTCGCCGATGCCGGCGATGACGTAGTCACCGAGGTGGGCTCCCTTGCCCACCAGGACGCAGAACAGCGCCGGGATGAGCACGAGCGCCGCGATCGGCGACACCTTCTTCATCATGATCAGCACCAGGAAGGTGGCGATCATGACGAATCCGAGGATCGTCAGCATGAAGGGGGTTCCTAACGTCGTTCGCCCTTGAACTACCGCCCGGGGGTCGGCGGTCAGCGAGACGCTAGGGCCCGTCCGTCAGCGTTAACAAGACGTTGACACGTGAGCAATAAGCGCAAAACTCCAGGTCACGGCTTTGCGTTGCGGTGGGCGGCCTCAGGTGCCCTCAATCGAGGGTCCGGGCCAGATACGCGCGCAGCAGCTCTCTGGTCTCGGTGATGATGCGCGCGTCGCCCGCCGGATCGAGCCGGAACGCGAGCCGCACCAGCGCGTCGGCGGCCTCGACCGCCACCAGGAACGTCCGCCGGAGCGCGTCGTCGGCGGTCCGGCCGAGGTGCGGGGCGAGGAGGTCGGTGAGGGTGTCCGCGACCCGCAGGTTGGGGGCGGAGTCGGGGTCGCCGACCGGGATCTGGGTGCCGAAGTCGACCAGGGAGAAGCCGGGTGCGGTGCGCTTCATGGCGAGGTACTCGTCGAGGATGGCGTCCATCGCGGCGCGCCAGTCGTCCGCCGGGATGGTGCCGAGCCGCCCGGCGACGCGCTCCGCGTAGCGCTCCAGGTTGCGCTGGGCCAGGGCGTCGACCATGGCGCGCTTGTTGGTGAAGAAACGGTAGACCGAGCCGATGGGGACCTCGGCGGCGCCCGCGACGGCCCGCGTGCTCAACTGCTCGTAGCCGACCTCGTCGAGGAGATCGGCGCAGGCGTCGAGGATCCGGCTCAGCCGCTCGGCGCTGCGCTGCTGAACGGGCGTACGGCGCAAGGGGGTCGGATGAGGCATGCCGGTCACCCTACGGCCGACTCACGGAGATGGGGATGCCGTCTCCGCGCCGGACGCGGTGAGGTCGGCGGTGGCCTCGACGGGTTCGCCCTCGACCGCCCAGACGGTGCCGTCGTCGGCGTAGAGCCGGACGGTGACCTTGTGGGTGCCGCGGCTGACGCGGGTGCCGGGCAGCCGGTAGTCGACGGCGCGCAGCAGGGACAGACGGCTGCCGTCCAGGTAGAGCTGGGCGTAGCCGCGGCCCCGCACGGCGCGGGTCGCGGCGTCCTCGGGGCTGAACCGGAAGTTGCGCATCCGGACCCTGACGTCCCAGCCGCCGTCGGGCCGCGGGTCGGGCTGCACGATCAGGCCGACCTCGGGGGCGTCGTCGGCGGGGACCTGACGGTAGCGGCGGCCGTCGGTGTCGGCCGTGTCGAGCACCTTGCCGACCTGGCGCGGGCCGTCGTCGTCGTCACCGCACCCGGCGAGGCCCGTCACGAGGGCGCAGGCGAGGAGGGTGGCGGCGAGGGCGCGGGCCGGGGTCGTCCTGGGCATGCTCGGACAGTAGGCGACCGTTCACGTTTTCGGATCCGTCTCGGGGAGGAGGCCCGCAGGGGGAGATCGAATCCGGCCGGACGGCGTCTTGCGTGTCCGGATCGCGAATCCTACGGTTGAGCATAGGAATGCTGGATGAGGGGCGAGGGAGCAACGATGAGCGGGGACCCACGCACGACGGCCGAGGCCCTGGCCTACCTGACGGGCTTCGGCAACGAACACGCCTCGGAAGCGGCGCCGGGCGCCCTGCCGCAGGGGCGCAACGCACCGCAGCGCGCCCCGCTCGGTCTCTACGCGGAGCAGCTGAGCGGCAGTGCGTTCACCGAGCCCCGCGCGCACAACCGGCGCTCGTGGCTGTACCGGATCCGTCCCTCGGCGGCGCACCCCGAGTTCACGCGCACGGACAACGGCACGGTGCGCACGGCCCCCTTCACCGAGTCGGTCCCCGACCCCAACCGCCGCCGCTGGAACCCGCTGCCCGACCCCGCCCCCGGCACCGACTGGCTGGCGGGCCTGTGGACGCTGGGCGGCAACGGGGACGCGACGCAGCGCACCGGCATGGCCGTGCACCTGTACGCCGCCGACTCCTCGATGACGGACCGGGTGTTCAGCGACGCGGACGGCGAACTCCTGATCGTGCCCGAGCGCGGCGGTCTGCTGCTGCGCACCGAGTTCGGGCTGCTCGCCGCCGGTCCCGGCGAGGTCGCGCTGATCCCGCGCGGGGTGCGCTTCCGGGTGGAGCTGCTCGACGGCAGCGCGCGCGGTTACGTGTGCGAGAACTACGGGGCGCCCTTCCAGCTCCCCGACCTGGGCCCGATCGGCGCCAACGGGCTGGCGAACGCACGGGACTTCAGGGCTCCGGTCGCCGCGTACGAGGACGTCGAGGGGCCGGTCGAGGTGGTGAACAAGTTCTGCGGCAACCTGTGGACCGCGACCTACGACCACTCCCCGCTGGACGTCGTCGCCTGGCACGGCAATCACGTCCCGTACGTGTACGACCTGCGCCGTTTCAACGTCATCGGCTCGATCTCGTACGACCATCCCGACCCGTCGATCTTCACGGTCCTGACCTCGCCGTCGGACACCCCGGGGCTCGCCGGGGTCGACTTCGTCGTCTTCGCGCCGCGGTGGCTGGTGGGCGAGGACACGTTCCGGCCGCCGTACTTCCACCGGAACGTGATGAGCGAGTACATGGGCCTGATCGAGGGGGCCTACGACGCGAAGGCCTCCGGCTTCCTGCCGGGGGGCGGGTCGCTGCACAACATGATGTCGGCCCACGGGCCCGACCGGGAGACGTTCGACAAGGCCAGCGCCGCCGAGCTGGTGCCGCAACGGGTCGACGACGGGCTGGCGTTCATGTTCGAGACGCGGTGGCCCGTGACGGCCACGGCGCAGGCCGCCGGCGCGGGGCACTTGCAGCGGGCCTATGACGATGTATGGCGCGGCTTGGAACGACACTTCCGGGGTTAGGGTGCACGGTTCTTCGTCCGCGGGTGCGTGGGGGCTGGTCGCGGGCGGAGAGGCACCCGCGCCCGGACCGCATTGCACATCCCGTCCCCGACCGATACGGATAAGCCCGTGACGTCATTCGCCCCGGACTCGATCGTCCTGAACCGCAAGCTGCCGCTCTGGTATCAGGTGTCGCAGTCCCTGCGCGCCTCCATACTGGGCCGCTCCCCCCAGGACCCGTTGCGACTGCCCACCGAGGAGCAACTGGCGGGCCACTACGGCGTCTCCGTGCTGACCATGCGGCAGGCCCTGAAGGAGCTGGAGGACGAGGGGCTGATCACCCGGCACCGGCGCCGCGGCACGTTCATCGAGCCGGCGGCCCGGCGGGGCGCCCCGGTACGGCTGCTCGGTTCGGTGGACGCGATCGTGGCGCAGCAGTCCGGCATGACGGCCGAACTCCTCGACCACGGCACCGTCCCGGTACCCGCGGCGCTGGCCGACCACTTCCCGGGCGCGGACCACGTGGCGACGTACCACCGCCTGCGCAGCGACGAGAAGACCGGCGAGCCGACCAACCACGCCCGCAACTACGTCCGGTCCGAACTCGCCGAGCGGGTCGACGTCGCGGATCTGGAGCGCTGGCCGATGACGAAGGTGCTGCGGGACGTCGTGGGGGTGCGCATCACCCGGGTCACGGACTCGGTGGAGGCCCGCCTGGCGGACCCGGAGACGGCCCGGCTGCTCGAAGTACCGCTGCTCAGCCCGATCCTGCACTACACGGGCATCACGTACGACGAGGAGAACCGGGTCCTGGACGTGGCGGTGATCCATTACCGCGGGGACCGCTTCTCGTTCTCGGTGACGCTGGACGCCGACTGATGGGCGGCCGGGGGGACGTACCATGCCGGGCGTGACGAACGACCGGCTCACCGACGTCGACGCCGCCGACGCGCCCGCGCTCCCGGACCTGATGCCGTGGTCCGTGGCGCCGCTGCGCCTGGGCCGCGGCTGGCCCGTGGCGCCGGACGCCGCGTCCCTGAAGGCGCGTTGGGACACGTTCGTCGGCAGTGACCCCGCCCGCCGCGAGACACTCCTGGAGGCGACGCGCAGCCGCACGCTGCACACCGCGGCCGCCCAGCTCCCCGGGATCCGCACGGGCACCGAGCCGCTCGCGCACGCCTCGGGTCCGTGCCCGGAGCCGGTCCGCGTGCTGCACGGCCCGTTCGACGAGCAGTGGCTGATCCCCGACCAGCGCCTGATCGACGCGGCTCGGCCCGAGTTGTGGCGGGTCGCGGACGAGCGGCAGCTGTACCTGGTGGAGCAGGGGCACGTGCCCGACGCGGGCGGTCCCGCCGTGCTGGCCTGCGCCGTGCTGCCCGAGGGCCGCTCCCCCGCGGGCCGCCCCGGCCGGATCCGCCCCCTCTACCGCCGCCCGGGCGCGGCGGAGCCGAACATCGCGCCGGGCCTGCTCCAGCACCTGTCCGGCACGTACGACCACGAGGTCACCGCCGCCGACCTGTTCGCCTGGATCCTGGCCGTGGCCGAACGCGCTGCCGACCGGAGCTGCCGGGTGCCGCTGCCCGTGGACCCCGACGTCTGGCGGCGCGGGGTCGGCCTCGGCCGCCGGATCCTGTGGCTGGAGCGCCGCGGCACGGGCGCCGAGCGCCCCAAGCTGCCCGGCGGCAGACGCCCGTACGTGCGCGCGCCGCTGCCCGACCGGCCCGCCGAACTCGTCTACGACCGCGCGGAGGAGACCCTCCTCGTCGGCGACGGCCGCATCTCCCCCGTCCCCGCGGCGTCCTGGGACTTCCAGGTGAGCGGGGTGCGCGTCCTGGAGCAGTGGTTCGCCCGCCGGACGGCCCCGGCGGAGCCGGGCACCCTGGCGGCGGTCCGCCCGAAGTCCTGGCCGCAGCCCTGGACGTCGGAACTCCTGGAGCTGATCACCGTCCTCGCGCTGCTGGCGGAACTGGGCCCGCAGCGCGACGAACTGACGGCGGAGATCGGCGAGCGGATCACCCCGGCCGAACTGGCCCGGGCCCGCGTCCTCCCGCCGCCCGCCGGCTCCCGCCGCCCGGCCTCGGTCCTGGACCACCAGGAGGAGGGCCCGGGCGGCCAGTTCGCGATCCTGTAGGGGAGGTCACGTGGCGGACGGTTCGGTGAACCCCGCCAAGGTCCTGCGTAGCGCCCGCTCGAACACGGCCTCCAGATCGATGGGCCCGGAGTCCTCGGTGAACGCGGCGGCGAGCCGCGGATACTTCCCGGACGCCACCTGCCCCCCGAGATAGGCGATCCGCACCGCGTTCTCCTGCTCCTCGCTCCACGGCAGCGACCGCGTCCGCTCGGCGGTGGCGATCTCGTTGGCGACGTACGTCGTCACCACGCTCGTCACCGACGCGATCAGCTCCATCTTCGTGCCGTAGGGCAGCTCCAGCGGGTCCAGGCAGGAGAGGCAGTACTCCAGGTACCGCAGCGCGTTCGGGCTGAACCCGTAGACCGGGGACATCAGGCGCGGCATCCAGGGGTGCCGGTGCATCAGGGCCCGTGCCTGCCGGGCGAGCCCGAGGACGTCGGCGCGCCAGTCGCCGCTCGGCTCGGGGTACGCGTACTCGGCGCTGACGGCGTCGACCATCAGC
Organism: Streptomyces sp. NPDC001904; assembly: GCF_040297005.1. NCBI lineage: Bacteria > Bacillati > Actinomycetota > Actinomycetes > Kitasatosporales > Streptomycetaceae > Streptomyces > Streptomyces sp. NPDC001904. Next base: position 109,861 of record NZ_JBEOYI010000004.1, on the reverse strand, counting down.
TCGTACAGGTCCTCCTTGCGCGGCACGTAGTTGTACAGCGACATCGTGCCCATGCCGAGCTCACCGGCGACCCGCCGCATGGACACCGCGTCGATGCCCTCCGCGTCGGCGACGCGCACGGCGGCGGCCGCGATGTCGGCCCGGCTGTGCGCGGGCCGTGGGCCCCGTCCGGCGCGCTCGGGGCGCGCCCAGATCACTTCGGGTACGGCCGGTCGGCCCGCCATGGATCATCACCTCGCGCACCATCCTAGTTACGTACGGCGTACGTAGTGCGCTACGGTGGCGCCATGACTTCTACGTACGCTGTACTTAGTGAAGGTCTGGAGAAGCGCTTCGGTTCGGGAGAGAAGGCCGTGCACGCCGTCCGCGGTCTCGATCTCGCCGTGCGGGAGGGCACGGTCTGCGGCCTGCTGGGGCCGAACGGAGCGGGCAAGACGACGGCCGTCCGGCTGTTGACGACCCTGCTGCGGCCGGACGCGGGCACCGCGCGCGTCGCGGGCCACGACGTCACCGCCGACGCGCACGCGGTCCGGCGCCGGATCGGCGTCACGGGGCAGTACGCGTCGGTCGACGGCGACCTCACCGGGCGGGAGAACCTGCGTCTGTTCGCCCGCCTGCTGCGCGCGCCGCGCTCGCGCGCCGACGAACTGATCGAGCGGTTCGGACTCACCGACGCAGCCGCGCGGCCGGTCCGTACGTACTCGGGCGGGATGCGCCGCCGGCTGGACCTGGCCGCGAGCCTGCTCACCCGGCCCGCCGTGCTGTTCCTCGACGAGCCGACGACCGGACTGGACCCGCACAGCAGGGGCGCCGTCTGGGACACGGTCCGCGAGCTGGCCCGCGAGGGCACGACGGTCCTGCTGACCACGCAGTACCTGGACGAGGCCGACCGGCTCGCCGACGACATCGTGCTCATCGACGAGGGCCGCGCCGCCCACAGCGGCACGCCCGCCGAACTGAAGGCGCAGATCGGGCACTACGCCCAGGTGGTGCTGGCGGACGGCGCGGGCGAGGCGGCGCTGCTCGCGGCGGCCGGGGTCCTCGACCACCTCACGGGCGCGCGGCCCGACATGAACCGGGAGCGGCGGACCGTGGGCGCCGTCGTCCTCGATCCGGCCGTCACCCTGCCCCGCGTCGTGCGCGAACTCGACGCCGCCCGCGTGCCGCTGCTGGACGCGACGCTGCGTCCGCCCACCCTCGACGAGGTGTTCCTGCGCCTCACCACCACCCGCACGTCCGTGACCGAGGAGGTCGCCGCATGAGTTCCGCGCTCCTGTACGACGGCACGGCGATGCTCGGACGGCACCTCCAGCGCGTCCGGCACGCCCCGGCGATCCTCGTCATGACGCAGACGATGCCGATCGTGTTCCTGCTGTTCTTCGGGTACGTCTTCGGCAGCGCGCTCGCCCTGCCGGGCGCCGAGTACCGGGCGTTCCTGGTGCCCGGCATGCTGGTGGCGACGGCGGCGAACGGCATCATGACCGGGATGTTCACCGCGGCCCAGGACGCGCACCGCGGGGTGATGGACCGCTTCCGCACCCTGCCGATGAGCCGGGCGGCGGTGCCGCTCGGGCAGGCCGCGGCGGATCTGGTGACGACGGCCGCCGGGCTCGTCCCCCTCGTCCTGGTGGGCCTCGCCATGGGCTGGCGGATCGAGGGCGGGGCCGCGGACGCCTGCGCCGGGTTCGGCCTGCTGCTGCTGTTCCGGTTCGCGGCGACCTGGGTGGGCATCCTGCTCGGGCTCGTCTCCCGCAGCGAGGAGGCGGCGGGGCAGCTGGGCGGCGCGACGTTCATGCTGCCGCTGCTGTCGAACGCCTACATCCCGACCGCCGGGATGCCGGGCTGGGTCCGCACCCTCGCCGAATGGAACTCGATCAGCGCCGTGTCGACGGCCACCCGCGCCCTGTTCGGCAACGCCCCGGTCCCGCACGGCGCCGCCTGGCCGGTGACGCATCCGGTGGCCGGGTCACTGGCCTGGTGCGCGGTCCTGCTGGCCCTGTGCGTGCCGCTCGCCGTCCGCCGGTACACGCACGGCGGTCGGTGAGCGCTCCCGCCAGGAGAGCCCCTCCGGCACGCCGCGCGGCGCACGGGGAACGGAAGAAGCCCCGGGCCCGCACCCGACTCCCCCGCCGGGGCGCCCGCCGCATGCCGTGGGGATGACGGTCGCGGAAATGCGCAGCGGTACGCCGGACGGCGCGGGGGTCGGACACGGGCCCGGGGCCCTTGCTGGACGGGCGGCCGCCTAGTGGCCGCCGAACAGCGAGCGGCGCAGTCGCCGCAGTGGTGCGAAGAGCGAGACCCGCCGCACCCGCGCACGGCTCGTGCTGCGCTCGTCGTGCGCGGCGTCACGCGCGGTCAGCTCCCGCATCAGCGTCGTCGCCTCGGCCGTCTCGCGCTGCGGGACGGCGGGGCCGCCGAGCACCGAGAGATGGCGGTCGAGCCGCGAACTGGTCGCGCTGCTCCCGCAGGTGATCGCAGGCACGCGAGGCCTGCTGCGCACTGTTATCTGTTCCATGTCACTCCCCACCCGTACGAGGGCACTCAGCCCGGGCAGGTTAACCCTATCGCCCCATCGCGACACTCGTGTATCCCGGTCGCAGGATTCACCTCCCCCGTAAGGAGGTTGACGCCCCCTTGCCGGTTACTCTCCGAATCCAACTGAATTCAGGGCGAGTTGGACAAGCGGGGCGCCAGAAGGGCGGTTCGGGGCGCCGCCCGATGCGGCCGTGACCGACAGTGAGGATGCGCCCGAGGTCAAGCCGGAGGCGGGCCACGGCGTGTCGGAGCCATTGTCGGACAGTACTCCCGAGGAACGCGGGGGCGACGCCGGAGCGTCTCCCGCCCCCGGCGACCCGGACGCCCGGCGCGGCGCGAACGTGGGCGATCTCACGTGCCCCCGGCCCGCCGCACGCCGAACCGGTCCCGAGTTCGAGTCGGCCTCCGGGTCCGGATCGGTGCCCGAGGGGGCCGCATCGGCCCCCGGCTGAGCTAGTTTTGTTCTGACTTGTCGTGTTGTCGTGGCGAGTGGGGGCGGCGCCCGTGAACACAGGGCCGGGGAGTGGCGGAAGCAGCGGGCGGGTCGTGGCGGGCCGGTACCGGCTGCGCGACCCGATCGGCGAGGGCGGCATGGGCACCGTGTGGCGGGCCCATGACGACGTGCTCGGGCGCGAGGTGGCCGTGAAGGAGGTGCGGGCCCCCGCGGGTCTGCCGACGGCGGACCGGCACCGGATGTACCAGCGGCTCGAACGGGAGGCCTGGGCCGCCGCACGGATCTCGCACCGCAACGTGATCACGCTGTACGACGTGGCGACGGACGACGAACGCCCGTGGATCGTCATGGAGTTGGTGCGCGGCGTCTCGCTCGCCGACCAGCTCGACGCCGAAGGTCCGATGCCCCCGCAGCGCGCGGCGCACATCGGCGCGGAGGTCCTCGCCGCGCTGCGCGCCGCGCACGGGGCCGGGGTGCTGCACCGCGACGTGAAGCCGGGGAACGTGCTGCTGTCGAACGACGGCCGGATCGTCCTCACCGACTTCGGGATCGCCATGGTGGAGGGGACGCAGGCGCTCACCATGACCGGCGAGGTGATCGGCTCGCCCGAATTCCTCGCCCCGGAGCGGGCGTTGGGGCGGACGCCGGGGCCCGAGTCGGACCTGTGGTCGCTGGGCGTGCTGCTGTACGCGGCGGTGGAGGGTCACTCGCCGTTCCGGCAGGACACCCCGCTGAGCACGCTGCGTGCCGTCGTCGACGAGGAGCTGCCGGCGCCGCGCCGCGCGGGCCCGCTGGCGCCCGTCATCGAGGGCCTGCTGCGCAAGGATCCGGCCGAGCGGACCGGCGCGGAGCGGGCCGAGCACGATCTGCGGATCGTCGGCGCGGGCGGCACGCTGCGCGCGGATCCGGTGCGGGCGACGCCGATGTCGTCGATGCCGACGGTGACGTCGGCGCCCACCCCGCCGCTGCCCCTGCCCGCGCCCGCCCTGTCCTCCTCGCCCTCGGCGGGCACCACCTCGGCGGTCCCGGCGGACACCGGCGGACGCGACGCCCGCCGCACCTCGCTCGCCCTGATGGCCGGCCTCGTGATCCTGCTGCTGGCGCTCGGCGGAGTGACGTACACACTGCTCCACCGGGACGGCGGTGACGGTGGTGACGGCGGGAGTTCGTCGACCGGCGGCAACAGCGCGGGCACGACGGGCGGCGCAAGTCCGAGCGCGAGTACGAGTGCGAGCGCGTCGAAGTCCTACGGCGGCAGCGCGTCGTCCGGCCACGGGAGCGGGAGCGGCGGTCACACGACGACGCCCGCCCAGTCGGTGCGGGTCAGCGTCTCGGCGGTCCGCGGCAGCTACTCGGGGGCCTGCCCGCCGCCGGGTGCCGCGGCTCCGGCCTTCACGGCGACGATCACAGTGGGGCGCACCCCGGCCACGGTCGAGTACCGGTGGGTGACGAGGAGCGGCCGGCCGTCGGACCCGGGCTGGAAGACCCTGGACTTCGGCTCGGGCGGCGCGAAGAGCCGTACGGTGAGCACCACGGAGACGCAGTACGAGACCGGCGCCACGCTGCACAACGAGATCGGTGTGGAGGTGCGCAGCCCGGTCGCGGCGAGCTCCAACTACGTGGCCTACGCGGTGACGTGCGAGGTGGTGACCCCCTCCACGGGAGCCACCACCGCTTCACCCTCGCCGTGAGGCGCCGCTCACCGGGTTCGGCTCACGCGTTGGACGTGAACACGGGCAGATAGCCGCCGGACTGTCCGGCGGCCGTCGGGTGGTACGACTCGCCGATGTTGGTCCAGTTGACGCTGTGCAGCCAGGAGTTGCCGGAGCAGATCTCGTGCCCGGAGAACGCCGTCCGCACGTCGCCGAAGGTGAAGCCGTGGTCGGCCACGCGCTTGGCGATGGTGGTGTTGAGCAGGTCGGAGGCGCTGTTGATGGCGGTCCGCTCGTTCTCGGACAGGCCCGCGATACAGCTGCCGCCGAGCTTGTAGAAGCGGGGGTAGCCGATGACCACGACATGGGCGGCCGGGGCCTTGGCGCGGATCGCGTCGTAGACCTTGTCGAGGTTGCCGGGCAGCGTCGACGTGACGTACGCACGAGCCGTGTTGATGCGGTTCAGGCACGTCGCCTCGGACTGGAGCACACAGGTGGTCATGACGTCGGCGAAGCCCGCGTCGTTGCCGCCGATGCTGAGGGAGACCAGGCCGGTGCCGGTGCCGAGCGGGGCGAGCTGGCCGGAGATGACATCACCCGTACGGGCACCCGAGCACGCGGTGAAGTTGAAGCTGGAGGGTGAGTGGGCGGCCGCCCACAGGGCCGGATAGGCCTTGGTGGAGCGCTTGCAGTCGCCGCTCTCGCTGGTGTAGCTGCCGGAGCCGACTCCCGAGGAGTAGGAGTCGCCGAGCGCCACATAGCCGGTGGCGGCGGCCTGCGCGTCCGTCGCCCCGGTGAGGGCGACGCCGGCCGCGAAGAGGAACGACGTCATGAATGCCGTAAGTCGGAAACGTCTCATGGAACCTCCCTTAGCAGGATTTCTGCCACATCTGTGGTAGCACGCCACAGAGTTACCGGGAAGTACCCCTGACGGACATTCACCGGCCGTTCAATTGCAGGTACATGTCAGGGTTGTGACATACCCTCAGATTCCTTGAGCTACGCCCGTAGACGGCCCCAGTCTGCTGAGCGGGCCCGGACGGAGTACCCCGATCCCGACGGCCCGTGTGCGCCACCCAGCGCACACCCCCCACTGACGCGCGCCCTGCTTCGGCACGCGTCGCCCATGAGGAGGACTCCCTCGTAATGGCACTCTCCAAAGCACTGGTGACCGCGGCCGCCTCGACCGCGGCGGCCGTCGGCCTGCTCGGCTCGCTCACCGCACTGCCCGCCCAGGCCGCCACCCCGGCCACCGGCACGGTCCTCGCGGCAGGCTCGGCCGAGGCCGTCGACGGCAGCTACATCGTCACGCTCAAGAAGCCCGCACAGAGCCCGGCGGGCCTCACGGCCGCGTCCGCGGACGGCAGGAGCCTGATATCCGAGCACGGCGGCGCGGTGCAGAAGACGTACCGCGGCGCGCTCAACGGCTATGCGGTGAAGGGACTTTCGGCCACCCAGGCCGCGAAACTCGCGGCCGATCCGGCGGTGGCGTCCGTCGAGCAGAACCAGCGGGTGCACGTGGACGCCACCCAGACCAGCGCGCCCTGGGGTCTGGACCGCATCGACCAGTCGGCCCTGCCGCTCTCCGGCACGTACACCTACCCGGACTCGGCGGGCGGCGGCGTGACGGCGTACGTCATCGACACCGGCGTGCGGATCACCCACTCCCAGATCAGCGGCCGCGCCTCGAACGGCTACGACGCCGTCGACAACGACAGCGTCGCGCAGGACGGCAACGGCCACGGCACCCATGTGGCCACCACCATCGCGGGCACCACCTACGGCGTCGCCAAGAAGGCGAAGATCGTGGCGGTGCGCGTGCTCGACAACAACGGATCGGGCACGACCGCGGGCGTCATCGCCGGCATCGACTGGGTCACCACCCACCACAGCGGCCCGTCGGTCGCCAACCTGTCGCTCGGCGGCGGCACCAGCACCGCGCTGGACACGGCGGTGCGCAACTCCATCTCCAGCGGCGTCACGTACGCGGTCGCGGCCGGCAACTCCGGTGCGAACGCCTCCACCTCGTCCCCCGCCCGGGTCACCCAGGCCATCACCGTCGGCGCCACGAGCAACACCGACGCGAAGGCCAGCTGGTCCAACTACGGTTCCGTACTGGACCTGTTCGCACCCGGCGTGTCGATCACGGCGGGCTGGAACACCAGCGACACCGCGACCAACACCATCTCCGGCACCTCGATGGCCACGCCGCACGTCGCGGGCGCGGCCGCGGTCTATCTGGCGGGCCACACCTCCGCCACGCCCGCCCAGGTCGCCTCGGCGCTGGTCAACGGGGCCACGTCCGGGGTCGTCACCAGCCCCGGCAGCGGCTCGCCGAACAAGCTGCTGAAGATCGTCCCGTAACGACCCGGGGACTCACCAGGCGGTACTGACAGCCGCCGTCGATCCGCCGGTGGGACGAAACGGTTCCCCGGAGGCGCCCGTCGCCTCCGGGGAATTTTCCATGACCCCGCCGCCCCAGGACGCGTCTTGACGCCGCCCCGCCGCTGCGCGACATTGAGGTCCGGCATCCGGCGCTTCGGGGGGCAAGTCGCCCATGCGGACCATAAAGTTCAAGCCGCCATCAACCGGCGACGGACCGCACCTGCTCCTGGGGGCGGGCGCGGTCGCGGCGGGCGCGGGGCTGGTGCTCGCGCTCACCCACGCCGGCTCACCACTGCGCGGACCGCTCACTCTCTTCTTCCTGCTGGCCGCGCCCGGCTCCGCGTTCGCCGCGGCCCTGCGCGGCCTCGACCCGGGGGCGCGGTTCCTCGTCTCGGGCGCCGGCGCGGTCTGCGTCGTGGTCCTGGTCGCCCAGACCATGCTCGCCACGCACCACTGGTCGGCCGACGGCGGAGTCGTCGCGGTGGGCGCACTCACCGCGGCCGCGTTCCTGCTTCAGCTCGCCCTCCGCAAAGGGAGACACAAACTCCGCTAGTGGGGCGTTAGTTGAAATTAAGGACAGAACGACAAAAACATGGTTTCTCATTTCAGGCCTTGCCATACGGTCTCAATCATCAATACCGTCTTACATCTACCCGCATCGGTCCATCACGTACGGCGGTCCAGGGGAGGGCTCAGGATCGCCACGGACCCGGCGCGGGGCGCGGTAGGGGGGTGCCGTGCTCGGTGATTCGCTTGTTCCTGCGTGGTGGGTCGTCGAGTCGCGTGCCGCGCGACCGGTCCGTTCGACCGGTGTCTATTGCCAGCTCACCCGGCCCGTACGGAGAGCCGTTCCGGCCTGGCCGTAAGTGAGAACCCCCCTTTCGAACCGGACACACAGCCGGACCGCCCGAGGGGTGGGCGGTCCACCGGACGAGAGGGACCAGACTCATGAGCAGTTCCGTGGTGCGCCCGGCCGCACCGGACGACGGGACCACGCCGGCCGACTTACCCGCCCGGTACCGGGCGATCTCCACCCACCTGGCCATCGCACCACGGGTGAGCGTGGTCATTCCCGCCATGAACGAGGCGGAGAACCTGCCCTACGTCTTCCGGACACTGCCGGAGTGGATCCACGAGGTCGTCCTCGTGGACGGCGACTCCACCGACGACACCGTGCAGGTGGCCCGGGTGCTGCGGCCGGACGTGGTGGTGGTGCCGCAGCGCGGCAAGGGCAAGGGGGACGCCCTGATCACCGGTTTCCAGGCCTGCTCGGGCGACATCATCGTGATGGTCGACGCGGACGGCTCGGCGGACGGACAGGAGATCGTCAGTTATGTGTCGGCGCTGGTGTCGGGCGCCGACTTCGCCAAGGGCTCCCGGTTCGCCAACGGCGGGGGCACGGACGACATGACGCCCGTGCGCAAGCTGGGCAACTGGGCGCTGTGCACGGCCGTGAACGCCAAGTTCGGCGCCCGCTACACCGACCTCTGCTACGGCTACAACGCGTTCTGGCGGCACTGCCTCGACGAGATCGACCTCGACTGCACCGGCTTCGAGGTGGAGACCCTGATGAACATCCGGGTCGTCAAGGCGGGCCTGAAGGTCCAGGAGATCCCCAGCCACGAGTACCTGCGCATCCACGGAGCGAGCAATCTGCGTGCCGTGCGGGACGGGCTCCGGGTGCTGAAGGTGATCCTCAAGGAGCGGTCGAACCGGCGCGCCCTGCGGGTCGGGACCGCCGCCGCGAAGCCGGCGCTCGCGCGGGGAGAAGGGGCGTGACGGCGCCCCGGAGCACGGGGCCGTCGGCCTCGGTCGTCATCTGCGTCTACACCGAGGACCGCTGGAGCGACATCCTCGCCGCCGTCGACTCGGTGCGCGCGCAGTCCCGGCCCGCCCTGGAGACGCTGCTCGTCGTCGACCACAACCCGGCGCTGCTCGACCGCCTCACCCGCGAGTACAAGGAGGCGACCGAGCTCAGGGTCCTCGCCAACCAGGGACCGCGCGGCCTGTCCGCCGGGCGGAACACCGGGATCGCCGCCTCGTACGGGGAGATCGTCGCGTTCCTCGACGACGACGCGGTCGCGGAGCGGGACTGGCTGCACTGGTTCGCCGAGGGGTACGCCGATCCGAGGGTGCTGGCCGTCGGCGGGCGCACCGAGCCGATCTGGGCGTCGGGGCGAAGGCCCGTGTGGTTCCCCGAGGAGTTCGACTGGGTGGTGGGCTGTGCGTACAAGGGGCTGCCGCACGGCCGGGCCCAGGTGCGCAACGTGCTGGGCGGCAACGCCTCGTTCCGGCGCACCGCCTTCGACGCGGTGGGCGGGTTCGCCACCGGCATCGGCCGCGACGGCGACAAGCGGCCGCTGGGCTGCGAGGAGACGGAGCTGTGCATCCGGCTGTCCCGCGCGCGGCCGGACGCGGTGCTGCTCCTCGACGACCGCGCGGTGATCCACCACCGGGTACCGGCCGCGCGGGAACGGTTCGCCTACTTCCGCACCCGCACCTACGCCGAAGGCCTGTCGAAGGCGCTGGTCGCACGAAGTGTCGGCGTCGGCAAAGGACTTGAGAGCGAGCGCGCCTACGCGAGCCGGGTCCTCCCGGCCGGAGTGGCGCGCGGGGTGCGCGACATCGCGCTCGGCCGGGCCGGTGGGGCGAGACGGGCCGGAGCCATCGTGGCCGGGATGGCGGCGGCGGCCGGCGGATACGTTCTCGGGAGCCTGCGGGCGCGGGGCGGGAGTGCCGCGCCGTTCACCGTCGTGGCGACCGGCCGGGGCGACCGGGACGACGGGGACGACGGGGACGACGCTTGGGGGGAGGCGGCATGAGCGAGCGGGCACGGACGGCGGACGGGGCGCCCGTCCCGATCCTGATGTACCACTCGGTCGCCCGGGAGCCGAGCGCGAGGACGCGCGGCCTCTCGGTCTCCCCCAGCCGGTTCGCGGAGCAGATGGAGGTGCTCGCCGATCACCGGTGCACCGTGCTGACCACCGCAGAGCTCGCCGCGATCTGGCGCGCCGGCCGGGCGCTGCCCGACCGGCCCGTGCTGATCACCTTCGACGACGGCTACGAGGGCGTGCACCGGCACGCCCTGCCGGTCCTCGCCCGGCACGGCTTCGCCGCCACCCTGTTCGTCTCGACGGGGTGGCTGCGGGGTGCGCACGACATCGGCGGCGGGCTCGACACGATGCTCGACTGGGACCAGGTGCGGGCGCTCGCCGGGCAGGGCGTGGAGATCGGCGGGCACAGTCATACGCATCCCCAGCTCGATCAGATCCCGGACGACGACCTGGAGTTCGAGCTGCGGATCTGCCGGGAGATCGTGACGGACGAGCTGGGCGTCGCGCCCGTCTCCTTCGCGTACCCGTACGGTCACTCCGACCGGCGGGTGCGCGGGGCCGTGCGCGCGGCCGGCTTCGCCCAGTCGCTCGCCGTCGGCAACGGACTGGCCAGGCGCCGGCAGGGCCCGTACGCCCTGCGGCGCGTCACCGTGCGCCGCTCCACCGGCGCGGCCGAGTTCGAGCGGCTCGTCGAGGGCCGCGCGATCGGCCGCACCTTCGCCACGGACCATGCCCTCACGAAGGGGTACGCCGTGGTCCGCAGAGCCCGACAGGCCCGCCGGAAGGCGGCCCGTATCCGTGTCTGACGCGACGACGACCACCACCGAGGCCGGACCGGCCGCCACCGCCGAGCCCCCGTCGCCGCCCCGCCGCAGACTCAGGCTGCCCGGCTGGGGCAGGAGCAGGAAGGGCACATCGGGCGGCACGGGGTCAGGGGACGGTGACCAACTGCTCCGCAACGCCTATGCGCTGATGCTGAACACCGGCATCTCGGGCGTGCTCGGCGTCGGCTTCTGGCTGGCCGCCGCGCACTACTACACGGCGGACGCGGTCGGTCAGGGCTCGGCCGCGATCGCGGCGATGAAGTTCCTCGCGGGGCTCATGGCCGTGACGCTGACCGGGGCCCTGGCCCGCTTCATCCCGGTCGCCGGGCGCGGCACGGGGCGGCTCATCTTCCGTACGTACGCGGGGAGTGCGCTGGCGGTGGCGTGCGCCGCGCTGGTCTTCCTGCTGACCCTGGACGCGTGGGGCCCCTCGTACCGCTTCCTGCACGGGCCGGTCAACGGTCTGGGGTTCGTCGCGGCCGTCGTCGCCTGGGCGCTGCTCACCTTGCAGGACGGCGTGCTGACCGGGCTGCGCAGCGCGCTGTGGGTGCCGGTGGGCAACACCGTGTTCTCGCTGGTGAAGCTCGCGCTGCTGGTCGCGTTCGCGGCGGCGCTCACGACGACCGGGGTGTTCGTGTCCTGGGTCGTCGCGATCGCGTTCTCGCTGGTCCCGCTGGGCCGGCTGGTCTTCCGCCGGCTGGTGCCCCGGCACGTCGAGGCGACCGACGGGAGGACGGATCCGCCGACGCTGCGGCAGATGGGCCGGTTCGTCGCCGGCGACTCCACCGGTTCGCTGTTCTCGCTCGCCGTCGTGTCCCTCGTGCCCGTCGTCATCGCCTCGCAGGTCAGCTCCGCCGACAACGCGTACTTCTACATCGCCGCCACCATCGGCGGCACCATCAACCTGCTGGCCGTCAACATGGGCGCCTCGCTGACGGTGGAGAGCGCGCACGACCCGGCGCGGCTCGCCGCCAACACCCGGGCGGCGCTGCGCCGGATGGCCGGCATCATGATCCCGGTCTGCGTCCTGCTGTTCGCGCTCGCGCCGTACGTCCTTCATGTCTTCGGCGCGGCCTACGCGGACGCGGCGACACCGCTGCTGCGCTGGTTCGCCGTGGGCGCGGCCCTGCGGGTGGTCATGGAGACGTACTTCGCCGTGCTGCGGGCGCAGAGCAGGACCGCGGGACTCGCCTGGCTGCAGGGCCTGTTGTGCGTGCTGGTGCTCGGTCTGACGTTGCTGCTGCTGCCGCGGCTGGGGCTGGCCGGGGCGGGCGTCGCGGAGGTCTCCTCGCTCGCGGTGATCATGACGATCGCGGCGCCGAGGCTGTGGCGCGTGGTGCGCGCCGCGCCCGTGGCGCCGCCCTCGGACAGCATGGCCCCCGACGGCGACCTCGCCGACCTCGGGACGCCGAGGGCACCGGCGCGCCGGGCGGACCGGCAGGGCCCCAAGGAGGCGCTGCGCGGCGCGATGGACTCGGACACGCTGCAACTCGCGGTCCAGCTCAACCTGGACCACCAGGAGCGGCGGCCCGATGTGCGGCCGGGCCCGGTGCCCCCGCCGCGCGGGGCGCCCGCGCCGGACTCCGGGGGCGGCGCCACGCCGGGCCCGGAGCCCGGCCCGCGGGCCGCCCGGACCGGGCCGCGGCGCGCCCGGCTCACCCCGTCCGTGGCCGTTCTGGCGCTGCTGCTGGTCGCCGGGCTCGGCCTGTACTGGGGTCCGGTCCTCGCGATGAGCGACGCCGATCTGGACGGCATGGGCGGACTCGGCCTGATCTCGGTCCTCTCCCCCGTGACGCTGCTCGGCGGCGCGCTGCTCATCGGCGTCTTCGCGTCACTGCTGTGGCTCGACCGCCCGCACACCTGGCTGCTGGCGGCGACGCTGCTCGCCACGGTGGTGTCGCTGCACGCGCTGCCCGCCGTCGTCGAGGCGCAGCCGCGCTTCGCGACCGCGTGGCAGCACCTGGGCTTCCTGGACTACATCGACCGCACGGGCTCGGCGGTGCCGGATCTCGACGCCCGCTGGAGCTGGCCCGGCTTCTTCGCGGCGGCCGCCTTCGTCGCCCGGGCGTGCGGGATCAGCGATCTCGGTGAGGTCGTCCGCTGGTGGCCGATGACGGTCCAGCTGCTCTGTCTGGCGCCGATGATCCTGCTGCTGCGCTCGCTGCGGGCGAGCTGGAAGGCCAAGTGGACCGGCCTGTGGATCTTCGTGCTGAGCGGCTGGGTGGGCCAGGACTACTTCTCGCCGCAGAGCTTCACGTATCTGCTCTATCTGATGTTCGTGGCGATCCTGCTGGTCTGGTTCCGGGCGCCCCGCATGCTGTGGACCGAGCACCGCCCGGGCGAGACGGAGGTCGAGCCGGCGGACCGCCGCCGGCGCGCCGTGCTGCTCGTCGTGCTGATCGCGCTGTTCGTCGCGACGGTCCCCGCGCACCAGCTGACGCCGTTCATGATGCTGGGGGTGCTCGCCGGCCTGGTCCTGGCCGGCCGGTCCGAACTGCGCGGCCTGCCGCTGCTGTTCGGGGTGATCGCCGTCGTCTGGCTGGGCTTCCTCGCCGAGCCGTACTGGTCGGGTCACTTCGACGACCTGTTCGGCGGGATCGGCGGGGTGGGCGGCAATGTCTCGGCCTCGGTCTCCGGCCGCATCCAGGGCGGCAGTTCGACCCACAAGCTGGTGCTGTACACCCGGGTGCTGCTGGCGGCCGGGCTCCTGGCGTTCGCCTGCTTCGGCTGGTGGCGGCGCCACGACTGGAAGTACCGCGAGCGCTCGCTGATCGTGCTGACCTTCGTGCCGTTCCTCGGCTTCGGCATGCAGTCGTACGGCGGGGAGATGGCGCTGCGGGTCTTCCTGTTCGCGCTGCCCGGCGCCGCGCTCCTGTCGGGCCTCGCGCTGTTCCCGCGGACCGGCGTCACCATGAAGGAACGCGACAGGGACGGGATCACCCTGGCCCCCCTGGCGGCGCTCCTTGCGGGCCTGCTGCTGTTCGGCGGCTTCCTCGTGGCCCGCTGGGGCAACGAGCCGTTCGAACGGGTCAGGACCGGCGAGGTCGCGGCGATGGACTACGTCTACGCCCACGACCGGCCGACCGTACGGCTGCTGTGGCTGAGCGACGACACCGTCGACGACGTCACGCCCTCGCTGCCGTGGGGCGCGCGCGACATGGAGCGGGTCCAGTACGTACCGGCGCCGGCGCCCGTCGACCCGGTGCTGGTCGGCGGTCTCGTGAAGGCGCTCAAGGACGCGGGCCCGAACTCGTATCTGATGATCAACAAGAGCCAGGTCGTCTATCTGCGGCTCGACACCGGCCGCTCGGCGGCCTGGGCCGCGCGTCTGGCCCAGAACCTGGACCGGCGTACGGAGTTGGAGAAGGCCTATGCCAACGCCGACGTGACCCTGTACCGGCTGCGCACCCCGCCGTCCGGCGCGGTCGAGGAGCCGAGTCCGGGCCCGGCCGGCCCGCGGATCACCTGGACGCCGTGGTCGGTGGTGGGCGCGCTGGCCGCGCTGATCCTGATCGTGCTGCTCACGGCGCGCGAGGTGATCCGGGTGGTGACGCCGCCGAGCGTGCGGCGGCTGCGCCGGCTGCAGAGCACGTTCTGGTTCTCGCTGCCGCTGCTCGCGGTGGTGGTGGCGTCGCTGATCCAGCGGTTCCTCACGATGGGGCTGAACTGACGGGAGGCGCCGGCACCGCTCGCCCCGGTGTCAGCGCTTCAGCCACGTCACCTCGTAGCCCTGCATCTGGAACCGCTTGCCGTCGATCTTCGCGCTGATCGGCCGGTTCAGGGTGTTCACGACGAGCGCGGCCCGGTCGTCGGCGAGGACCCGCACGTGGGGGACGTCGTCGGCGGCCACGGAGACCGGGGTGAACGTCGTGCCCGGGCCGAACTCCTCGTTGAACCTCGACACGAGCCCGTACATGGGCAGTGCTCCCCCGCCGCCCGCGCCGTGCGTGGGCCGCCACAGGCAGCCGGCACAGGAACGGCCCTTCTCGTCCTCGGGGTTCCAGTAGAAGCCGGAGGTCGCGCCGCCCTTGGCCAGGGCGATCATTCCGGCGGCCTGCACGGCGACGCGGTGCGTCTCGCTCCAGCCGTCGCGCTCGTCCCTGCTGTCGGCGGGCTCCACGTAGTACTCGGCCCACCACAGCGGCAGGCCGCCGGTCTGCCGCTCGATCCATCTGCTGACGGCCGTGAACTTGTCGGTGGCCCCGAACTCGTCCGGCAGCAGCTCGTCGTCGTCCGTGTAGCTCGCCCCGTCGACGACGACGAAGTCCGCGCCCGTCTTGTGCCGGTTCCAGTACGTGAAGGCGTCGACGATCCGCTGGTCCAGGCGGCCCCAGGGCCCCGTGACGGCCTTCGAGGCGCCCTCGGTCTGCTTCGGGTCGAGGCTGTCCATCACCAGGTAGGGGCCGCCGACCCGGATGCCCTCGCCGACCTTCTTCAGGGCCGCGCGCACGAGGTTGTACAGCTTCGTGTAGCCCTCGTAGTCCCAGCGGCTCTCGTCGTCGTTCCAGAATCCCTTGAACTCGTTCCACACGATGAAGTGGCGTACGTCCGGGTAGCGTCTGGCAACGGTCGCGGCCAGGTTCGCGTAGTCCTGGTAGTGGTCCGGGTCCGGGGCCTTCTCCAGGTTCCGCTGCGTCCAGTTCGTCTTGTCGACGCCCGCCTCGCCGCCCTTCATCCAGTCGGGCGCGCAGCACAGCGTGATCACGGGTGTGCCGCCGGACGCGCGGACGAAGTCGATGCGGCGGTCCAGCGCGTCGAAGTCGTAACGGCCCTTCACGGGCTCGGGGTTGTCCGCGCCCCAGCCCATGATCGCCTGATTCTGCGGCATCGGCCGCTCGCCGAGCAGCTTCTCCGTCCGGGTGACGGCGCTCGCCGCGCCCTCGTCGGCCGAGTGCTGGGTGTGCGTGAAGCCCCAGCCGACGGTGGGGCCCTCCTGCAGGGGCGGGTCCGCCGGTGTGCCGTGGACCTTGGCGCCGTCGGGTGTGGTGCCGGCGATGCTGGCCCCGGTGCCGGAAAGCGTGCTGAGCACCGTCAGCACGAGGGCCAGTGCGGTCATCCCCACGCCGAGCGCGGCGATGAGCCGCCATCGCCGCACGTCCGAATTCCACCCATGACATCCCATCAAGGACAAGGGTAACCAGGGGAGTTGACGAATCGACAGGATCCACCGTCACAGCCTCGTGACGGCGGACGGGAGCCGGGCGTGGCGCGCGGTACAGGTGACGCGCTGCGCAAATTCCGTGCGCGCGGCCCTCACTTGCCGGATCATGGCGGTATGTCTGCGAACCCATTCGACGCGCTGCCGGTCCGGCTGGGCGTCGACGACAGCGACTCACCCTCCGATGTCGTCGACGCGCTCTTCCTCGGCCGCTTCGCCACGGGCGAGCAGCCGCACTCGCACGCGGTCAACATCGACCGGGTCAGGTCCGGGGCCACCCTGCTGCCGCCGGGCGCCCGCATCCTGCGCTCCGCGCGCGACGACGACCGCAGCGCGACGCTCGCGGAGGGCGACGGCTGGACGCTGCTGATCTCCCGGTGGAACCGGGGCGCCGACGTCACGGTCACGGCGACCACCACCGAGCTGGCCGCGAAGGTCCTCGGGCAGGCCACGGACGGCGCCGCCGACGAGCCCGAGCCCCAGCCGGAGAACGTGACGATGGGGTTCTGGTACGTCTCGCCGCGGCGCGGGCCGCACCGGACGACCCGGCAGATCTCGGCGGGTACGTGGGACGAGGTCCGGCCGAACTACACGGCGCCGGTCGCCGAGGCGATGGACGGCCTGATGAAGACGCGGCCCGAGGACATCGCGGGCCGCCTGCTGCTGCTCCACGGGCCGCCCGGCACCGGCAAGACCTCGGCGCTGCGCACCCTGGCCCGCTCCTGGCGCGACTGGTGCCAGGTCGACTGCGTCCTCGACCCGGAGCGGCTCTTCTCCGACGTCGGCTACCTGATGGACATCGCGATCGGCGAGGACGACGGTACGGCGAAGGGGCGCTGGCGGCTGCTTCTGCTGGAGGACTGCGACGAGCTGATCCGCGGCGAGGCCAAGCACACCGCCGGGCAGGCGCTGTCCCGGCTGCTGAATCTCACGGACGGGCTGCTCGGGCAGGGCAGGAACGTTCTGGTGGGCGTGACCACCAACGAGGACCTGGAACGTCTGCATCCCGCGGTGGTGCGGCCCGGGCGCTGCCTCGCCCGTATCGAGGTGGGCCCGCTGACGCATCGCGAATCGGTGACGTGGCTGGGCACCGAGGAGGGGCTGGGACGGGACGGGGCCACCCTGGCCGAGCTCTACGCCCTCCGCCGTGGCGTGTCGCCGACAGCGGTGCCGGATCAGCGGGGTGGGGCCGATGCGGGGTTGTATTTGTAGGGCGCCGCGTTCGGCTGCCTGCCGGTGGCCGCTTCCCGAGCAGTTCCCCGCGCCCCTGGGGCAGGCGCTGCGCGCCGCCTCTCTTGATGAGATGCCGCACGAAGTGCGCATCTCAGGGGCGCGGGGAACTGCGCGACCAGCCACGACGAGAGCCGCGGACGGGGACGGGCTAGGAATAAGCGGCCCGCACCGCGTCCCGGACGGCGGCGAGGGCGTCCTCCTCCGAGAGCCCGAGCCGCTGAACGCGCTCGGCATAGACCTGAGCCGCACCGGCCGCCTCCCGAGAAGCCGCATCCCGAGCGGACGCGACGAACGTGCCGTTGCGCCCCCGCGTCTCGATCACCCCGTCCGCCTCGAGCGCCCGATAAGCCTTGGCCACGGTATTGGCGGCAAGCCCCAACTCCTCGGCAAGCCCCCGCACCGTGGGCAGCTTGTACCCCACGGGCAGTGTCCCGCCCCGGGCCTGCTCGGAGATCTGCGCCCGCACCTGCTCGTAGGGGGCCGCGCTGTCGTCAATCCGGATCTTCAGGGTCACGGCCCCGATTCTCCCGCAGGCCCGGAAAATGAGAGGCACCCGGGCACGACCGGCGCGTACCGTCCGGCCCCATGACGTTGATCGTTCGTACGCTGCGCCCCGATTCCCCGTCCGAGGTGGACGGTTTCACCCGAGTACGCCGGGCCTGCGTGCCCGCGATGCTGGCGACCCCCGCCTCGGTCGCCCACCACGCGGCCCGCACCCACCCCGACGCCCACTACCGCCAGCTGATCGCGGTGACGGACGACGGCACGGTCATCGGCACCGCGCAGGTCGGCATCGCGCACGACAGCCCGCAGCCCGGCCAGGGCTACGCGAACGTCTACGTCCACCCGGACCACGAGAACCGGGGCGCGGGCAGCCTGATCCTGCGCACGGCGGAGGAGCATCTCGCCCGGCACGGCGCCCGCGAGGTGTTCTGCTGGGCGCTCGACGGCGACCGCAATCTCGCCTGGGCGGCGGCCCACGGCTACCGGGCCAGCCGCAGCGCCCACTTCCTGCGCCTGGACCTCACCGCCGACGACGCCCTGCCGCCGCGCGGCCCCGTCCCGTCCGGGGTGGAGCTGCGCACCGGCGCCGACTACGCGGCCGACCCGCGGCCCCTGTTCACCCTCGACGCGGAGACTGCGGCCGACGAGCCGAGCGACATCGCCACCGAACTCGGCGACTACGAGCAGTGGTTGGCGGAAGTCTGGCACCACCCCCTGCTCGACCACGAGCTGACGTCGGTGGCCGTGGTGGACGGCGCCCCCGCCGCGTTCACCTTCGCCCACACCGACGGCGACGGCCGCTACTCGTCGGGCATGACCGGCACGGCCCGCGACCACCGCGGCCGGGGCCTCGCCAAGCTGGCCAAGAACGACTCGCTGCACCGCGCCCGGGAGGCCGGGATCACGGTGGCGTTCACGGGCAACGACGCGGGCAACGGGCCGATGCTCGCGATCAACGCCTGGTTCGGCTACACGTTCGACGCGAAGGAGATCCGCCATGTCCGCACCCTCGACGTCTGACCCGGTGCACGTCCGCCTGGTCAAGGCCGGGCGGACGAAGATCAGGTATCCGGCGGCGCTGCTGCGCGACGACGGCACGCACGTGGTGGTCCGCGCCGCGTGGGCGAGCGAGGGCGTACGGGACTTTGGCTTCGTACAGTTCGCGCCCGGCGATGTCCTCACCGAGCACTACTGGCGCGACCGCTGGTACGCGGTCAAGGAGGTGCGGGCGGGCGACGGCACGCTGAAGGGCTGGTACTGCGACATCACCCGCCCGGTGGTCCGCGGCGACGACGGGGACCTGCTCTCCGAGGATCTCGACCTCGATCTGTGGGTCTCGGCGGACGGCTCCGAGGTGATCCGGCTCGACGAGGACGAGTTCGCCGACAGCGGGCTCGCGAAGCGGTACCCGGCCGCCGCGCGGGAGGCGACGCGGGCCCTCGACGGTCTCGAACTCCTGGCCCGCCGCGGCGGGTTCCCCGCGCTGCTCAGCTGAGCGCGACCACCGCGTAGCGCTCGTCGCGCACCGGCCCGCCCCACAGCCGCGCGTCCTGCGACAACGGAGTGTGCCGCACCTCGCGGACGAGCGGCGCGAGGGAGCCGAGCACGCCGAGGAGCCGATCGGCCGGGATGCCCACCGGGTTCAGCTCGCCCCACACCCCCTCGATCAGCACCAGCCGCCCCGCGGGCCGCAGCAGGGTCAGCCAGTGCCGCAGCACGTCCTCGGGATCGGGCAGCGCCCACAGCACGTGCCGGACGAGCACCACGTCGTACGCGTGCGGCGGCACCGGCGGGGCCGCCGCGTCACCGAGGTGGAACTCGGCGTTCCGGCCCGCCAGTTTGCGCCGGGCCAGCTCCAGCATGCGCGGGGCGCTGTCGACCCCCGTCACCCGGTGGCCCCGCTCGGCCGCGAGCAGCGACAGGCTGCCGGTGCCGCAGCCGAGGTCGAGCAGCGCGCCACCCGCCGCCACGGGCAGCCAGCTGTCGAGACGGTCCGCCCAGGCCGCGCGCACGTCGGGGTCCCGCAGCCCGTGGTCCGGCTCGTCGTCGAAGGCGGCCGCCGCCTCGTCCCACATGTCGCTCGTGCTCATGCCCGCTCCTTCGCGTCGGTCAGGTCGGTGACAAGGCGCGTGCGCCACTGTGGGTCCTCGCGCTGCGGCAGGATCCAGCCGGCCGCCTCCCGCGCGGGCCGCTCGCACCAGGCCCGCACCGCCCGTGCCGCTCCGTCACGCCGCCGCCAGCCGCTGACGTCGTCCCGGGTCACCTTCTGTCCGGCCACCTCTTTGCCCTGCGCCCGCCGGGCACCTGCCCACTCGGCCGCCACGGTGCGTGCGCGTCTGCCGAGCGGGGAGTCGTCGTCGACGGGTCCCTGGCCGTCCACCGTGAGGGCGGCGGTCACCTCGGGGTGGCGGTCGAGGCCGGTCTCCTCGGTGAGCAGGGCGAGCTGGGCGGCGAGCGCCGTGCGCAGGGCCGTCGGACCGGCCGCGTCCAGCAGCGCGGTCACGGCGTCCGGCAGGGCCCCGCCCGGGCCGGTGAGCGGTTCCAGGACCGGCAGGACCTGGGCGCTGGGCAGCGCGCCGCCGAGGGCGTCCGGCGGCAGTTCGATGCCGAGGGCGGCGGTGAGCGCAGCGCACACCTGGCGCAGGACCTCGCGGTTCGGTCCCGCGAAGCCCGGCGGGGTCGCGACCGTGAGGTACCGGGGATCGGGCGCGGGCTCGGCGGCGCCGAGCAGGGCGAGTCCCGGCCCGGTCGCGCGCGGGGGCTGTCGCGGCGTCGGAACCGCGGTCCCCAGCGGCTGCCCGAGGCCCGGCCGCGACGGCCGCTCGGAGCCGGAGCGCCCCGGCAGTGCGGGGAACACCTCGTACGGGTCGCGCTCGTCCCGGCCGCGCGGCACGCCCCGGGTGTCGTGGAGGGTGACGCGGCGGCCGTCCTCGTACAGGGAGAGCGCGGTGAATCCGGAGAAGTGCAGCGACACCGCGCGGGTGCCCCGCGACAGCCGGCGCAGCACCGCGTCCCGCGCGCCCTCCGCATGGCCCTGCTCGATGCCGAAGGCCCACTCCCCCGCCCGGCCGGCGCGCACGGTCGGCAGATGGACGCCGGTCCAGCGGGCGCTGTCCTCGACGGCGTCGACGCGGGTGCGCTCGGCGCGGGTGCCGGGCAACGCGCCGTACCGGTCGAGGAGTTCGTCCGGGCCGACACCGTGCACGAAGGTGAGGCAGAACTCGGCGTACTCGCCCGCCCAGCCCTTTTCGGCGACCGGCCGGAACCGCTCGTCGAAGGGCTCGGCCGGGGCCGGTGCGGGCTCCGCCGCCGCACGGTCGAACAGGGAGAGCGGCGCGGGCTCGGGCTGCGGCTCGGGCTCCCACAGCAGTTCACCGGCGAAGGCCACGCCCACGTACTTGAGGATCCCGCCCACCGGTGTGCCGTTCTCCAGCGCGTCGGCGACCTCGGTCAGCAGCCCCGTGTACGAGGGCCGGCGGCCGAAGCGGGTGCCCTCGCCGTTGAAGAAGTCGCCGACCGCCCCGAAGGTGTCGCCGGGGCGGCAGTCGAGCACCAGCCCGTCCGCTGTGTTGCCCCCGGTGAACATGACGTACCGGCGGTGCCAGTAGTCGCCGTCGAGCAGTCCGTCCTCGCCGTCCTCGCTGCCGTCGTCCCAGAGGTCGAGGTGCATCCGTGCTCCGTCGAGCAGCTCGGCGAGCGACAGTGGCGCGCCGTCGCCGGGGAAGGTGAACGCGCCCTGCCCCGACGCCACCCCGTCGTGCCGGGTCAGGACGGCCACGAAGTCGGCGGGCAGGCGCAGACCGAGCTCCTCCTCGACCGCAGCCACCTCGTCCGCAGCGACGCCGGGCCGCAACGTGGCATACGTCACAGGCGCGTGTGCGCTCAGCCATGCCTCGATGCGCCCCCAGGCTTCTGGGACAGGAGGGACGGTGCTCTCGGGTCTCTCGCTCATGTCCCGCATCAGACCACGCGGCACTGACAACGCGGCCCCCGCCAGGGGGCGCACGCCCGCGACCTCCGTGACAACCGCCACTGACAAATGCGCTTCGATGAGCAAGGCTCCGGGAACAGGTCTACAACGGCACCACGTTGGAGACCGTGTAGGTACAGGAGGCACCCATGCGCCGAGTGACCATGCACAAGCCCGTCGGGCAGAGCACCATCGCCCGCCGGCTACGGGAAGAGGCTGTCGAGCGGCAGCGGGAGCGGCCCGAAGTGCGCAAGGACGTGCGCAAGACGTGGTGGCCGGACGAGTAGGCCCCGGGATGCTCCTCAGAGCCGCTTGCGGTAGTGGATGCGGTCGTAGGGCCCGTCGACACGGCGCTCCATGACCTCGTATCCGTAGCGCGGGTAGATCTCCTGGTTCTCCCACATCAACGCATGTGTGTAGAGCCTGACTTCGGGCAGGCCGAGGGCGCGCGCGTGCTCGTCGACGAAGCCGAGCAGGCGGCGGCCCACCCCTCGCCCGTGGGCGTCGGGGTGGACCGCGACGCTGTCCAGGAACAGATGACCGGGCCGGGCCTCCACCACCACGAGCCCGATGACGTCCGGGTCCCCCGTGACGTGCACAAGGCCCGCCGCGACGTTCGCGGCGTGGTCGGCCTCCATGGGCTGCGGGGCGATGCCGATGCGGGCGATGTAGGGGTGGTACGCGGCGTCGGTGACGGCCTTGACGGCCGGTACGTCGGCGGCGACGGCCGGACGGACGCGCAGTCCCGGATCCGTCGTACGTGCTTCTTCGTTCATGTCTCCTTGTCTACGCCACCACCCCGCCCCCGCACCATCGGGATCCGGCGGGGCGGCGCCGTTTCTGATCCCCGGCTGAGCCCGGCCTTAAGCGGGCCATAAAGATCGTCCCGGGGCCCCCGGAAGGGCCGGACGGGGCGTTCTCGCGGGCTAACTTCCTTGGCACACCCCCACGTCGGACAAGACCGAGGAGCCCCCATGCCCACACGCCGCACCCTGACCGCGCTCACCGCCGTCGCCTCGGGCGCCACCGCCCTCGCCGCCTTCGCCGCGTCGCCCGCCGCCGCGCACGGCACGCTCGGCGACCCGGTCAGCCGGGTCGCGGCCTGCTACGCGGAGGGCGCCGAGAACCCCACCTCCGCGGCGTGCAAGGCGGCGGTCGCGGCCGGCGGCTCGCAGGCCCTGTACGACTGGAACGGCATCCGGATCGGGGACGCCGGCGGGCAGCACCAGGCGAAGATCCCGGACGGCAAGCTGTGCTCGGCGAACTCCGAGGAGTTCAAGGGCCTGGACCTGGCGCGCGACGACTGGCCGGCGACGAAGGTCTCGGCGGGCGCGTACACCTTCAAGTACAAGGTGACCGCCCAGCACAAGGGCACCTTCAACCTCTATGTGACGAAGCAGGGTTACGACGCGTCGAAGCCGCTGGCCTGGTCCGACCTGGACCTGGAGCACCCGGTGGCGACGAAGACGGACCCGACGGCCGAGGGCGGCTACTACACGTTCTCCGGCACGCTGCCCGAGCGCACGGGCCGTCAGCTGGTCTACGGCATCTGGCAGCGCTCGGACAGCCCGGAGGCGTTCTACTCCTGCTCGGACGTGACGTACGGCGGCAGCGGCGGTTCCGGGTCCACGGGCGCGGCGGCGGCGCCCGCAGCCTCGGCCCCCTCCGACGAGCAGATCGCCGAGGACGCCGACAAGTCGACGGTGGACCACAGCGGCATGGACATGGGCGACGGCGACACGGTCACCCCGCACGAGGACCACGGCTCGGCGTCCCCGTCGACGGAGGCGGCAGCGGCCTCGACCGACGGCAACACCCCGTCCACGGACGGCAGTTCGGAGCGGCTCGCGGAGACCGGTGGCGACGCGTCCACCTCGTACATCGCGATCGGCGGTGCGGCCGCCCTGACGATCGGCGCGGCGGGCCTGTTCACCTCGGTGCGGCGGCGCGCGGTGGCGGGCGGTGGCCGGCACAGCCGCTGACCCCGCGCTTCGACACCCCTTCCCGTACGCCCCGGCCGGCCGAGCAGCCCGCCGGGGCGTCGGCGTGCCGCCGCCGGCTCACCAGACCGGCCGGACCGGCCCGCCCGGTGCGATGGCCAGCAACTGGGCCGTCAGCGCCCGCACCTGCTCCTCTCCGAACCGCTCCACCCAGGGCAGCACGGCCTCCCCGGCGGCCTCCTCGGCGGCCCGGGTGCAGGCCCGGCCGCGCTCGGTGAGCACCAGGAGCCGGGCCCGCGCGTCGTGCGGGTGCGGCCGCCGCTCCACGTACCCCTTGCGCACCATCTCGTCGACGAGCTGGCTCGCGGCCTGCTTGGTCACGCCGAGGTGGGCGGCGAGTTCGGTGGTGGTGGCGTCCCCGGCGGACAGCCGCGAGAACGCGAAGCCGTGCACGGGCCGCAGCCCGTCGAACCCTCTGGCCACGACGCCTTCGTGCAGGCGCTGCGTCAGGTCGCCCGCGGCGGCGAGCAGGGCGGCGGACAGGGCGAGGGCTTCGGTCTTCTGCACCCCCGCATTGAAACACCCTTGACGGAATGGTCAAGCAGCCTGACCATATGAGCATGTAGTCAAGCTGCTTGACCAATTGGCCTCCGGATTCAGAAATCCCCGGCCACCGGATCCCTCAAGGAGGAGACATGCCCGTAGTCCGCGCGTCGGAGGCCGTCGTCCACGAGATGCACGGCGCCCGCTTCGTCTCGTACGCCACTCCCCGCACCGGCAGCGCCCAACTGGCGGCCTGGCGGGGCGAGATCCCGGCCGACACCCGGGCCCCGGCCCACACGGTGACCCACGAGGAGGTGCTGCATCTGCTCGCGGGGACGCTGCGGCTGACCCTCGACGGAGAGACCCACACCGTCACCGCCGGCGACACGGCGATCGTGAACGCGGGCACGACGCTCGCGGTGGAGAACCCCACGGACGCCCCGGCGGCGATGTGGGTGACGACATCGGTGGGCCTGGAGGCGGAACTGGCGGACGGGACGCGGATCACGCCGCCCTGGACGCACTGAGCACCCCGGGCCCCGGCCCGCCCGAGATCCCCTCAGCCCTCTCAGTCCTCTCAGTCCTCTCAGTCCTCTCAGTCCCCTCAGCCCTCTCAGTCCTCCAGCACGAGTTCACCGACCGTCTGCCCGCCGCTGGTCTCCCCCGTCGGCCGGAACCCGAGGGCGAGGTAGAACCCCTCGGGGCCGTCGGGGCCGGGGTGCCAGGTGACGAACATGCGGGTGCCGCCGCGGCGGCGCAGTTCGTCGGCCACGGCCTCGACTGCGAAGCGGCCGTAGCCCCGGCCCTGCTCGCCGTCCGCGATGTTCAGCCGCCACAGGCCGGAGCGGCGGTCGGTGCCGTCGCCGGTCCAGTCGATGTCGAAGAAGGCCATCAGGAACCCGACGGTCCGCTCCCCGTCGACGATCAGCCGGGGCCAGGCCACCCCGGGATGCGCGTAGGCCTCCGCCAGCGACTTCACCACCGGTGCCACCAGGTGCTCCTGGTCCGGCCGCACCCGCACACCGAGGGCGGCGTCGAAGGTGTCGGGGGTTATGGCGCACAGGCGCGGATCGTTCGTCATGCGGGCACCTTAGCCCCCACCTGCCACTTCCGATGCGATCAAATGTTCGAACACTGAGCTAGGCTTAGCGGGGTTATCGAACGCGAGTACGATTGAATTGTCGGACAGAAGCGGCGAAGGGGGCAAAGCGATGGAGGTGTGGCATGACGGGCTTTGCTCACCTGCATGTCGCCTCCGGCTATTCGATGCGCTACGGCGCCTCCCACCCCGAACACCTGGCCCGCCGGGCGGCGCAGCGCGGCATGCCGGCCCTCGCGCTGACCGACCGGGACACGGTCACCGGCGCTGTTCGATTCGCCCGGGCGTGCGCGACGGAGGGCATCCGGCCCGTCTTCGGGATCGACCTCGCCGTGGAGGCCCTCGCACCCCCGCCCCCCGCCCAACGCGGCCGCACACCGGCCCGCGGCGGGGCGCACGTGATCGAGCCGCCGCTGCGGGTCGTCCTGCTGGCGGAGAACAGGATCGGCTGGGCCCGGCTGTGCCGGATCACCTCGGCCGCCCACGCCCGCGCCGCGACCACCCCGTCGGGGATGCCGGTCGCGCCG
The DNA here is from genome assembly GCF_040297005.1 of Streptomyces sp. NPDC001904. NCBI lineage: Bacteria > Bacillati > Actinomycetota > Actinomycetes > Kitasatosporales > Streptomycetaceae > Streptomyces > Streptomyces sp. NPDC001904. The sequence goes on along the minus strand of NZ_JBEOYI010000004.1, from coordinate 84,203 downwards.
TGGGAAGCGCTGCGTGAGCACGGCGGCCCCGGCCTGACGGTGCTGCTCGGCCCCCTCTCCGAGCCGGTCCGGGCGCTGGCCGCGGGCCGGGAGGACGTCGCACGGAAGCTGCTGACCCCGTGGCAGGAGGCCTTCGGGGCGGGGGTGCGGCTCGAAGCGGTCGCGCAGAAACGTTTCAGCACAGGCGCGGGATCCCTCCGCCTGGCCGCCCGCACCCTGACCCTGGCCGACCGCACCGGCACCACCGCCGTCCTCACCAACGCGGTGCGGTACGCCGACCCCGACCAGCACCGCCTCGCCGACGTCCTGGACGCCGCGCGGCTGCTGCGCCCCGTCGACCGGCGCCGCCTCGACAGCGGACAGCGCTGGCTCAAGGACGAGGCGGCCATGGCGGGCGTCGCACGGATGATCGCCGAGTGCGCGGGAGCCGGACCGCGGCGGGCGCAGCGGCTGCTGGCGGACACCGCGGCCACCGCCGCCGCCTGCGCCGTGGACCCCGTGGCGGATCTCGGCCTGGGCACCCACAAGCTCCCCGAGCCCGAGCTGTTCGGCGCCTCGCCCCGGTCCGGCGGCGCGGCCCGGCTGCTGCGCGAGCAGTCCGAGGCCGGTCTGGCCCGGCGCGGCCTGGACCGCGACCCGGCCGCCCTGAAGCGGCTGGACGAGGAGCTCGCCGTCATCGCCGAGCTGGGCTACGACGCGTACTTCCTCGCCATCGGGCAGGTCGTGGCCGACATCCGCGCGAAGGGGATCCGGGTCGCCGCGCGCGGCTCCGGCGCGGGCTCGATGGTCTGTCACGCGCTGGGGATCGCCACGGCGAACCCGCTGGAGCACCGGCTGCTGTTCGAACGCTTCCTGAGCGTGCGCCGGGCCTCGCTGCCGGACATCGACCTCGACGTGGAGTCCGCGCGGCGCCTGGAGTGCTACGACGTGATCTTCGAGCGGTTCGGCAAGGAGCGGGTGGCGGTCACCGCGATGCCCGAGACCTACCGGGCGCGCCGGGCGCTGCGCGACGTCGGGCTCGCCCTGGGCATCGAGCCCGCGGAGGTCGACAGAATCGCGAAGAGCTTCCCGCACCTGCGCGCCTCCGACATCACCGGCGCCCTCGCCGAACTGCCGGAGCTGCGCGGGCTCGCGGCGCAGGCGCACCGGTACGGGCCGCTGTGGGAGCTGGCCGAGGGGCTCGACTCCCTGGTCCACGGCATGGCCATGCACCCCTGCGGTGTGGTCATCAGCGACGCGACGCTCCTGGACCGGCTGCCGGTGCAGCCGACCCCGCAGGGCGACTACCCGATGGCGATGGCGGCGAAGGAGGAGATCGAGGCGCTGGGCAACATCAAGCTGGACGTCCTGGGCGTGCGGATGCAGTCCGCGATGGCCCACGCCGTCGCGGAGATCGAGCGGACCACCGGCAACCGCGTCGACCTGGACGACCAGCGGCAGGTGCCGCTCGACGACGTGTTCGCGTTCAAGCTCATCCAGGAGAGCCGCACCCTGGGCATGTTCCAGCTGGAGTCGCCCGGCCAGCAGGACCTGCTGTCGCGGCTGCAGCCCCGCGATCCGCAGGACGTCATCGCCGACATCAGCCTCTTCCGTCCCGGGCCGGTCGCCGGCGGGATGCCCGAGCGGTACATCGCGGCCCGGCACGGCGGCGCCCCCGAGTACGCCCACCCCGACCTGGAGCCCGTCCTCGCGGACACCTACGGCGTGACCATCTGGCACGAGCAGATCATCGAGACCCTGTCGGTGCTGACGGGCTGCGACCGCGCCATGGCGGAGATCGCCCGGCGCGCGCTCGGGGACAAGGACCGGCTGCCCCGCATCCGGGACTGGTTCCACCGCGAGGCGCGGGCGCGCGGGTACGGCGACGCGGTCCGCGAGGAGGTCTGGAGGACCGTCGAGGCGTTCGGTGCCTACGGGTTCTGCCGCGCCCACGCGGTCGCGTTCGCCGTACCGGCCCTGCAGAGCGCCTGGCTCAAGGCGCACTTCCCCGCGTATCTGCTGGCGGGGCTGCTCGAACACGATCCCGGCATGTGGCCCAAGCGGGTCCTGGTCGCCGACGCGCGCCGGAGCGGTGTGCCGGTGCTGCCGGTCGACGTCAACCGGTCCCGGGTGCGGCACGTCGTCGAGGAGACCGGCGGGGAGCGGTGGGGGGTGCGGCTCGCGCTGTCCGAGGTGCGCGGCATCAGCGAGGAGGAGGCCGCGCGGATCGAGGAGGGGCAGCCCTACGGTTCGCTGTCCGACTTCTGGCAGCGGGCCCGCCCCAGCCGGCCGACCGCCGAGCGGCTCGCCGAGATCGGCGCCCTGGGCCCGCTGCACGACGACCGGCTCACCCGCCGCGACCTGCTGCTGCAGATCGCCGAACTGCACCGGCAGTCCCGCACCCGGACCGCGGGCGAGGGCCAACTCCCCTTCGACACCGGCGCGGTGGGCGGGCAGGACCCCAGCGGGCTGCCGGACCTGACCTCGCGGGAGACGATGGGCGCCGAGCTGAACACCCTCGGCCTCGACGTCTCCAAGCACCTGATGGAGCACCACCACCGGCTGCTGCGGGAGATCGGCGCGACCGACTCGGCGCATCTGGCCGGGCTGCGCGCCGGGCAGCAGGTGCTCGTCGCCGGGGTCCGGGCCTCCACCCAGACGCCGCCGATCGCCAGCGGCAAGCGGATCATCTTCGTCACCCTGGAGGACGGCTCGGGCCTGGTCGACCTGGCGTTCTTCGAGGACTCCCACCCGGCCTGCGCGCACACCGTCTTCCACAGCGGGCTGCTCCTGGTGCGCGGCACGGTCCAGGTGCGCGGCACCCGCCGCACCGTGGTCGGCAGCATGGCCTGGGACCTGGACGAGATCGCCGCGGCCCGCCGGGACAACGGCCCCGAGGCCGCGCTCGCCCTGCTCGGCGCCGACCGTCCGCATCCGACGCCCGCCCAGCCGCGGCGCACCCTGGCCAACGGCACCACGGGCGCCCGGCTGCACCCGTACGCCGATCTGCAGCCCGCGGGCAGCCGGTCGGCGGATCTGAAGAAGTTCGGTCACAGGAGTCCGGGGAGCGCGGGATGACCACACGACGGCGGCACATCGCCCATCTCCATCTGCACGCCCGGCTGACCGAGGAGCAGTACGCACACGTAATCGAACTGATGTCCGGTATCACGCCGCACGTGCAGGCCGTCCCGCCGGACGCCGTCCAGCTGGACCTGACCTCGGCGCTCCGCTACTTCGACATGTCCCCGTACGACGCGGTCCAGATGGCGATGATGCGGCTGAAGGCCCTCTACGGCGTCGAGTGCAGCGCCGGACTCGCGGGCAACCGCATGCTGGCGGCCATGGCGGCGGACGCCTCGGCGCCGGAGGCCACCACCTGGGTGCCCGCCGAGCGGGCCGCGCAGTGGCTCGCGCCGCGTCCGGTCGCCGCCCTGCCGGGCATCGGCCGCAGCACGGCGGCGACGCTCGGCAAGTACGGCCTGCACTCCATCGGGCAGCTCGCGGACCTGCCGCCCGCGACCCTGCAACGGCTCCTCGGCAGCACGCAGGCCCGGCTGCTCGCCGAGCGCGCCCGCGGCCACGACCCGCGTCCGGTCGTCCCGGCCGAGCCCGCCGAGCACCTGAGCGTCGATCACGTCCTCGACCGCGACTGCCTCGACCCGGCCGAGCAGCACCGCGCCGTCCTGGGACTCGCCGATCAGCTCGGTCAGCGGCTGCGCGGCCAGGGCCGGGCAGCCGGGCGGCTCACCCTCACCGTGCGGTACGCGGACCGCAGCTCCACCACGCGCACCCGCGCCCTGCCGGAGTCCACCGGACACTCACCGGCCCTCGCCGGCACCGCGCTCGCGCTGCTGGCCGGTCTCGGGCTGCAACGCGCGCGGGTCCGCGCCTTCACCGTCCGCGCCGACGACCTCCGCCCGGCCGGCGCGGCACACCGTCAGCTCTCGCTCGACCCGGGGGCCGACCGGGCCCGCGCCGTGGAGGCCGCCGCGGACAAGGCACGCCGCCGCTTCGGTCCCGGCGCGGTGCGGCCGGGCACCCTCGCGGGGACCGGACCGTCGGTCACTGGTTGCTGAACGCGGCGTCGAAGGACGCCTCGGGCAGCGGCCACAGCGCGGCCTTGATCCGGTCGACGGCCTCGGCCGCGCCGTGCAGGCGGTCCATGCCGGCGTCCTCCCACTCGACGGAGATCGGCCCGTCGTAGCCGATCGCGGCGAGGGCGCGGAAGGCGTCCTCCCAGGGCACGTCGCCGTGGCCGACGGAGACGAAGTCCCAGCGGCGGCGCGGGTCACCCCAGGGCAGGTGGGAGCCGAGGATGCCGGACCGGCCGGTCTGCGGGCGCACCCGGGTGTCCTTGCAGTCGACGTGGTAGATGCGGTCGGCGAAGTCGGTGATGAAGCCGACGGTGTCGACGCCCTGCCAGAGCATGTGCGAGGGGTCCCAGTTGAACCCGAAGGCGGGCCGCCGGCCGATGGCCTCCAGGGTCCGCACGCTGGTCCAGTGGTCGTAGGCGATCTCGGAGGGGTGGACCTCGTGGGCGAAGCGCACGCCCTCGGCGTCGAAGACGTCCAGGATCGGGTTCCAGCGGCGGGCGAAGTCCTCGTAGCCGTCGTCGATGACGGACTGCGGGACCGGCGGGAACATGGCGACGTACTTCCAGATCTTCGACCCGGTGAAGCCGACGACGGTGTCGGCGCCGAGCCGGCGGGCCACGCGGGCGGCACGCTTCATGTCCTCGGCGGCCCGCTGCCGCACGCCCTCCTCGTCGCCGTCGCCCCACACCGAGGGGCGCAGGATCGCCTGGTGGCGGAAGTCGATGGGGTCGTCGCAGACGGCCTGGCCGCCCAGGTGGTGCGAGATCGCCCAGACCTTCAGCCCGTACCGGTCGAGGACGGCCTGCTTGGCGGGGAGGTAGTCCGGGTCCTCCTCGGCGCGGGCCAGGTCGAGGTGGTCGCCCGAGGCCGCGATCTCCAGACCGTCGTACCCCCACTCGCTCGCCAGCCGGGCGACCTCCTCGAAGGGCATGTCGGCCCATTGTCCGGTGAACAGGGTGACCGGTCGGCGGGCCGGGCGCGGGTGCTGGGTCATGCGGTGCCTCCTTGGCTCCATTCGCGACTTTAGCTTAGTTTGAACAAAACTATCGGCCAAGGATCTCTTCAGGGCCATACCTTTTGTTCGTGTGAGGCTTTGCTGAAGCCCCCTTGGGAGAGGAAGACGAGGGCATCATGAGTCAACTCCGTGTCGCGGTGATCGGAACGGGTTTCATGGGGGCGGTGCACACCCGGTCCGCGCGCGCGGCGGGCGCCGACGTGGTGGGGATCGTCGGGTCCACCCCGCACAAGGGGCGTGACGCGGCGGAGCGGTTCGGCGCCGGGCGCGGGTTCGACTCGGTCGAGGACGTGCTGCGGGCCGGGGTGGACGTCGTGCACGTGTGCACGCCCAACGCCTCGCACGCCCGGTTCGCCCGCGCCGCGCTCGCCGCGGGTGTCCCCGTCGTCTGCGAGAAGCCGCTGGCCACGGACGCGGCGACCGCCCGGGAGCTGCACGAACTGGCGGCCGAGCGGGAGCTGGTGACCGCGGTGCCGTTCGTCTACCGGTACTACGCCTCGGTGCGCGAGGCCCGGCTGCGCCTCGCCCGGCCCGGACAGCGGCCGCCGTGGCTGCTGCACGGCAGCTACCTCCAGGACTGGCTCGCCGATCCGGACACCGGCAACTGGCGCGTCGACCCGGCGGACGGCGGCGCCACCCGCGCCTTCGGCGACATCGGCGTCCACTGGTGCGACCTGGCGGAGTTCGTCACCGGCCAGCGCATCACCCAGGTGTCGGCCACCTTCGCGCGGACCGCCGCGACCCGCCCGGCGGCCGACGGCACCCCGCGTCCGGTCGCGACGGAGGACGGGGCGGTCGTGCAGCTGCGGACCGACTCCGGCGCCGTGGGCTCGGTCGTCGTCAGCCAGGCGTCCGCGGGGTACAAGAACGCCCTGTCGTTCTCCTTCGACGGGCCGGACGCCAGCTTCGCGTTCCACCAGGAGACCCCCGAGTCGCTGTGGATCGGCGGCCGCGACGGCGCGCGGGTGGTCGTGCGCGACCCGGGCCGCGCCATGTCGCCGGCGGGCCGTTCGGCGGCGCTGCCCGCCGGTCACCCCCAGGGCTACTACGAGTGCTTCGCGGACTTCGTCGCCGACGCCCACGCCGCCGTACGCGGTACGGAGGTCGAGGGGATGCCGACCTTCGCGGACGGGGTCCGGGCCGCGCACATCGCCGAGGCGGTCGTGGCGTCGGCGCAGGACGGCGGCTGGGTGGACGTGAAGGAGACCCAGCGGCCCCGGTGAGCGGGGGCCGCTCAGGAGAGGTAGAGCGGCTCGGCGCCCGCTCGCTCGCGGGCGTGCGCGTCGCGCGGACTGCCGTGGGGCAGCCACTCGCCGAGCATGTCGGGGTGCAGCAGCTCCTCGATGGCAAGCTGGGCCGCGCCCACCCCCTCGGCGCGGTCCGGGTCGGCCTCGGTGATGACGAGTTCGTCGGTGGCCAGCGGGAGGGCGCCCCGGGTGACCTGGTCGACGACCGGCGCGCGGAACACGTCACCGGCCTGCGCCAGCGTGCCCGCCAGATACACCGTCGACGGGTTGAACACGCTGACCAGCAGCGCCAGTTGGGATCCGACGAGCTCTCCGGCCCGGGTGACCAGCTCGATGCTGACCGGATCGCCGTGCGCGCAGCCGTCCAGGACCTCGGTGACGGTCAGATGGTCGAGCCGCTCCTGGAGGAAGGCGCTGCGTCCGGCCAGGGCCGCGGCGCGGGCGTCCCGCGCGAGCGCCCAGCCCCCGGCCAGCGCCTCCAGACAGCCGAACTTCCCGCACCGGCACCGGTGGCGGGACTCGGCGGCGACGATGGTGTGGCCCAGGTCGCCGGCCGCGCCCCGGGCCCCGCGGTGCAGGCGGCCCCGGGAGATCAGGCCGAGACCGATGCCGGTGCCGGCCTTGACGAGCAGGACGTTGTCGCCGGCCGTGACCCGGTCACGGCTCCAGGCGCCCAGCGCCATCACGTTGGCGTCGTTGTCGACCCAGGCCGGGACGGCGAAGTGGGCCTCCAGGCGCTCGCGCAGCGGGAAGCCGTGCCAGCCCTCCATGATGGGTGGATGGACGGGGGTGCCCCGGGCGAAGTCGACCGGTCCGGGGACGCCCACGCACACGCCCCACAGCCGGTCCGCCAGCTCTCCGGTGAGCAGGTCGGCGGCGGCCTCGAAGAGCGCGGCCAGGGACGCCTCGGGGCCGGCCTCGACGTCCCAGGGCAGCCGCCGGTCGGCGAGCTGCGTGCCGTCCAGGTCCGCCACGGCGAGGTGCAGGTGCGTGGCGCCGAAGACCACCCCGAGGACGGCGCCGCGCCCGGCCGCGATGTGCAGGATCCGCGACGGTCGGCCGCCGGTCGACGGCGCGGGCTCGCCCTCGCTGAGCAGCCCGGCCCTGAGCGCGTGGTCGACCCGCTGCTGGATGATCGTCCGGCCCAGGCCGGTGTGCCGGCTCAACTCGGGCCGGGTCACCGCCAGGCCGCTCCTGATGGTTCTCAGGACCAGCGACAGCGTCTGGGTCTGTTCGGTCATACGGCGCAGTCTCCATGGGGTCGGGAGGACGAGCTTATGGCGTGCCCGGGCGCACGGGCAGGGCCGGGCGGACGAGGCGGCCGCCCCGGGGCCACTCGTTCGGTCCACCCCGACTGCATGGAACGGTGCCCCGCCGGACGGTGGGGACATGAGATTCGCCGATCGATTCGCCCGAGAGTTCAAGGACGCCGTCACTCCACGGGCCGCACTGCTCGTCGTCGGCGTACTCGCGCTGCAACTGCTCTTCATCGCCTCCTACGTGGGCGCGCTGCACAGCCCGAAGCCGAAGGACGTGCCGTTCGGTGTCGTCGGTCCGACGGCGGCCGTGGCCCAGCAGACCGAGCAGCAGCTGGCGAAACTGCCGGGCTCGCCGCTCGACCCGCGCGTGGTCGCCGACGCGGCGACGGCGCAGCGGCAGATCCTGGACCGGGAGATCGACGGCGCCCTGGTGCTGAACGCGCGGGGCACCACGGACACCCTGCTCGTCGCGTCCGGCGGCGGCACCGTCCTCGCCAGCGCCCTGGAGAACCTGGCCGGCGAGATCGACGCCACCCAGCAGCGCACGGTGCGCACGGTCGACGTGGCCCCGGCCTCGCCCAGGGACTTCGACGGCCTGTCGGCGTTCTACCTCGTCGTCGGCTGGTGCGTCGGCGGCTATCTCTGCGCCTCGATCATGTCGATCAGCGCCGGCTCCAAGCCCACCAGCCCGCCGCGCGCGCTGATCCGGCTCGGCACGATGGCGCTGGTCGCGATCGCGGGCGGCATCGGCGGTTCGCTCATCATCGGCGACTCGATCCTCGGTGCGCTGCCCGGCTCCTTCTGGGGCCTGGCCGGGCTCGGCGCGCTCGTCACCTTCGCGGTCGGCGCGCTCACCCTGGCCCTGGAGGAGCTGACCGGCATCGTCGGGATCGGCCTGGCCGTCCTGGTGGTCGTCGTCGCGGGCAACCCCAGCGCGGGCGGCGCCTTCCCGCTGCCGATGCTGCCCCCGTTCTGGAAGGCGATCGGCCCCTGGCTGCCGCCGGGCGCGGGCACCTGGTCGGCCCGCTCGATCGCGTACTTCCACGGCAACGACATGACGAAGTCGCTCCTGGTGCTGTCGGCGTGGGCGGTGGCGGGCGTGGCGGTGACCCTGCTGGTGTCGAGCCTGCGCGAGAAGAAGCGTGCTTCCTCAGAGTCGCCGAGGCCTGCGGCCCCGTAGGGGGGCGCGGGGAACTGCGCGAGCAACCCACCACAACCTGCACCCGCCGCCCCACAGCGGACCCGGCAGACGAAAAGGCGCCCCCAGTGAACCTCCCCCACAGATCAGGCCCGGCCGCCCAGGCCAGCTCCGTCAAACGGATGGAGCCCACGGCCCAGGCCCAGCTCGGCCCCCTGGGCCTGACGGGCTTCATCGTCGTCACGATGATCGCCACCGGCATCGACGCGGGCATCTTCCCCGACCGGCTCGCGGCGGCCGACGTCCCCACGGTCGGCTTCTTCATCGGCGGCCTCGCCCAGCTGCTCGCCGGTCTCTTCCAGGCCCAGCGCGGTGACACCTGGCACGCCACGGTCTTCGGCGGCTTCGGCCTGTTCTGGATGGCGAAGGCGCTGATGCTCCAGTGGATCGTGCCGTCGCTCGACCCGTCGCTGCGGGGCGACGCGATGGGTCTGTTCACGCTCCCCTGGGTCTTCGTGGTCTTCGTCCTGTGGCTGGCGAGCTGGCGCATCCATCTGGTCCTGCTGCTCACCTTCAGCTGCGTGCTGGTGGTGTTCGTCGCGATGACCTGCAACGGCTTCACGGGCATCGAAGGCTGGAACCGGGTCGCCGGCTGGTTCGGACTCGGCGCCACGGCCGGGGCGCTGTATCTGCTCGCGGGCCAGGTGATGGCGTCGACGTGGGGCCGCCCGGTGCTGCCGATGGGCCGCTTCCTCACGCCCCCGGAACTCGCCGAGACCTGAACGCCCGTACGCGTGCCGAAAAGCGCGCCCCGTCACCGTCGTGCGAACGGTGGCGGGGCGCGCGTCTTCGTGGCGGCACGGGTCACGCGGTGGGCGTGCCCTCCCGGTTCCCGTAGTACGCCTGCCGCATCAGCTGCTGCATGTCGTCGATCATCGGCATCCGCGGGTTGGCGGGCGCGCACTGGTCGGCGTAGGCGTTCATGGCCTGCTGGGGCAGTGCCTCCAGGAAGGCGCTCTCGTCGACGCCCTCGGCGGCGAACGAGGCGGGGATGCCGCACCGGTCGCGCAGTTCCTCGACCGCCCGGGCGTACGACTCAACGCCCTCCTGCGGGGTCGCGGCGGGCAGACCCAGCATCTTCGCGATGTCCTGGAACCGCTCGGGCGCCTGGTAGGTCTCGGCCTTGGGCCACGGGGTCGCCTTGTAGGAGACCGTGCCGTTGTGCCGGATGACGTGCGGCAGCAGCAGCGCGTTGGTGCGGCCGTGGGCGACGTGGAAGGTGTTGCCCAGGGTGTGGGCCATGGCGTGCACCAGGCCGAGGAAGGCGTTGGCGAAGGCCATGCCGGCGATCGTCGAGGCGTTGTGCATCTTCTCGCGCGCCTCGGGAGCCTTGGCGCCGTCCTTCACGCACGCTTCCAGGTTCTCGAAGATGAGCCTGATGGCCTGGAGGCACTGGCCGTCGGTGAAGTCGTTGGCGTAGACGGAGACGTACGCCTCGGTGGCGTGGGTCAGCGCGTCGAAGCCGGAGTCGGCGGTCACGGTGGGCGGGAGGTTCATCGGGAGCATCGGGTCGATGATCGCGACGTTCGGGGTGAGCGCGTAGTCGGCGAGGGGGTACTTCTGGGCCGCCTCGGGGTCGGAGATGACGGCGAAGGGGGTGACCTCGGAGCCGGTGCCGGAGGTGGTCGGGATCGCGACGAGCTTGGCCTTCTCACCGAGCTGCGGGAACGTGTAGGCCCGCTTGCGGATGTCGAAGAACTTCTCCTTGGTGTCGGCGAACTCGATCTCCGGGTGCTCGTACATCAGCCACATGATCTTCGCGGCGTCCATCGGCGAGCCGCCGCCGAGCGCGATGATCGTGTCCGGCCGGAAGTCCCGCATGGCGGCGGCGCCCGCCTGCACGGTGGCCAGCTCGGGGTTGGGCTCGACGGTGTCGATGACCTGGACGGTGACCGGCTGCGGGCGCGAGCCGAGAATGTCGGTGATCTTCCGGACGAAGCCGATGGCGCCCATCGTCTTGTCGGTCACGAGGCTGACGCGGCTGACGCCGTCCATCTCGGCGAGGTACTTGACGGCGTTCCGCTCGAAGTAGATCTTCGACGGGATCTTGTACCACTGCATGTTGGTGTTGCGCCGCCCGATCCGCTTGACGTTGACGAGGTTGACCGCCGAGACGTTGTTGGACACCGAGTTGTGGCCGTAGGAGCCGCAGCCCAGGGTCAGCGACGGGAGGAAGGCGTTGTAGACGTCGCCGATGCCGCCGAAGGTGGAGGGCGAGTTGACGATGACGCGGATCGCCTTGACGCGTCGGCCGAACTCCTCGGCCAGTTCCTCGGACTCGGTGTGGATGGCGGCGGAGTGGCCGAGGCCGTTGAACTCGACCATCTGCGCGGCGAGTTCGAGGCCGTGCTCGGTGTCGCGGGCCTTCAGCGCGGCGAGGATCGGGGACAGCTTCTCGCGGGTGAGGGGCTCGGCCGGGCCGACCTCGGCGCATTCGGCGACGAGGATCGAGGTGTCGGCGGGGACCTCGAACCCGGCCTGCTCGGCGATCCAGGTGGCCGGCTTGCCGACGACGGAGGCGTTCAGCTTGGCGCCCGCGCAGTCGGTGCCGTACGCGGTCGTGCCGAAGACGAACTCCTCCAGCTTGGTCTTCTCGGCGGCGGTCAGGACGTGGGCCTGGAGCCGGCGCAGCTCGGCGATGCCGTCCTCGTAGATCTCCTGGTCGAGGATGACGGCCTGCTCGGAGGCGCAGATCATGCCGTTGTCGAAGGCCTTGGACAGGACGATGTCGTGGATGGCGCGGCCCAGCTTGGCGTCCTTGGCGACATAGGCGGGGACGTTGCCCGCGCCGACGCCGAGGGCCGGCTTGCCGCACGAGTAGGCGGCCCTGACCATGGCGTTGCCGCCGGTGGCGAGGATGGTGGAGACGCCCTCGTGGTTCATCAGGAAGCCGGTGGCCTCCATGGAGGGCTGCTCGATCCACTGCACGCAGTTCTCGGGGGCACCGGCCTCGACCGCGGCGTCGCGCACGATCCGGGCGGCCTCGGCCGAGGACTTCTGGGCGCTCGGGTGGAAGGCGAAGACGATCGGGTTACGGGTCTTCAGCGCGATCAGCGCCTTGAAGACCGTGGTGGAGGTCGGGTTGGTGACCGGGGTCATCGCGCAGATGACGCCGACCGGCTCGGCGATCTCGGTGACGCCGTTGATCTCGTCGCGGGAGATGACACCTGCTGTCTTCAGGCCGCGCATCGAGTTGACGACGTGCTCGCTCGCGAAGAGGTTCTTGACCGCCTTGTCCTCGAAGACCCCGCGCCCGGTCTCCTCGACGGCGCTCTTCGCCAGGTCGCCGTGGTGACTGAGCGCCGCGAGGGACGCCTTCTTGACGATGTGGTCGACCTGCTCCTGGTCGTACGTCTCGAACCGGGCGAGCGCCTCCAGTGCGCCGGTGACCAGTTCGTCGACCATCCCCTTGGCATCCACGGCAGGATCTCCTTCTTCGCGGCCTTTTCTTCGACAGTTCGATTGCACACCTTTTCGGGCGGTCCGGCGGCTGGTAAAGGGCCTCGGCTCGCAGGCCGAAGGTCCCCCGAAGATCGCTCCCGGCTCAGGGAAACACTCCCCCACCTGCGAAGACACCGAAGGACTTAAGCCCCTTGCGAGCTTGTGAAAACTTTCACAAGAATTTCGTGGAAAAAGGGCGCCCCGCACGTGCGGGGCGCCCCGGGAAAACCGGTCAGCCGATTTCCGCGCCGAACGTGGACAGCGCTTCCGTGACCGGCTGGAAGAACGTCTCGCCGCCGGACGTGCAGTCGCCGCTGCCGCCGGAGGTGAGGCCGATCGCCGTGTCGCCGGAGAACAGCGAGCCGCCGCTGTCGCCGGGCTCGGCACAGACGTCGGTCTGGATCAGACCGTTCACGATGTCGCCGTTGCCGTAGTTCACGGTGGCGTCGAGCCCCGTCACCGTCCCGTCGTGCACCTGGGTGGTGGAGCCGGAGCGGGTCACCTTCTGGCCGACGGTCGCGTCACCGGCCTTGGTGATCGCCTGGGCGGACCCGTTGTAGAGGTTCACCTCGCTGGGGTGGGGGACGTCCGCGGTGTACTTCACGAGGCCGAAGTCGTTGTCCGGGAAGCTGGACTGCTCGTTCGTGCCGATCTCCTGGCCGCTGGAGTCGGACCAGGTGGAGATCGCCTCCGTGCAGTGGCCCGCGGTGATGAAGTACGGCTGGCCGCCCTTGACCACGTTGAACCCGAGGGAGCAGCGGCCGCCGCCGCCCGAGATGGCGTCGCCGCCCGCGACAAAGGGCTTGAACTCACCCTGTGTGCGCTGGAGTTCGGCCTTGGCGCCGAGGCCGTCGACGACCTTGTTCAGCTTCTGCCAGTCGGCGCCCTTGACCGTGCGGTCGGCGGTGACGACGACCTTGTTCGTGGCGGGGTCCGTGGCCCACGAGGTGCCCGGGATCGAGGCGTCGCTCTTCAGCGTCGTCCGGGCGCTCTTCAGCGCCGCCAGGGAGTTCTGCACGATTCTGGCCCGCGCGCCGGCCGCCTCGACGGTCTGCGCCGCGTCCTGGCTGAGCACGTTGACGACGAGGTGCTTGGCCTTGGCGTCGTAGTAGCTGCCCGCCGCGTCCGCGCCGAGGTCCTTGTGCAGGGACGAGGCGAGATTTCCGGCCTTCGCGACGGAGATGCTCTTCGGCGTCAGGTCCGGGGTGTCGGTGCTGGCGTTCGCAGTCTGGAAGGTGATGCCCGCGGCGGCCAGTGCGGCTATTCCCGCTCCGGCCACGGCGACACGCCGCTTGGGTATGCGTCGGTGCTTCAACTCACGTCCTCCTGTGGGGGGTTGGGAACCGGGCCGACGTGGGGGACGGACCGGGTTCCGTGAGGCTGACGGGCCCACTATCCCGACCGTCACAGGGGACACACAAGGTCGACTTCAGGACGCGCGTACGTCAACCCACGTCCACACATTCGCCCTTGCGTGCACCGGCCCTGCCGAGGTCGTCCACCTGCGATCCCCAAAGCAAACACTCCGTGCGCGCACCCTTGGGCACAGGGTGAGGACTAGTCCTGTCCAAAAACAGCCCCGCCCGGGGCGCGGGGAACGGCGCCAGAAGCCCCACCGGATCCGCACCCGGCACACGCCAGGGGCCCTACGGCGCGTCCCCCTCCTCGGCGCGGGCCGCCGGTGTCGCCCGCTCCAGGAACCGCAGCAGCTCCACCGGGAACGGCAGTACCAGCGTCGAGTTCTTCTCGGCGGCGACGGCCACCACGGTCTGCAGCAGACGCAGTTGCAGCGCGGCCGGGGTGTCCTCCATCTGCTGCGCGGCCTCGGCGAGCTTCCTGGACGCCTGCAGTTCGGCGTCGGCGTTGATGACCCGGGCGCGCCGCTCCCGGTCGGCCTCGGCCTGCCGTGCCATCGACCGCTTCATGGTCTCGGGCAGCGACACGTCCTTGATCTCCACCCGGTCGATCTGCACGCCCCACCCGACGGCCGGGCTGTCGATCATCAACTCGAGCCCCTGGTTCAGCCGTTCACGATTGGAGAGCAGATCGTCGAGGTCGCTCTTGCCGATGATGGAGCGCAGTGACGTCTGCGCCATCTGGGAGACCGCGAAGCGGTAGTCCTCGACCTGCACCACGGCCTCGGCAGCGTCGATCACCTTGAAGTAGATGACCGCGTCCACCCGCACCGTCACGTTGTCCCGGGTGATGCCGTCCTGCGCGGGCACCGGCATCGTCACGATCTGCATGTTGACCTTACGGAGCCGGTCCACGAACGGCACGATCATCGTGAGCCCGGGGCCGCGCACCGACGAGGTCAGCCGGCCGAGGCGGAAGACCACTCCGCGCTCGTACTGCTTGACGACACGGGCCGCCGCGGTCGCGTACACCGCTCCGGCACAGACGACGGCCGCTCCGGCCGCCACCAGTTCCTCGACCATCTCACGGCCCCCCGGGATCCGAAGTGGACGCTTCAGGCGCGTGGTTCGGGCGCGCCCTTCGACGGTAGCTCCGCGCGGGGCGGCACGGGAGAGCCCCCGCCCGGTGCGCTGCCGGACGGGGGCTTCCACTGGTGACCGCGGTGCTGCACAGACGTACACAAGACGTACGGTCGGTGCGGTTTCCTACGGGTGACGCGGGTGGTGCCGTCAGAACACGTGGACGCCGTAGACGCTGAGCGCCTCGGTGACCGGCTGGAAGAACGTCGTGCCGCCGGAGGAGCAGTTGCCGCTGCCGCCGGAGGTCAGGCCGTAGGCCACGCCGCCGGTGGAGTAGAGGGCGCCACCGGAGTCGCCGCCCTCGGCGCAGACGTTGGTCTGGATCATGCCGTAGACGATGTCGCCGCTGCCGTAGTTCACGGTGGCGTTCAGCGCGGTGACCTTGCCGCTGTGGATGCCGGTGGTGGAGCCGTCACGGTAGACCGTGGCGCCCACGCTCGGCGTGGCCGCGCTCTTGATGTCCGTGTTGCCCGCGGTGCCGGACTTCGCGACCGAGCTGTTGCTGTACTTCACCAGCGCGTAGTCGTTGGTGGGGAAGCTGTAGTTCACGTTCGAACCCAGCACCGTGGTCTTCGCGGAGTTCGAGTACCAGGTCGAGGCGACCTCACCGCAGTGGCCCGCGGTCAGGAAGTAGTAATTGCCGCTGTTGTCCTGGACGTTGAAGCCGAGGGAGCAGCGGTAGGCGCCGCCGTAGATGGCGTCGCCGCCGGCGATGAGCTTCTTGAAGGTGCCGTTCGTCCGCTCGATCCGGAGCGCGCCCGCGTTGCTGCCGGCCGACTCCTTGATCGAGTTGATCTCGGCCTGCGACACGGTGCTGTCGACGGTGACGACGACCTTGCCGGTCTTGGCGTCGACCGCCCAGGCGGTACCGCCGATGTCGGCGGACTTCACCGCGTCACTGGCGCGGGTGAGCTGGGCCGCACTGAACGTCTGGTTCTCCGCGGCGTGCGCGGAGGGGATGGTGAACGCTGCCGCGGCCAGCAGTCCGGTGCCCGCGGCGATCAGCCCGGTCCGTCTCGCCATGCCGCTTCGGGGGGTGGTGCGCTTGATCCTCACTGGTCGTTCCCTCCTGAGGGAAGTCGGGGGCCCGCGTGGGGGTCGGGGCCCGTGAGGCGCGGTCAGGGACGGTGTGGTCCGGATTCCGAACACGCCGTGACCCTGACAAGCGCTGTTCGGGAGTATTCGGTCTCTCAACTACCCGGCACAAGGGCGCCTTTCGGCCTCCCGGGGGATCTTCGCGGACACGACAAAGCGCCCCGGCGGCTTTCCTCGCACTCCGCGTACGAGGTCCGCCGGGGCTCGGCTCGGCCTGTCAGACGGTCCCCGGGGCCGCCAGGTTCCGCTCGCCCGCCTCGATGCTCACGGTGAGGGTGTTGCCCGGGGGCGGGAAGGGGCAGAGGAAGTGATCGGCGAAGGCGCACGGAGGCAGCGTCGCCCGGTTGAGATCGACGGTCGTCCGGCCGTCGGCGTCGGGCGCCGCCGGGTGCAGGAAGCGGAACCGGTAGCTGCCGCGGCCGCTCGTGGCGTCGGCGAACACGGCCCAGAGCCGGCCGTCCGCCTGCCGCGCGACCTGCAGCGTGTGCTCCTGCCCGGCGAGGGTGAAGGCCAGCTCGCCCGCGAGCCCGAGCGCCCGCTTCCTGCCGTCGGCGTTCTCCACGCGGACGTCCGTGCTCCCGTCCGCGTACGGGGTGAAGCGCCCCTCGACCGACCAGCGCGGGTCGTACGGAGTGGCGTCGATGCCCGCCGACGCCAGGAACGCCGTGCGGGCGGGCGCGGCGGGGTCGAAGTCCCGTACGCCCCACAGTCCTTCGCGGACGATCACGACGAGCCGCCGCTCGCCGAGCGCGACGGTGGCGTCGGCGCCGAGCCGGGTCTCCTCTCCGTCGAGAGTGCGCACGACGGCGTCACCGTCCGTCCGCCACTCTCCGGGGATGGCCGGAAGTTTGCCGTCCGGATAGTCGTCGAGCCAGTGGGTGCCCGTGAGGGAGAGGGGCCCGTGGGGCGCGGAGACGGACGCGGTCCGCTGTTCGTGCCACAGCTTCCAGGCGTCGGCGGCGTCGCTCATGCGGTGAGGATCCTTTCGGGAGTGCGCAGTCCCAGATGGGAGCGCAGGGTGGAGCCGGTGTATTCCGTGCGGAAGACACCGCGCTCCTGGAGCAGCGGGACGACCCGGTCCACGAACGGGTCGAGGCCGCCGGGGGTCAGGTGCGGGACGAGGATGAATCCGTCGGCGGCGCGGCCGCGCACGAACGCGTCGAGTTCGGCGGCGACCGCGTCGGGTGTCCCGATGAACGACTGCCGGCCGGTCGTCTCGATCACGGTCTGCCGGATGGACAGGCCCTTGGCGCGGGAGAGCGCCCGCCACTTCTCGGCGATCTCGAAGACGTCGCCGCGCCGGGTGCGTCCCTGGGAGAGGCCGGAGTCGGGGACGGGGTCGATGTCGGGCAGCGGCCCGTCGGGGTCGTAGGAGGAGAGGTCCACGCCCCACACCTGTTCCAGGGCGAGGATCGCGGTCTGCGGGGAGACCTGCTGCCGGCGGATCTCGGCGGCCTGCTCCTGTGCCTCGGCGGCGGTGTCGCCGAGCACCACGGTGACCCCGGGCATGATCTTGAGGTCGTCGGGCTCGCGCCCGTACGCGGCGAGCCGTGCCTTCACATCGGCGTAGAAGGCCTGCCCGGCCTCCAGGGTGCCGTGCCGGGTGAAGATCACGTCGGCGGCGGACGCGGCGAACTCGCGGCCCTCGGCGGAGTCCCCGGCCTGGATGACGACGGGGTGGCCCTGGGGCGGGCGCGGCACGGTGAAGTCGCCCTCGACGGTGAAGTGCCGCCCCCGGTGGCGGACCGGGTGGTCGGTGCCCGCGTCCCAGAACTCCCGTGCCAGGTCGACGAATTCGGCGGCGCGCGTGTAGCGCTCGGCGCGGTCGAGGTAGCCGCCGCGGCGGAAGTTCTCGCCGGTGAACGCGTCGGAGGAGGTGACCACGTTCCAGGCGGCCCGGCCGCCGCTGAGGTGGTCGAGGGTCGCGAAGCGCCGGGCGGTGTCGAACGGTTCGTTGAAGGTGGCGTTGACGGTGGCGGCGAGGCCCAGTTTCCCGGTCACCGCCGCGAGCGCGTTGAGCACGGTGATCGACTCGGGGCGGCCGACGACGTCCAGGTCGTGGATGCGGCCGCGCTGCTCGCGCAGGCGGAGTCCTTCGGCGAGGAAAAAGAAGTCGAACAGGCCGCGTTCGGCGGTGCGGGCCAGATGCTCGAAGGACGTGAAGTCGATCTGGGACCTCGAGCGCGGGTCGGCCCACACGGTGGTGTTGTTGACACCGGGGAAGTGGGCGGCGAGATGGATCTGTCGCGCGTCGTCCGTACTGCTGGCGTGCCTGGTCATGAGCGGGCCCCCGGGGCGGCTGCGTACTGGCTGACGGGCCGGGCGAGCCCCAGGTGTTCGCGCAGGGTGGCGCCCGGATAGAAGGTGCGGAACAGGCCGCGGTGCTGGAGCAGCGGCACGGTGCCGTTGACGAGGCGTTCCAGGTCGCGGCGCGGGTCGAGCGGGGTGAGGTGGAAGCCGTCGGCGGCGCCCGTCCGGTGCCAGTCGGCGATCAGGTCGGCCAGGTCGACGGGGCCGCCCCGGTACAGCGGTCCCTCGTCGGTGGGCAGCGGTCCGCCGCCGTGTCCCGGCTGGGCGGCGTGCTCGCCGCCGCCGAGGTCGATGCGGAGCGCGCCGAAGACCCGCAGTTCGTCCGGGTCGCGGCCGTGCTCGGTGGCGCGGCGCCGCAGTCCGGTGCGGGCGGCGGCGAGCCGGTCCGGGTCGCCGACGCCGACGAGCGCGACGTCGGCGTGCCGGGCCGCGACGTCGTACGCGTACGGCTGCGTGGCGTCGACCACGACGACGGGGCGGCCCTGGGGCGGGCGGGGCACGATCGAGGGCCCGCGCACGGAGAACGTCCGGCCCTCGAAGTCGACGTAGTGCAGCTTGTCCCGGTCGATGAAGCGGCCGGTGGCGACGTCCCGGATCTCGGCGTCGTCCTCCCAGCTGTCCCACAGCCGCTTCGCCACCTCGGCGACCTCGCCCGCCTCGTGCCACAGGTCGGCGGGCGGGGCGGCCGTGTCCCGCCGCCCGAAGAGCCGCACCTCGTCGTCGCCGGGCGACACGTCGGGCCGCCAGCCGGCCCGCCCGCGGCTCACCCAGTCGAGGGTGGCGACGGCGGCCTGGACGTGGAACGGCTCGGTGTGGGTGGTGGTCACGGTGGGCACGAGCCCGATCCGGGAGGTCGCCGGGGCGATCCCGGACAGTACGGCGAGCGCGTCCGGTCCGGGCGCGGCGAAGGTGTCGCGCAGGCTGACGAAGTCGAGCGCACCGTGCTCGGCGAGCCGGGCGAGCTCCAGGTAGGGGGCGGGATCGTAGGTGTCGGCGAGGTCGACGGCGGCGGCGAGATGAAGCATGGCGGGCCTCTCATCAGGGAAAACAGCAGCTCGGCCAGGGGCGAGGGGAACCGGGTGGCCGGCCGCGACGAGGCCCGCGGCCGGCCACCCACAGCTCCCGGCACCCGCCTACGAGGTCTTGGGCAACCCCCGGGGGTTGACCTCCGACTTCGGCACGGCCTCACTGCTCAGCCCCCACCGCTTCAGCACTCGCGCGTACGACCCGTCCTCGATGACGTGGTTGAGCGCGGCGGCGTAGGCGTCGACGAGCCCGCTCCCCTTCTTCGTCGTCGCGGCGATCTCGCCCTGGACCTCGTCGCCGCCCCCGGAGATGGTCCCGATGATCTGCGACTGCCCGGCGGACGCGACGTGGTAGGAGGAGGCGGGGCTCGGTCCCAGGTAGGCGTCGATGCGGCCGGACTGGAGCGCCAGGTAGTAGTCCGTGTCCTTCTGGAAGTACTTGATGGTGACGGGCTTGCGGCCCGCCTTCTCGTTGCGCTTGCTCCAGTCGACGAGGATCTTCTCCTGGTTGGTGCCGGAGGAGACGGCGATCGTCTTGCCCGCGACGTCCTTGGGCTCCTTCACCCGCCAGCTCGTGCCCTTCTTCGCCTCGAAGGCGATGTTGTCGAGCCGGTAGGTGGCGAAGTCGTACTTCTCCTTGCGCTCCTCGGTGACGGTGACGTTGGAGAAGACGGCGTCGAACTTGCCGCTGTCGAGTCCGACGAACAGGTTCTCCCAACTGACCAGCTCCTGCTTGACCTTGAGGCCGAGGGTGTCGGCGACGAGGACGGCGAGGTCGATCTCGGAGCCGATGCGGGTCTTGTCGTCGGTGGCGAAGAAGCCGAGTGGCGGCGAGGCGTCGGCGCTGCCGCCGAGCCGCAGCGTGCCGCGCTCGCGCACGGCCGCGGGGAGCAGCGCGGCGATCTTGTCGACCTTCTTGCCGCGGATGCGGTGCTGGTCGGGGCCGATGTTGATGTTCCCGACCTTCTTCGTGCCGGAGCCGCTGGTCGCGGCATCGCTGTCACCGCCGCAGGCGGTGAGCAGGGGAGCCAGGGCGAGCGCGGCGACGGAGGCGGTCAGGGTGCGGCGGGACAGCATGTGCGTACTCCTCGAAGAGATGTCGAACAGGAAGGGTGGGGACGTCAGAGGACCTTGGAGAGGAACTCCCGGGTGCGTTCCTCGCGCGGCGCGTCCAGTACGTCGCCGGGGGTGCCCCGCTCGACGATGCGGCCGTCGTCCATGAAGACGACGGTGTCGGCGACCTCGCGGGCGAAGCCGATCTCGTGGGTGACGACGATCATCGTGGTGCCCTGGTGTGCGAGGTCGCGGATGACGTCGAGGACCTCGCCGACCAGCTCGGGGTCGAGCGCGGACGTCGGCTCGTCGAACAGCAGCAGCTTGGGTTCCAGGGCGAGGGCCCGGGCGATGGCGACGCGCTGCTGCTGGCCGCCGGAGAGCCGGCGCGGGTAGGCGTCGGCCTTGTCGGCGAGCCCGACGCGGTCGAGCAGCTTGCGGGCGCTCTCCACCGCCTGGGCGCGGGGGCGCTTGAGCGCGGAGACCGGGGCCTCGACGACGTTCTCCAGGACCGTCAGGTGCGGGAAGAGGTGGAAGTTCTGGAAGACGAAGCCGATGTGGGTGCGCTGCTTGAGGATCTCGCGCTCGCGCAGCTCGTACAGCTTGTCGCCGGAGCGGCGGTAGCCGACGAGCTGTCCGTCGACGCTGATCCAGCCGCTGTCGACCTTCTCCAGGTGGTTGATGGTGCGCAGCAGCGTCGACTTGCCGGAGCCGGAGGGGCCGAGGACGACGGTGACCTCGCCGGCCCGCACCTCCAGGTCGATGCCGCGCAGCACCTCGACGGAGCCGAAGCTCTTGTGCACGGACTTGATGTCCACCATGGCGCTCATCGGGTGGAACCTTTCGCGAAGTGACGCTCGACGTAGTGCTGGAGTACGGAGAGCGCGCTGGTCAGGAGGATGTACCAGGCGGTGGCGACCATCAGCAGGGGCACCACGCGGCCGTTGCGGCCGTAGATGACCTGCACCTGGTAGAAGAGTTCGCCGATCGCCATGACGGAGACGATCGAGGTGCCCTTGAAGAGGGAGATGACCTCGTTGGCGGCGTTGGGCAGGATCGAGCGCATCGCCTGCGGCAGCACGATCCGGCGGATCTGCCGCAGGCGCGGGATGCCGAGGGCGGCCGCGGCCTCCAACTGGCCGCCGTCGACGGCGAGTACACCGCCGCGGACGATCTCGGCGGCGTACGCGGCCTGGTGCAGGGCGAGGCCGAGGACGGCGGCGCTCATCGCGCCGACGAGCCCCATCGTGTCGAAGGAGAAGAAGCCCGGTCCGAAGGGGATGCCGAACGTCAACTCCTTGTACAGATAGGCAAGGTTGAACCAGAACAGCAGCTGCACGATCAGCGGGATCGAGCGGAAGGCCCAGATGTAGCCGAACGCCACCGTCCGCAGGAACCGGCTGCTCGACAGGCGCATGAAGGCCAGCACGATGCCGAGGGCGAAGCCGAGCGCCGTGCCGTACGCGGTGAGCTGGAGGGTCGTCCAGACGGCCTTGAGGATGACGTCCGCGGTGAAGAACTCCGCGAACACCTCCCACTCCCAGCCGGCGTTGGTGGCCAGGCCGTGGACGAACTGGGCGAGCAGCACGGCGGTCACGGCGATGGCCACCCACCGCAGGGGATGGCGTACGGGGACGACCTTGAGGTGTGCGTAGGCGTCGCGCGGCGCCTCGGCGGCGTCGGTGGTGTCCAGGGGTGGATCACTGGTCAGAGACATGGGTGTCCTCGGAGACGGACGAACAGGGAAGAAGGAGCGGGCGAGACCGGCCGGACCGGCCTCAGGCGGCGGTGGCGCGACAGGAGAGGTCGTGCAGCAGGGCGAGGACGGCGCGGGCCGTGGCGTCGTTCTGCCGGAACGCCGGGCCGCCGGTGCGCGGCCGGGTGAAGGCGCCGGCGCCGCGCGCGTCGGTGTGCGGGCCGAGGGCGAAGCGGCGCGGGTGGGCGGTGCCGTCGCGGTCCAGGACGCGCCCGTCGGCCGGGTTGACGGCGAGCAGCCCTTCGTCGGTGGACCGGGCGCCCTCCTCGTACAGCGTGCGCAGCAGCCGGTCGCGGGTGCGGGCGAGGGTCGGCTGCGGCAGGCGGGCCTCGACGAGGGCGCGGGCCTCGACCGTGACGCCCGGAGCGCCGGCGCTCGTGGCCCTGAAGACGCCGTCGCGCGCCTCGACCCGCATGTCGGCGCCGACGAACTTCACGATGCCCGCGCGGGACAGCGCGAGCAGTTGGCGCAGGCGCGGGCCGGGCGGTCCCGACGCCAGATAGCTGAAGAACCCGTGCCACCACGGGCCGACGTCGCCGAGCCTGACGAGCTGCCCGTACACGGAGAGCAGGCCGAGGAAGACCGCCAGGTCGGGGCTGTGCGCCGGGTCGTGGCGGCGCTCCAGGTCGTCGGTGATGTGGCCGCGCAGGCCCTCCTGCAGTTCCTCGTACGAGCCGTACCGCACGCCGTCGAGCGGGCGGTCGAGGGCGGCGAGATCGAGCCGGTCGGCGGGGTCAGGCACGGTGGCGGCGACGAGCGCCCGCTGCTCGGCGCTGAGCGGTGCCGCGGCGGCGTACTTCGCCTCGAAGACGTCCCAGGCGACACGGGTGCGCTCGGGGTGGGCGGCGAACAGGCGGTGGTAGTGCGCGAAGCCGAGTTCCTTGTCGATCAGCGGCCACACGTCGCGCCGGAAGTCGTCGGGCCCGAACCCGCCCTCCCTGGCGAGGAGTTCGTCGATCTGCGCCGGTCCGAGGAAGCGCGGCAGCGGCGGCCGCTCCCCCGTGCCCCAGTCGTAGCCCAGCTTGGCGTGGTAGGGCACCCCGCGCCGCGATCCGACGTGCAGGACGGGTTCCCGCCCCGAGGGCACGTAGGCGTCCCCCTCGAAGCGGCCGCCGCGCCCTTCCGTCAGCAGCACCATCAGGTCGACGAAGGCGAGCCCGAACCCGCGGACGAGCACGTCCTGGCCCGGCGCGAGCACACTCAGGTCGGAGTCGGCGGTGAAGTCGGGCGGCAGATGGACGAGGCCGTGCCGGGCGGCGTACGCACCCAACGCCTGCTGTTCATCGTCCAGTTCGGCGTCCAGGTGTCCTTGCGCGAGGACGACGGCGTCGGCGGACAGCGGACGCGGCACGCCGTCCAGCCACACCTGCTGGCGGCCGTGGCGCGGCCCGGAGACGCGCAGGGCGCGCCGGGGGTGGTGGTGGACGGTGATGCCGTCGGGCAGCGCGGCGACGGCCCGCTCGTACACCCACCGCAGATAGCCGCCCTGCCGGCGCCGGTCGGCGAAGGTCCGCCCGTCGATCCCCGCCCACTCGTGCAGCACGGGTCCGGGCACCACGGGCCCGGCCAGCTCCACCGTCTCGTCGGTGAACATCGTGACGTCCTGGGCCTGCGAGTTCATCCACAGCAGCGGCGACTGCTCGCGCCGCCAGATGCGCCCGCCGCCCGGCGGATAGGGATCGACGAGATGCACGTCGAGCGCCAACTGGTCCGCCTCGTCCGGGACGTTGGCGGCGAGGCGCTCCAGGATGCCGGTCCCCCGCGGCCCGGCCCCCACGATCACCAGGGACTGCCGTACGGGACTCATCGCTGCGTCCCGCGCGCGTAGTGCCGCTCGACGTAGTACTGGCCGACGCTGAGCAGCGAGGTCACCACGATGTACCAGATGGTGGCGACCAGCAGCAGCGGGATGACCTGGTAGGTGCGGTGGTAGACGAGCTGCACCGAGTAGAGCAGGTCCTGCACGGCGATGATGCTGACGATGGAGGTGCCCTTGAGGGTGCCGATCAGCATGTTCCCGGCCGGCGGCACGATGGCCCGCATGGCCTGCGGCAGCACGATCCGGCGCCAGCGCCGGTACCGGCTGAGTCCCAGCGCCTGGGCCGCCTCCACCTGCCCCCGGTCCACGGAGAGGATGCCGCCGCGCACCACTTCGGCGGCGTACGCGGCCTCGTGCAGGGTGAGTCCGATGATGGCGACGGTGACGGGCCCGAAGAGGTCGACGGTCTTCACCCCGAGGAGGCGCGGGTACAGGGCGCCGATGTTGAACCAGAACAGCAGCTGCACCAGGATCGGCACCGACCTGAACAGCCAGACGTATCCCCAACTCACGGCACGCAGGACGGGGTTGGCGGAGAGCCGCATGACGGCCAGCAGGGTGCCGAAGGCGAAGCCGAGCGTCATGACGAGCGCGGTCAGCCACAGCGTGAGCCAGAGCCCGCGCAGCACGGAGGCGGTGGTGAAGTAGTCGGCGACGACGTCCCACTGGAACGCGTCGTTGCGCAGCACCGAGTTCACGGCGAGGCCGAGCAGGGCGAGCACGACGACCGCGGCGGCCCACTGTCCGGTACGGCGGCGCGGAACGATGCGCGGGGCGGCGGCGGAGGCCTTGCCGGGTGGCGCTTCGGCCAGGGGATCCGAGGGGGACGACAGTGTGTCTGAGGACATGGGAAGGCTCCGTGGGCTGGAATCCCGTCCAGTACGGTCCTGCCGTCACACCTGCTGCGTGCGTGTCGCTCGGGCCGAGCCCCTCAGCAGCGGTCCCGTCCCGAGAGTACGGGGCCTGTCACGCCGCCTGTCAAGGCTGTCCAGACTGTGAGCCGCGCGTCTCAAGTGAGTTGACGCCGAACCGGATGCCTGTTCCACTAATGCCCATGCATCCGCAGCAGTGGCTGGTCACCCGCTCCCACATCGACTTCGGTCGCGTGTGGTCCGCGTCCTGTTGATGCCCTTCCGACGCCTCTGAGCGCGTCTTTTCTTCTTTCTCCCTTCATCTCCCGGCGATTCCGCCGCACTTCGACGCGTCCCGTTCCCGGTCCAGGTACGCGCCCTCACCCTGCTGCACGCTCCCCTCGCACAGCCGGTTCTCCAGCACTGCCAAGTCGCACTGCTCTGTTCTCCTCTGCTCTGCTTGCCATCGAAGGGCATCTCTCTCCGCCATGCGTTCCTCCACTCGCACCTCCAGACTGTCCGCTTCCTCCATACTCTCGACTTTTGCCCTGATCACCGTCGCCGCTCTGGGACTGACCGCCTGCGGCTCGGGGAGCGGGACGGACGACGCGGCGCCGGCCGGTGCCGCGAGCGACAAGATCCCGACGAAGGACGTGGTGTCGTCCGTGGCGAAGGACCCCGCCTCGGCGAAGCTCCTCCCGGCGTCCGTCCGCAAGAGCG
Source organism: Streptomyces sp. NPDC001904 (assembly GCF_040297005.1). Classification (NCBI taxonomy): domain Bacteria; kingdom Bacillati; phylum Actinomycetota; class Actinomycetes; order Kitasatosporales; family Streptomycetaceae; genus Streptomyces; species Streptomyces sp. NPDC001904. Next base: position 58,843 of record NZ_JBEOYI010000004.1, on the reverse strand, counting down.
GCAGCCTCACCATCGCCGTGAGCGTGGGCGGCAGCCCGCCCAACTCCACGTATCTGCCCGACGGGAAGACCGTCGTCGGGCAGGACATCGACTTCGCGAACGCGGTCGCCAAGGTGCTCGGCATCAAGCTCGACCAGCAGGTCGCGAGCTTCGAGGCGATCCTCCCGGCCCTCGGCAGCGGCAAGTACGACCTCGGCACCGGAAACTTCGGCGTCACCGACGAACGCCGCAGGACCATCGACTTCGTCACGTACATCAACGACGGCCAGGGCTTCGCCGTCCGCAAGGACAGCGACCTGAAGAAGGTCACCGACCTGACGCAGCTGTGCGGCCTGAACGTCGCGACCGGCGCCGGCACCACGTTCGAGACGACGCTGGAGGAGAACAAGGATCTGTGCCGCAAGGCGGGCAAGAAGGCGTACGACGTGAAGACGTACGCGGAGCCGAGCGCGATCTGGTCGTCGCTTCAGCAGGGGCGCAGCGATGTGGTGATGAGCACCATCAACGGGCTGCGCTACGGGGTGGCCCATCAGGAGGGGCTGCGGTTCCTGAACGAGTTCCATCGGCTCGACGTGGGGTTCGCGTTCAAGAAGGGGACGCCTCTGGCCCCCGCGTTCCGCTCCGCGGTGAACCGGTTGATCGCGGACGGTACTTATCGGAAGATCCTTGCCAAGTGGGGTACGGCGGATTCGGCGATCAGCAAGTCCCAGATCTCCCCTCCGGAGATCAAGGACTGATCCGGTCCGTCCTCGTCTGCGGGCCGGTGGGGGCTGGTCGCGCAGTTCCCCGCGCCCCTGAAGGGGAGGCGGCGCGAAGCGCATGCCTCGGGGGCGCGGGGAACTGCGCGACCAGCCACGACGGCGCTCACATCACCGGGCGGCCACAACCCCCCGCCGCCCCCGCACCCGAACCCCGATGACCTGGTCCATCAGCGCGGCCAGGACATCGCGCACAGACCCCCGCGCCCGCGCATCGCACTCCACCACCGGCACCGACTCCCTCACTCCCAACGCCTCGCGGATCTCGCCGAGTTCGAACCGGTCCGACCCCTCGAACCGGTTCACGGCGAGCACGAACGGCGCCCCGTGCGCCTCGAAGTAGTCCAGCGCGGGGAAGCAGTCCTCGATGCGCCGGGTGTCGACGAGCACGACCGTGCCGAGCGCGCCTTCCACCAGGTCGTCCCAGAGGAACGAGAACCGGTCCTGCCCGGGCGTGCCGAAGAGGTACAGCGCGATCGTCGGATCGAGCGTGATGCGCCCGAAGTCGAGGGCGACCGTGGTGGTCGTCTTGCCCTCGACACCCGCCAACGAGTCGACGCCCACCGAGACCTGGGTGATCGCCGCCTCGGTGTCGAGCGGCTCGATCTCCGAGACCGCCCCGATGAAGGTCGTCTTGCCGACCCCGAGCCCGCCGCTGACCACGATCTTCACGGCCAGGGGGGCGACGCGTTCAGAGCGCCCTGACATGGTCCCTGATCCTTTCGAGGGTGTGGAGCGGCAGCTCCGTGGTTTGCGAACACGACAGCCGGCCGCCCACGACGAGGTCGGCGATGAGCACCTTGGCGACGCCGAGCGGAACTCCGACGGCCTCGGCCACATGGGCGACGGTGGTGGGCTCCTGACAGAGCGTCACGATGCGCTGGTGCTCGAAGGCGAGAGGCGCGGCACCGCCGTCCGGGGCGTCCACCGCGACCACGAGGGTCTCCAGCCGGAGATCGGCCTGGGCGGGCCGCACCCGTCCACCGGTGATAATGAAGGGACGCACGAAGGCTTCCGACGAGTCGCCGGGCTCGCGGGGCTCGCTCATCGCGGCAGCGTCTCCCGCAGATCGGCGATGAGCGTCGGCGTGAGCAGGTCTCCGGCGCGCTCGGCGAGCACCGCCATCTCGTAGCCCACGAGACCGAGTTCACCGCTGCTGTCCGCGAGCACCCCGAGACAGCTGCCGTCCCTGATCGCGGAGACCAGCAGGAAGCCGCGCCCCATCTCGATCATGATGAGCTTCACGCCGTCGAAGCTGTACCGCTTGGAGGCGCTGCGCGCGAGGCTGGAGAGCCCGGAGACGATGGCGGCCAGATGGTCGGCCTCGGTCCGCCCGAGTCCTTCGGACACGGCGATGAGCAGCCCGTCCGAGGAGACGGCGACGGCGTCGCGCACCCCGTCGGTGTTGCGGACGAAGTTGGCGAGCAGCCAGTTGAAGGTCTGCGAGTCGCCCCGCGTGTCGACGGTGGTCACTTGTCGCTCTGCCCTTCGCTGGTGTGCTGCTCGGTGCCCTCGGGGGCGGTTTCCCTGGCGGCCCGTTCCCGCTCCACGCTGATGGATCCGCGCATGTGGGCGCTGCGCAGGCCGGAGAGCATTCCGGAGACGTCCTCGGGGCTGCGCTCGACGGCGGGCCCCTCGGGTGCGGGCCTGGTGGGGGTGTCCGCCTCGGTCATGGCTTTCGTGATGGCGCTGCGCTGCGGGCGCTTGACGAGCCCGTTGCGGGTGCGGGACGCCGAGGAGGCGGACCTGGGTGCCGCGGCCGCGGCGACGGCCTGCTCCCGGCGCGGGGCGGGCAGCACGGCCTCGCCGCCGCCGGTGCGTCCGGCCGCGACCGGCCGGGCCGCGGCGGCCTTCACGGCCCGCTCCCTGGGGGTCTCCCCCTGGTGCGCGGCGGCCCTGGCCGCCGTCGGCTCCGCCTCGGTGAGCAGGGTGGACGGGATCAGGACCCGGGCGACGACGCCGGCGGCGGGCGCTTCGCCGAGCCGTACCTCGATGCCGCACTTGCGGGCGAGGGCGCCGACCACGAAGTGGCCGAGGAACCGGGTGGGTTCGGCCATGAAGCTGGCGGTGCCGGAGAGCCGTACGTTGGCCTCGGCGAGCGCCTGGGTGTCCATGCCGAGCCCATGGTCGACGATCGCGATGAGGTACCCGGCGCTGGTGCGCCGCCCCTCGACCTCCACGTCGGAGTCCGGCGGCGAGAAGCTCAGTGCGTTCTCCACCAGCTCGGCGAGCAGATGGGCGAGTTCGGCGACGACGGAGCCCGACACCTGGGCGGGCTCGACCCGGCGCAGCGTGACGCGGCGGTACTCCTCGACCTCGGAGAGCGAGGCGCGCAGGACGTCGTTGACGGACAGCGGGGTCGCCCAGGTGCGGGGGCTGGACTCCCCGGCGAGGACGAGCAGGGACTCGGCGTTGCGGCGCATGCGCGTGGCGAGGTGGTCGAGTTCGAAGAGGTTGGCGAGGGTGTCGGGGTCGGCGTCCTCGTGCTCCAGCTTGTTGATGAAGCCGATCTGCCGGCGCACCAGGTTCTGGTTGCGGCGGCCGAGGCTGACCAGTGACTCGGTGGCGTTCCTGCGCAGCACGGCCTGCTCGGTGGCGAGGTCGAAGGCGGCGCGCTGCACCCGGTCGAAGGCGTCGGCCACCTCGCGCACCTCGGCTCCGGCGCGGGCGTCGAGCCCGAGCGGCGCGGGCGGCGCGGGCGCCTCGCCCCCGGCGGCGGACTGCACGTCGGCGACGGCCCGCGGCAGCCGGACCCCGGCGACCTCGCGGGCCTCCTGGGCGAGTCCGCTGAGCGGCGCGGAGACGGATCGTACGCAGTCGCGGGCGAGGGCGCCGAGAGCGCCGATCACCGCGAGCGCGAGCAGCACGAAGAGCAGCAGGTCGCGCTGGGCGGAGCTCTCCAGGTCGGCGGCGCGCGACTCGACGTCGGAGCCGATGGAGATCTGGACGTCCCGCAGGCCGTTGATGGTCGAGGTCATCGTGTCCCACCAGGTCATGGGCGGGATGTCACGGGCGGCGAGCCGTCCCGCGCCGTGCACGGCGGTCGATTCGTAGGCGAGGGCGCGCTCGGCGTCGGGCGTGGCGAGGGCGGTGTCGAGCCGTCGCTGCTGCGCGCCGGTCGCGGTGCGCGGGAAGGTGGTCAGCGCGGCCAGCCGGCCCGACCTGATCTCCATGAACCGGCTGTAGTCGTCCCCGCGGAAGCGGCCGCCGGCCCGGACGGAGCCGAGCACGATGGCGCGCTCCTGCCCGAGGTACTCCTTGGCGGTGCCGAGGACCTGGAGCGACTGGTAGGCGTCGCGCAGCCGCGCGTCGTCGACGTCGCCGAGACCGCGGCCGGCCTTGGCGAACTGGGCGATGGTGTTGGTGAAGTAGTCGAAGGTGGCCTTCACCTGCCCGGAGCCGTCGTCCGCGGCGGCACGGATCCCGGCGAGTCCGCCGAGCCGCCCGAGCGCGTCGCGTGCCGCGCCGGCTCCCTCGCGCTGCGCGAGCGCGTCCTCCAGGGCGGTGCGGGCGGTGTCGGTGGCCTTGCGCTGGGCGGGGAGCTTGGCGGCGAACTGCTGGACACCGCCGACGTAGCCGGTGGTGAGGCCGCGCTCCTTCTGCAGCTCGTGGACGAGCCCCTGGAGGGTGACCTCCAGGCGGGCGTTGGCGGCGGTGGTGGACGCGCCGCGGTAGGCGGAGACCTGCTCGGCGGCGAAGACCCCGAGGAGGGCGAGGAGCACGGCGAGCGCGAGTCCGAGGATGCGCAGCAGCCGGGTACGGATGGTCGTGCTTGTTCTGGGCCTGGAGAGAGCCTTCTTGAAACGAACGGTCGACAGGAGATCCACGGAAGTGCCTTATGGAGAGGGCGAGTTGGCGGGGGCAGAAACGCTGCTTCTGCGCCCGCCCAACGACCTCTCTCAGGCTCCGGTCACCGGATCATGTGTTTGTTTTACGCCCCGGAAACAGCATCTTCGCCGCCCCGCAGGTGAACCCGTCACCGGGGCCCGGTGCCCGCGCCTCCGTATACAGGGCCAGCACCTCACTAACCGCAGTCGCAGCACGAGCAGCAGTCGCAGCAATCACAGCAGTCGCAGTCGGGACAGTCGCAGTCGCAGTTGCTGCAGCAGCCCTCCCGCTTCTTGCGCGACCAGGGGCCCTCGAACTCGTCGGCGCAGCAGACCTTGCAGGTGCAGCAGAGCCCGATCGCCACGGCGCACCCGGCGAGGAGCCCGCGCTTGCCGGGCTTGGGCGGCTGGAACGACGGCCCGCCGCCGAAGCCCCCGGGCCCGCCCGGCCCGCCGGGTCCCGAGGGTCCACCCGGGTTGCCGCCCCCGTACGGATTGTTGGACTCGTACGCGCCCGATCCCGTCGGCGCGTACGGGCTGCCCGGCGCCCCGGTCGGCGCCCAGCCGCCCTGCCCGTCCCGGCCTCCCGGCGCGGCCGCGGACCCGGTGTGCGCGCACGTCCCCGTGACCCCGAACACCCGGTCCACCGACCGCCCCACCTCGTGGGCGAGGAGCAGATGGGCCAGCTTGCCGTCCACGAAATCGACCTCGCGCAGGGCGAGCCGGATCCCGTGCACGGCGTCGTCGGCGAGCCGGCGTGCCTCGTCGAGGCCGGTGCCGGTCGCGGTCAGCGGGTTCCAGGCGCCGGACGCGGCGTCCTCGGCCAGGTCCTCCACGGCGTCGAGGAGGTGCGCGAGCCGCCCGAAGAGCCGTCCCGCCTCGGCGAGCGGCTCGGCGTTGTGCGGCCGTCCGGCGAGCCGCGCGGTGTGGGCGAACGCGGCGGCGGTCGCGGTCTCCGTCGGCTCGGTGACCGTGAGGAGGGCGGTGCCCGGTCCGGCCAGTGCCTCGATGCCGCCCTGCCGCTCGACCGCGTCGAGCAGCACCGCGGTGTCGAACCCGACGTCGGAGCCGGTGCGCGCGCCGGCCCGGCCCCAGCTCGCCGCGACCCTGCGGGCGGCGAGGGCGACCGGCCGGCGCGCGAAGAGCCCGTCCCGGTCGTCGACGTGGTCGCGCACCTTCGCGGCGGCCAGCACCAGGGAGACGGCGGCCGCGAGCCGGGCCCCCTCGCCCTGGGCGACGGACGCGGTGCGCATCCCGCGCAGCGGACAGGGCCCGGCCTGCCGCCGCCAGGACCCGGCGTCTCCCGGCCGCTCGGCCTGAGCCTCCGTCAGAACCGAGATCAACAGACCGTCATAGTTCGTGACGACCCGGGCGAACTGCCCGTGATCGCCGCGCAGCGCCAGACAGAGGCCGCACAGATGGGCCATCCACTGGGTCTTGAGGTGCTCTCCGAGCCGATGACTGCAGGGCCGGACAATTCCGAACAAGGCGACTCCCCCGTGCGCCGGATGACGAAGCGTCAACTGGGGCCGTCAACGACGCCCGATCGGCGCACCGCCGCCCAAGTGACCGTGAACGACCGCATCGTATCGAGCCTTCGTCCGCCTCCTCGTTCACTCGTACGCACCTCCGATCACCCAAACGCCGCGAAGAATCATATTTCACTCACCGTCAGCAGTCGGAGCCCGTACAGCCCTTGGGAACGCCGGGGCAACACCGTGTTGACTCTGCACCAGTACCGTCACGAAAACCCCGCGCGGCGACTATCCACTTGGCGCGGCATCCGCATCATGGATGAACATGGGGATGCAGGACATGCGGAACGCAGAGGAACCGCGGTGAGAGGAGGCGTCCATGGGATCGGTGCGCAAGGCGAGTGCCTGGCTTGGCCTCGTCGACGACAACGATGACGAGCGTTACTACGACGACGACTACGACGAGGGGCCCGAGCCCCCTGCGACCGGCGCCGCCTGGGTCACCGACCCGCGGGTGAAGGTCGCCGAGGACAAGGCCGAGGAAGAGGGCCGGCGCATCGGCACCGTGACCCCGGACAGCTTCCGCGACGCGCGCCGCATCGGGGAGATGTTCCGGGACGGGGTCCCGGTCATCATGAACCTCACGTCGATGGAGCCCGCCGACGCCAAGCGCGTCGTCGACTTCGCGGCGGGGCTCATCTTCGGCCTGCGCGGTTCGATCGACCGGGTCGCGAACCGGGTGTTCCTGCTGACCCCCGCGGACACGCAGATCGTGTCGGGACGGGAGGCCAAGGTTCAGCAGGACGGTTTCTTCAACCAGAGCTGACCGTCGGGTGGGCGGTGACACAGCCCCGCCCACCCACGGTCGGACGGCCCGGCACGGCCCTGTACGAGCCTTATACGACGGACGACTCGGCGCGGGACGGCCGGCGCGGGGCGGCGACCCCGGACGCCTCGGACGGCGGGGCCTCCTCGCACTCCATCCGGCGCGGCAGCCGCAGGGCGGCGAGCGCGCCGAGGAACAGCAGCACGGCGCTGACGATCAGGGTGACGTGCAGCCCGTGCACGAAGGCGGCCCGCGCGGCACGGCGCAGTGCGGCGCCCGCCGTGCCGCCCAGCCCGGCGGCGATCTGGTACGCCTCCCCCAGTGAGTGCCCCGCGGCCCCGCTGGTCTTCGCGGAGACCCCGGAGACGTGGTCGAGGCCGGGCGCGTACGCGGCGTTCATGACCGAGCCGAGCAGCGCGATGCCCATCCCCGCACCCAGCTGGTAGGAGGTCTCGCCGATGGCGGCGGCGCCTCCCGCGTCGTCGGACGGCGCCTCGGTGAGCATCGACTCGTAGGCCCCGAAGAGCGTGCTCTGGAAGCCGAAGCCGAGCAGTATGAAGCCGAAGCTGAGCAGCCACGGCCGGTCCTCCTGCCCCATCAGACAGAGCAGCAGCACGGCGCAGGCGGTCAGCGCGAAACCGGACGCCACCATGCCGCGCGGCCCGAACCGGCGCAGATTCGCGGAGCCGAGCACGCCCGCGGCCATCGCGGCGAAGGTGAGCGGCAGCATCCGCAGGCCGGTCTCCAGCGGGCTGAGCTCCAGCACCAGCTGGAGGTACTGCACGGCGATCAGCTCCAGGCCCACCAGCGCCAGCATGGCGATGACGATGCAGCCGACGGACGTCGAGAACGCGGCCCGGGCGAACAGCCGCATGTCGATCAGCGGATGCTCGCGCCGCCGCTGGCGCCGTACGAACAGCAGCAGGAGCACCGCTCCGGCCAGGAACGGCAGCACCGCCTCCGGGGCGAGCAGGTCCCGCTCGGTGCCCCACTGCTTGATGCCGTAGACGACGCCGAGGACGCCGAGCGCCGCGAGCAGCGCCCCGGCCAGGTCCCACGGCCCGTCCGAGCGGCCCTTGGACTCGGGCACCAGGATCCGGCACAGCGGCAGCATGACCGCCATCAGCGGAATGTTGATGAGGAAGACGGATCCCCACCAGTAGTGCTCGACGAGGAAGCCGCCGAGTACGGGTCCGGTGGCGGCGCCGATCGCGGCGACCGCGGTCCACACGCCGATGGCGACGGCCCGCTCGTTCCGGTCGGGGAAGACGTCGCGCAGGATCGACAGCGTCGCGGGCATGATCATCGCGCCGCCGATGCCGAGCAGGGCGCGGGCCGCGATGAGCACCTGGGCGGTGTCGGAGAAGACGGCGAGCGCGGAGGCCGCGCCGAACAGCGCGTAGCCGAGCAGCAGGATCCTGCGGCGGCCGACCCGGTCGCCCAGGGTGCCGAAGAGGATCAGCAGCGAGGCGCACACCAGTGGATACGCGTCGCCGATCCACAGCAGCTCGACCGAGGTGGGCTTGAGGTCCTCGGTGACCGAGGGCAGGGCGACGTAGAGGATGGTCGAGTCGAGCGCGACCAGGAGCAGGCTCGTGCACAGGACGACGAGGACGACCCAGCGATTGGTGCGGGCGCGCGTCGCGGCGAGCAGTCCGCGCAGCCGCCCGGTGGCCGTGCTCGTCCCGGACATGTGCGTACCTCCCAGTGGTCCTCGCGTTCGGCGGATCCGGGGGCTGGGGATGTCCCTCGGTCTCCGGTCGGGAGCAGTCGGCTCCCGGCCCCGCAGCGATAAGGCGAGTGAGCCGTCAGAGTACGCGAGTTCGGGCCGGTCACACGTGGCGGGTCTCTCACGGAACGGGCTCGCGCGTGTGGTGTGCGCCACTCGCGTCGCGGCGGGTGCCGTCCGGAGCACGGAAGGCGACCGCCGATAATCGGGGCCGTGACGGACGATGATCGACAAGACCGGCCCGGGCTGCGGCGGGCGGCCCCGGCCCTCCTCGGGTACGCGGCCGTGCGCGCCCTGGGCGTGCTCGTGCTGGCGCTGTGGAGCGCCGCCGAGGGCAAGAGCTGGCTGACGCTGCTGACCGCCCGCTGGGACTCGCTCTGGTACACGCGGGTCGCCGAGCACGGCTACGGCTGGTCGGTGACGCTGCCCGACGGGAGCGTCCACTCCAACCTCGCGTTCTTCCCGCTGCTGCCGTGGCTGGAGCGGCTGGGGTCGGCGCTCACCCCGCTGTCGTACGGCACGGCGGGCATGGTGGTGAGCTGGCTCGCCTCGCTGGCGGCGGCGTGGGGGATCTACGTGGTCGGGGCGCGGGTCTCCGGCCACCGGGCCGGGGTCTGTCTCGCGGTGCTCTGGGGCGCGCTGCCCATCGGGATCGTGGCGTCGATGGCGTACAGCGAGGCCCTGTTCACGGCGCTCGCGGCGTGGGGACTGTACGCGGTCCTGCGACGCCACTGGGTGACGGCCGGGCTGCTCGCCTCGCTGGCCGGGCTGACCCGGCCGATCGGCGCGGCGGTCGTGGCGGCGGTGTGGGTGGCGGCCGCGCTGTGGGTGCGCCGGGAGCGGCGGGTGCCGTGGCGGCTGGCGGCCGGGGTGCTGCTCGCGCCGGCGGGCGCGGCCTCGTACGTGCTGTGGGTCGGGCACCGCACCGGCGGCGGGCTCCTCGGCTATCTCGACGTCCAGGGGCAGTGGGGCAACGGCTTCGACGGCGGGCTGGCGTTCGCCCGGTTCGTCGCCGACAAGTTCACCTCGCTCCCCGGGGCGCTCGCCGGGACCGGGCTGATCGTCGGGGTCGTGCTCGTCCTGTGGCTGTACGTGACCGGGGTGCGCCAGGGTCAGCCGGCGCCGCTGCTCGTCTACACGGGGATCGTGCTCGCGCTTGCTCTGTGTTCCTCGGGGTACTTCGGATCGAAGCCCCGGCTGATGCTGCCCGCGTTCCCGCTGCTGCTGCCGCCGGCGGTGGCCCTGGCCCGGTGGCACACCCGCCGGCCTGCGGCGGCGTGGGTGCTGGGCGGGCTCGCGCTGCTCTCGGCCGGGTACGGAGCGTTCTGGCTCAACGGCTCGGGGCCGCCGTGACCGGTCCCGCCCGCCCCTGACCGGACGGAGAATTCCGTGCCAGCAAGCGGTGAACGCATTCAAAAGCGAACTAAAACGAGCCTGATTAAACGATCACCGAATTCACGGGAACAGCACTCTCCGGTAATCGGAATCCGGGGAATAAACCTCGCGCTGAGATCAATCCCACATCACATCGTCATCACAAAGCCCCTGTTTCGAGCCGGTCCACCACTCGCCCGCTGTAGCGTCGATTGGGTGCGTACCGAACCAAACCTGACCCGCCGGGTCGAGCGGGTCTTCGCCCGGCTCGACCGCGAGCCCGAACGGCCGGCGCATGTGGGGATGCCCCGCATGAGCCGGCACCGTGTCGTGCTCTTCGGGCTGACGCTGTCCTTCTACCTCGCGATCGTGGTGGCCGTGCTGGTCACGTCCTGGCTGGTCGCGTTCGACTGGCAGGTCATGTTCTTCCGGCCCTACCAGCAGTGGCCGGAGATCCACGCGTTCCTCGACTACTGGGTCGTGCTCGGCCAGCGCGGCCCGACGGCCGTGATGGTGACGGCCTGGCTGGGCTGGCGCTCGTGGCGCCAGCACACGCTGCGCCCCCTGCTGATGTTCGGAACCGCCCTGCTGCTGCTCAACGCGACGGTGGGCGCGGCCAAGTACGGCATGGGCCGCGCGGGCCCGCACTACGCCACCATGATCGGCTCGAACGAGATGTGGCAGGGCGGCGATATATTCCCCTCCGGCCACACGGCGAACGCGGTGGTGACCTGGGGCATCCTCGCCTATCTGGCCTCCACCCCGCGGGCCCGCCGCTGGCTCTCCGCCGTCTCCGCGGTGATCTCCCTCAGCGTCGGCCTGACCACCGTCTACCTCGGTACGCACTGGCTGAGCGACGTGCTCCTCGGCTGGGCCGCCGGCCTGCTGATCCTGCTCGCGCTGCCCTGGATCGAGCCGCTGGTCGCCCGGGTCGAGGCGCGGATCCTCGCGGTCCGCCACCGCCTCCGGGCCGCCCGCACGGGCGCCGAGCCGCCCCCCGAGCCGCTCCCGGCCCCCGCCCCCGCACGCACCCGCGAGCCGGTCGGGACGACGAACCGCCCGGGGAGCCGCCCCTCGGCGCTCCTCCCCCAGGGCCCGCACACACCGCGGGGCGAGCGCACCCCGGCCACCCCGGCGGGCAGCAGACGCCCCGCGGGCACCCGCGGATCGGCCCGGGCGGGCACCGCGGACCCGCAGCGGGCCTAGGACCCGCACGGCGGGTCCCCCAGAACAGCGGGGCCGGTACGCACAACCACCCCGCACGACGAAGGCCCCCGGAGCCGACAGGCTCCGGGGGCCTTCGCGCACGCGCGGCCCGTCGGGGACGTCACCCCTTCCAGCAGCGCGTCACCGTGCCGTCCCTGACCTCGAAGTTCAGCCGGCCCGCGCGGTACTCCATGGTGATGATCGCGCCGGGCGGCAGTTGCCGGACGCTCGACCAGCCCCGGTCGTGGGCCTGCCGCTCGGCGTTCTCGGCGTCGAGACCGACGTAGCGGTCGGGGGTGTCCTGGGAGTCCGAGGGTGGGGGCTGTGATCCCTGCGTGGGTGCCATGCCGCCACCGTAGGCCGTGTCCGCGGGCGGCGCCAGGCCCGCCCGGCTGCCCCCGTCGGACTGTCCTACTGTCACGCTTCCGTCACAAGATCACGACGAATCGCGACGCCGAGTTTCCGTCCGAGTTCCTCACACGTTCGAGCGGTTCCTTACTTCTTACGCAGTTCTTACGCGCCCTTGCCGCGCCCGGGGAAGCGCCGCCGGTACACGTAATTCCGGATCCCCCGCAATGGACGCGGCGTCGCTCTTCGGACAATTGGCGGGACACCTCCGGAGCATTCCCGCGCAATTCCGAAACCCGTGGTGGCACCGGCGAGTTGAGGCTGTCCGACAATTGCCTGTTCATGCCAGAAACCGGTGTACGCCCCCTGTCGCGGCGGTGGTCGCGCGAGCATCATGGCCTGAGTTCGAAGCGAGCCCGGGGCGCGATGCGGCGAGGGGGCAGGCGATGGGAACGACCGGGGTGGCGGCCGGACCGCACACGGCGGGACAGGTCCGCGAGCGGCAGCCGGGCCGCATCGTGGTGGACTGGCTGACCACGACCGACCACAAGAAGATCGGCCATCTCTACCTGATCACGGCCTTCGCCTTCTTCCTGGTCGGCGGTGTCATGGCGCTGCTGATGCGGGCCGAGCTGGCCCGCCCCGGACTGCAGGTCCTCTCCAACGAGGAGTACAACCAGCTCTTCACGATGCACGGCACGATCATGCTGCTGCTCTTCGCGACGCCGACCTTCGCCGGGTTCGCCAACGAGATCATGCCGCTGCAGATCGGCTCCCCCGACGTGGCGTTCCCGCGGCTGAACATGCTCTCGTACTGGCTGTTCCTCTTCGGCGGCCTGATCGTGCTGGGCTCGCTGGTGGTGCCGGGCGGCGCCGCCGACTTCGGCTGGTTCGCGTACGCGCCCCTGAACAGCCTGACCCGGTCGCCCGGGGTCGGCGCCGACCTGTGGATCATGGGGCTCGCGCTCGCCGGGTTCGGCACGATCCTGGGCTCGGTGAACTTCCTGACGACGATCATCGGGATGCGGGCGCCGGGCATGACGATGTTCCGGATGCCGATCTTCACGTGGAACACGCTGTTCACGTCGATCCTCGTGCTGCTCGCCTTCCCGGTGCTGGCCGCCGCGCTGCTGGTCCTCGAGGCGGACCGGCGGTTCGGCTCGGTGGTCTTCGAGCCGGAGAACGGGGGCGCGCTGCTGTGGCAGCACCTGTTCTGGTTCTTCGGCCATCCCGAGGTCTACATCATCGCGCTGCCCTTCTTCGGCATCATCAGCGAGATCATCCCGGTCTTCAGCCGCAAGCCGATCTGGGGCTACACGATGCTGGTCGGCGCGACCATGGCGATCACCGGACTGTCGGTGGTCGTGTGGGCGCACCACATGTTCGTGACCGGAGGGGTGCTGCTGCCCTTCTTCTCCTTCATGTCGTTCCTGATCGCGGTCCCGACGGGCGTGAAGTTCTTCAACTGGACCGGCACCATGCTCAAGGGATCGCTCTCCTTCGAGACACCGATGCTCTGGTCGGTCGGCTTCCTGGTGACGTTCCTGTTCGGCGGGCTGACCGGCGTGATCCTGGCCTCGCCGCCGATGGACTTCCACGTCTCGGACACGTACTTCGTCGTCGCGCACTTCCACTACGTCGTCTTCGGCACCGTCGTCTTCGCGACGTTCGGCGGCTTCTACTTCTGGTGGCCGAAGCTGACGGGGAAGCTGCTCGACGAACGGCTCGGGAAGATCCACTTCTGGACGCTGTTCGTCGGCTTCCACACCACGTTCCTGGTGCAGCACTGGCTGGGCGCGGAGGGCATGCCGCGCCGGTACGCGGACTATCTGGCGGCGGACGGGTTCACGGCGCTCAACACGCTGTCGTCCGCCGGCGCGTTCCTGCTCGGCCTCTCCACGCTGCCGTTCCTCTACAACGTCTGGAGGACGGCCAAGTACGGCACGAAGGTCGAGGTCGACGATCCGTGGGGCTACGGCCGCTCGCTGGAGTGGGCGACGGCCTGCCCGCCGCCCCGGCACAACTTCGTCACGCTGCCCCGGATCCGCTCGGAGTCCCCGGCGTTCGATCTGCACCATCCGGAGTTCGCGGCGTTCGAGGAGCGGGCCCTGTCGCCGACGACCGCCGCAGCGCACGGTCCAGACGATCCCGCACCGAGCTGATGGTGTCGGTGAGCGCGGCCGGCTCGACGACCTCGAACTCGAAGCCGGTGGACGCGATGTGCCAGACCATCACATCGAGGCTGGTGGCGCCGGTGCGCAGCAGACACGTCCGCGCGCTCTCGGCCTCGATCGTCCCGGCCGTCGGCGAGATCCGCTGCCGCGCCTCGTCCACCGGCGCGAGCAGCCGCACCACGGCCTCGGTGGCGTACGCGCGTGTGGAGACGCCCCGGGAGACGTAGGCGGCGAGGTCGTCGGCGGGCGGGGTACGCGGCGTGAAGCGCGGCCCGTGCGGGGGCGTCGGCGTGACCCGGTCGACGCGGAACGTGCGCCAGTCGGCCCGCTCCACGTCCCAGGCCACGAGGTACCAGCGCCGCTCGCTGCACACGAGGCGCAGGGGTTCCACGGTCCGCCGGCTCTGCTCGCCGCCGTGCCCCACGTACGCGAATCGCAGCCGCTCCGAGTCCCGGCAGGCGGCGGCGAGTTCGCTCAGCAGTCCGGGATCGACGGCCTCGGCTCCGGCGCCGCGCAGCATGGGCACGGTGTAGGCGTTCAGGGCGCCGACCCGCCGCCGCAGCCGGTGCGGCAGCACCTGCTCCAGCTTGGCGAGGGCCCGCACCGAGGTCTCGCCGATCCCGGCGATCCCCTGCCCCGCCGCCGTCCGCAGTCCCACCGCCACGGCGACGGCCTCGTCGTCGTCGAGCAGCAGCGGCGGCAGCTCGGCCCCCACGCCCAGCTGGTACCCGCCGCCGGTGCCCGGACTGGCGTGCACCGGGTACCCGAGCTCGCGGAGCCGGTCGACGTCCCGCCGCACGGTGCGCGCGCTGACACCGAGCCGCTCGGACAGTTCGGGCCCCGACCACTCGCGGTGGGCCTGGAGCAGGGAGAGCAGCCGAAGCAGCCGGGCGGAGGTCTCGAGCATGCGCCTGATTGTGCCCCGCGCGGGAGCACGGGGAGGCCCTCAGGACGTGGCGGCGCGCACCACCACGGCGAGATCGTTGTCACCGGTGTAGTAGGGCTCCGCGGTCAGGTCCCGGCCGGCCGCGGCCACCGGGGTCACCGGGTAGGCGAAGATCTGCTTCTTGTCGGCGATGTCGTCGAGCAGCCGGGCCACCCGCACCTCGGGGCCGTCCTCGCCGCTCGGCCGCACCCACAGGTCCCAGCGCCCCTCGGACAGCTCCTCGTAGGCGATCCGCAGGGTGAAATCGGGCCCGTCCACCTCCACTTCGCCCCGGAGCACGGGGCCCTCGCCGCCGCGCGCCCGCACCTCTGCGCTCGCCTTGGCCGTGATGGGCGTGCCGTAGACGCGGCCGTGCACGCTCAACTCGGTTCCGGTGATGAGGAGTTCGCCGGCCTCCGCGTGCGGCGCGCGCCGCCAGCTGCGCACCGACAGGTTGCCGTTCTTCGTGGCGTACGGGATGCGGACGGCGACGTGGCCGCGCGAGCCGCTGGGCGCCCGGTCCACCAGTGACCGCAGATCGTTCACGCCCGGCACGAGCCGGACCGGTTCGCCGCCGGCGACCTCGGCGAACGCGTCCCAGCGCCCCTCGGCCAGTTCCACCCCTATCGGCAGCGAGGCACGCAGCCGTCCGTCGCCGACCGGGGCGAGCGGCAGCCGCATCTCCTGGCCGCCGGCCCGCTCGACGAGGACGAGGTACGCGGAGCCGTCCGCTCCGTGGTCGGTGACGTCGAAGGTGAGGCCTCCGGCGGAGTCGGCGATGCAGTCTGCGCGGGGTGCCATGAGAACGGTCCTGTCGTCGGACTCGAACGTCGATGCGGGCGTGGCCAGCGGTGTCATGCGGTGCGCCCCTTCCCCGACGAACCGAACAGGGAGCGGCTCGCGTCCCGGACGGCGTAGGCGCCGCCGAGCAGGGAACCGCGGGCCCGGTGCAGCAGGTTCACGGAGCCGCCGCGCCCGGCCAGCGAGCCGAAGAGGGCCTCGTAGCGCTCGGCGATCCGGGCCGGGTCGAACCGCTCGGAGCTGGTGAGGGCGCGCGACGCCATCTCCTGGCGCCGCTTGTCGTCGTTGATGAGTTCCAGCAGGCCGCCGGCGATCGCGTCGACGTTCCCGACCTCGACGAGGCGGCCGTCGATCCCGTCGTGGATGATCTCGCCGGGCCCGTGCGGGCAGTCGGTGGCGACGACCGGCAGCCCGCACCGCATGGCCTCGACGATGGTCATGCCGAACGACTCGAAGGTCGAGGTCACGGCCGCGACGGAACCTTTCGCCCATTCCGGCTCGATCGGGTTGGCCGGACCCATGAGGAAGACGTGGTTGTAGAGCCCGAGCTGGTCGATGAGGGCGCGCAGCTTGTCCTTCTGACGGCCCGCGCCGTAGATCCGCAGCCGCCAGTCGGGGCGCTCGGCGCGCACCTTGTCGAAGGCCCGGATCAGCAGGTCGTACCGCTTGACGGGGGCGAGCCGCCCGGCGGCCACGACCCACTTGGCGTCACCGTCGGCGGGGCTGATCCCCGGGGCGGGCACCGGGTTGGACATGGCCTCGATGCGGACACCGGGCAGCCGCATGCGCTCGCGGTAGGCGCGGGCGTCGGCCTCGGTGGTGGTGGTGAGGGCGTCCAGCCGCGGGTAGACCTTGCGCAGCTGCCGCAGCAGGCCCGGCGCATGGGTGTCGAGGGTGAGGTGCTCCTGGCCGACGCGCAGCGGGCCGCGCCGGGTCTCCTTGGCGAGGTGCACATTGAGCCCCGGCCGGGTGCCGACGACGACGTCCGCCTCGACGCCCGCCAGGTACTCGGCGATGCGCCGGTCGGTGAGCGCGCTGTACTGCTCGTAGCGGCCCTCCTGACGCGGGAAGACCGCGGCGGGCTCCTTGGACGCCGGGTCCCCGCCGTCATAGCCGGCCGAGTCATTGCGCAGATCGACCAGGTGACGCAGCCGGACGCGCTGGTCGGGCGCGAACACCGGCTCGTCGCGGTGCCGGAAGACCGATACGACCTCCACGTCGTGCTGCTCCGCCAGCGTGTTGGCGAGGTTGTACGTGGTGCGGATCGTCCCTCCGATCCCATACGCGTTGTGAATCAGGAAAGAAATCTGCATGCGTCCCCGTATCCCACCATTCCGCGCGGACAGTCCGGATCATCGGTTCTGTCGGCTCAATCCGTCTCCTCCGCCTACCAGATGGTTAGACGGAGATGCCCGGGCGAGGGTTGTTCATCATCATCATCTTGTTCCAGAACAGTTGCCTTATTGGTAGGCAATATGAGGAACCATTTGGCCACTCTGTCCATCAGGGTCACGTCATTGCTGGTGAGGAGGGTGCGGAGCGTCAAAGCTCGTGTCGTTCACGTCACCGCTCCGGGTGATTCACCGGCGACCGGCCGCGGAGACGACGCCGGAGGTGCGCCTTCGAGGGGGCAACCCTGGCGGGGCCGTCCTCGAAGGCGCTCTCCGGCAGCCGCCGTCAGCAGCCCGGAGCGGGTGACGCGCGGCCGCTGAGCCGCACCAGCGCGCACAGCGTCCTGACGGACACCTTCCAGACGCCGTCCTGCTCCACGGAGACGCCCTTGGCGTCGGGGAGCATCGTGGCGCCCTTGAGTGCGAGCGAGTACGTCACGTCGGCGGAGGTCGGCGAGGTGAAGGCGACCTTCGTGACCTCCGCCTGCACCCGGCCGCCCCGCTTGTCCCCGTTGAAGCTCTCCAGGACCTTCTGCATCACCGACCCGTTCTCCAGGAGCTCGGCCTTCTGGTCGAGCGGTACGTCCGGGTCGAAGAACTTCTTCCAGTTGGCCTTGATCTGCCGCTCCGCGGCGGCCGGGTCGGCCGGTGCGGTCGCCGACGCCGACGGTTGTCGTGTCGTCGGTGTCCGCGTGCCCCCGTCCGAGCCGCCCGAACCGCCGCACGCCACCAGAGCGGGCCCCAGCGCGAGCACCGCGGCGAGGGCCGTGAACCGCCCGCACCGAACCGCCATGATCCTGTTTCCGAACATCAACTGGCTCACCACCGGATGTCGGTCCGGGCCTCAACCGCGCCCGGAGCTTTCAGGGTTGGCCTCCAGAAGGCATAGTGCAAGTGATCGGACGACAAAGCCATACAGAGCCGGACACCGCCGGATACGACCGAAAAGAGGCCGCCCGCGACGGCTTCGGCGGACATTCGACACGACGACGGTGGGGAGCCACCCATGCGGACAGTCCGGCCCCGCGCATCCGACCTGCATCCCGTGCTGTGGACGGGCCTCGCCGCGCTCGCCGGCGGCGCGGTGCTCTGTGTCGTCGGCTGGTGCGGGATGTCGGGAGAACGCCACGCCGAGCGCCAGCTGCCCTATCTGGCCTCGTGCACGGTGCCGGGCTCGGCCCTGATCATCGCGGGGGCGATCCTCCTCACGTACGGCAGGAGCACCCTGACGAGCGCCCGGGTGGCGGAGCTGTACGAGCTGCTCGTCCCGCCCGAGCCGCGGCCCGCCGCCCCGGGGCGGCCGCTGACGGTCCCCGGCGGGACGCTGTGGCACCGCGCCGACTGCCCGCTCCTCGAGGGCGCGCCGCGGGCGGTGCCGGCGGACGGCCCCGCGATCGCCGCGGGCGGGCTCGGCCCGTGCCCCGTCTGCGCGCAGCAGACCGGGGCCTGACGCCCGGCTCCGCTCACCGTGGCCGGGGACTCCGGCGCGGGACCGTGGTGCTCAGCGCTGTGACGCCCGAGCTGTCCTCTTCGCCGAGGGCTTCTTCTTGGCCGACGGCTTCTTCTTCGCCGAGGGCTTCTTCGAGACCGACGGCACCGACGGCCTCTCTTGCACCGATGGCCTCTTCTTCGCTGACGGCTTCTTCGTGGCCGACGGTTTCGTCTTCACCGTCTCCCTCGGAGCCGTGGTCCGGCCCCCGGGAACGACCAGCGTCGTTCCCACGCCCAGCCGGTCCGGGTGCGGCCCCACCGTGTCCCGGTTCGCGTCGTAGAGCGCCTGCCAGCCGCCCTTCACCTTGAGGCGCCGGGCGATCGACGCCAGGGTCTCCCCGCTCTTCACCACGTGCACACGGCCCTGGAGCCCGTACTTCTTCGCGCACGCGGGCCAGGCCTGCCAGCCCTGCGTGCGCAGCACCTCCTCGGCGACCTCGATCTGTTCGGCGCGGGTGGCGAGGTCGGCGCGCGGCGCGTACGCGAGGCCGCCGTGCTCCTTCCAGGTCGGCTGCCAGAACTGGAGCCCGCCGTAGTAGGAATTGCCGGTGTTCGCGTGCCAGTCGCCGCCGCTCTCGCACTCGGCGAGGCAGTCCCACGGCCAGTCGCCCCGGGCGCAGTCGGCGGGCCCGGCAACGGTGTGCGGCCGGTGGGCGGCGCCCAGCGCGGGCGCCGGCGCGACGGCCACGGCGAGCAGCGAGGCGAGCAGGGCGCAGGACGCCGGGAGCAGCGGGGGCAGCAGACGCATCGCGTCACGCTAAGCAGCGGGCCCGGAGCGGGCCGCCGTGCCGCGCCGCGGGGACCGTGGCCCCACCCGGTCGGCGGACCGGACGGGCGGGACCACGGCGCACCACCCTCCGCGGCTACCGGATCAGCAGGTGCTGGCCCGGCAGGATCAGGTCCGGGTCGCCGCCGACGGCGCTCCGGTTGACGGTGTACAGGCGCTGCCAGGTGGTGCCGTGGGCCGACGCGATCCGGCCGAGGGTGTCGCCGTCGCGGACGACGTACCCACCGCTTCGGGTCGCGCCACGGTCGGCGTGGCCCGTGGCGCGTTCGGGGACCGCGGCCTTCGGGGCCGACTCGGTGACGACCGGGGCGGAGCCGGACGACGGCGCGCCGCCGTAGGCACCGGCACGGACCGAGCAGGTGGGCCAGGCGCCCCAGCCCTGCGCGCGCTGCACCCTGGCCGCGACGGCGATCTGCTGGGGCTTCGACGCCCCGTCGGCCGTCGACGCGTAGGCCCCTCCGCCGTACGCGCGCCAGGTGCCGGCGGAGAACTGGAGCCCGCCGTAGTAGCCGTTACCGGTGTTGATGTGCCAGTTGCCACCGCTCTCGCAGCGGGCGATGCGGTCCCAGACGCCGGAGTCGGCCGCGTGGGCCGAGCCGGCCGTCGCCAGGAGACCGAGCGGGGCGAGCAGAGCCGCCCCGGCGAGAACCGCTGTCGTTCGAGCCGTACGAATCGGCACACACATGAGTGATCCCTCTCGTGGACTGCTCGTTGCAGACGGCGGTGGAATCTAGGCAGCGGACGTGCACGGCATCAACCAACCGGCCGTCACACCAGGCCAGTTGGTCGTTACTCGAAGTAGCGACGCATTCAAGCCACCCACTTCATTAGCTGATTTCAGGATTTGTCGACCTGGCCCCTCGTGGATCTGTGACCCACTTCACCCACTCAACTTGCTTGGAACCCCTACAAGTTGGCAGGGAGTGACGCATTCCGGGGCGGGTCTCACGGTGCGCGTCCGATGGGTGAATTCCGTTCGGTTCCGGGCGTGACTCCGGCCACAGATCACCCGTTGTCCCTTCATCAGCACTCTCTGTCCCCGCATCGGCACTCGCCTGCGGGGCCGACCGACCCTGAGGAGCCACCCGTGCCGCGCTTGCTCGACGTCAGTGACGACGTACGCGCCGAGATCGGCGACGAAGAAGCCGACCGGCTGCTCGCCGGGGGCAACGCCCCGGGCAGCTACGACTGCACGTCCTGCCGCACCGCGGGGGACTCGGAACAGGAGCACACCAGCACCGTCCTGTTCGTCGGTGACGAGACCGCCGTGCTCGCCTTCGCCCACGCCGCCTGCCTGCCCTCGCAGGTCGTCCGGGTCGCCGAGGACCAGTTGCAGGGCGCCGTCCGCTCCGTCGCCGGCGCCCCCGACGAGATCCCCGGTGCCGCCCCGTCCCAGGCCGTGCTCGGGGTGACCAGCGGCCTCGTCCTGATCGCGGGCGACCTGCACCCCGCGCTCGTCGTGGAGCCCACCGGGCCCATCGCCCGGCCCGGCGCCGACTCCGGCGACGACTTCCTGCCCCTCCTGATCGAGCAGGGCTTCATGCCGGTGACCGGCCTGGAGGAGGCGCCGCGCGGCCTCGACGGCTGGTCGGTGCTGCTCGCCATGGGACAGCTGCACGCCGTCCTCCAGCCCGGCACCGGCGGCGCGCCCTCGCAGGTCGCCTGGTGGCAGGCGCACCAGCCGCTGCTCGTCACCGAGGGCTGGCGGGCCGCCGCCAACAAGACGCAGAAGGTGCTCGTCTTCGCCACCCCCGCGGGCTCGATCGGCCGCCAGCCGCGCGAGGACCTCCTGCGCGACGCCCTCGACAAGGCCGCGGCGAACGGGCGGCTGGTCGCCGCCGCGCTGCCGCTGGCGGGCACCTGAGCCCTTCCGCACCCCGTAGAACCGACGGCCCGGACCCTCACGAATGCGCCGGTCACCCTCCTGACGCCCCGCAAAAGCCGAGGCCAAGGGCGCATCTGTAGAGGTTCCGGGTCGTTGGCACCTATGTGCACCCATACGACCCCACCGTGTCCGGACGGCGTCAGCCGTACCCGAGCCAGATCCCGTCGATGCGCCCCGCCGAGGACCACCAGGGCAGCCACCCGAGCGGCCACGCAGGCGGCCACGCGACCGGCTACTCGGGCGGCTACTCGGCCACGCCCATCTACGACGCCCTCTACGCGGAGTACCTCAGGTCCTTCCGGGCGCTGCCCGGCGACCGCACGGGCGAGGAGGATCTCGGGTTCACCGGCTTCGGCACCGGTCCGTACGGCGCACGCCACCACACCCCGCACTACCCGTCGGCGCACCAGCACCAGCCCTGGCAGCCACAGACGAACGGGCGGCAGCACGGCCAGGGACATCACTTCCCGGCCGCACTGCCGCCCGCTCCGCGCCGCGAGCACTGAGAGCGCCCCGGCGCAGCCGCTCAGCGGCTGTTCCCGCGTCTGCTACTTCTTCTTGCCGCGCTTCTCGCGCACCCGGACGGAGATGTGGATCGGCGTTCCGTCGAAGCCGAACTCCTCGCGCAGCCGGCGCTCGACGAAGCGGCGGTAACCGGCCTCGATGAACCCGGAGGCGAACAGCACGAACCGCGGGGGCTTCGTACCGGCCTGCGTCCCGAAGAGGATGCGGGGCTGCTTGCCGCCGCGGACCGGGTGCGGGTGGGAGGCGACGAGCTCGCCGAGGAAGGCGTTCAGCCGGCCGGTGGGGACGCGGGTCTCCCAGCCGGCGAGCGCCGTCTCGATCGCCGGGACCAGCTTCTCCATGTGGCGGCCGGTGCGCGCCGACACGTTCACCCGGGGAGCCCAGGCGATCTGGCCGAGCTCGGTCTCGATCTCGCGCTCCAGGTAGTAGCGGCGCTCCTCGTCGAGGGTGTCCCACTTGTTGAAGGCGACGACGACGGCGCGGCCCGCCTCGACCGCCATCGTCACGATGCGCTGGTCCTGGATGGAGATGGACTCGGAGGAGTCGATCAGGATGACCGCGACCTCCGCCTTCTCGACGGCGGCGGCGGTGCGCAGCGAGGCGTAGTAGTCGGCGCCCTGCTGGAGGTGGACGCGCTTGCGGATGCCCGCCGTGTCGACGAACTTCCAGGTGACGCCGCCCAGCTCGATCAGCTCGTCGACCGGGTCGCGGGTGGTGCCCGCCAGCTCGTTGACGACGACGCGGTCCTCGTTCGCCACCTTGTTCAGCAGCGACGACTTGCCGACGTTCGGGCGGCCGATCAGCGCGATGCGGCGCGGGCCGCCGACACCGACGCCGCCGAACGTCTGCTGCGGCGCCTCGGGCAGCGCCTCCAGGACGGCGTCCAGCATGTCGCCGGTGCCGCGGCCGTGCAGCGAGGAGACCGGGTGCGGCTCGCCGATGCCGAGCGACCACAGGGCGGTGGCGTCGGCCTCGCCGGACGGGCCGTCGACCTTGTTGGCGCAGAGCACCACCGGCTTCTTGGCCTTGCGCAGCAGCCGGACGACCGCCTCGTCGGTGTCGGTGACGCCGACCGTGGAGTCGACCACGAAGACGACGGCGTCGGCGGTCTCGATCGCGTACTCCGCCTGGGCGGCGACGGACGCGTCGATACCGAGCACGTCCTGCTCCCAGCCGCCGGTGTCGACGACCTTGAAGCGGCGGCCCGCCCACTCGGCCTCGTAGGTGACGCGGTCGCGGGTGACGCCCGGCTTGTCCTCGACGACGGCCTCGCGGCGGCCGATGATGCGGTTCACCAGGGTCGACTTGCCGACGTTCGGGCGGCCGACGACGGCGAGCACGGGCAGCGGGCCGTGGCCCGCCTCCTCGATGGCGCCCTCGACGTCCTCGATGTCGAAGCCCTCTTCGGCGGCGAGCTCCATGAACTGCGCGTACTCCGCGTCGCCGAGCGCCCCGTGCTCGTACTCCGGGGAGTCCTCGGGCTGGATCTGGTCGTTCATGAAGTCCGTACCTCGTCGTTCATTCGTGGTGATCGGTGCGCCGTCTCGGTCGGAGGCCGGTGCACTACTGAAAGTCTCGCTCAGCGCCCGGTCAGGCGCCTGGCGTTCGCCAGGTGGCCGGTGAGCCGCTCCTGGATGCGCACGGTCGCCTCGTCGAGCGCCTTGCGCGTACGCCGTCCGCTGCCGTCACCCGCTTCGAAGGGGTCGCCGAAGACGACGTCGACCCTGCTGCGCAGCGGGGGCAGCCCCTTTATCAACCGTCCGCGCTTCTCCGTGCTTCCCAGGACGGCCACCGGGACGATGGGCGCCCCGCTGCGCACGGCGAAGTACGACAGTCCGGCGCGCAGCGACGCGAAGTCGCCGTCGCCGCGGGTGCCCTCGGGGAAGATGCCGAGCACTCCCCCGTCCTTAAGCACGTCGAGGGCGCGCGTGATGGCGGTGCGGTCGGCGCTGGTGCGGTCGACCTTCAGCTGCCCGATGCCTTCGAGGAAGGTGCCGAGCGGCCCGATGAACGCCTCCTGCTTGATCAGGAAGTGCGTCGGGCGCGGGGCGACACCCATGACCATGGGGCCGTCCACGTTGTGGGAGTGGTTCACGGCGAGGATCACCGGGCCGGTGGCGGGCACCCGCCACGCCCCGAGGACGCGGGGCTTCCACAGCCCGTACATCAGGCCGACGCCGATCCGCCGCCCGACCTCGGCACCTCGCACGGAGGGCGCATCGGTCACTTGGCGGCCCGCTTCTCCTCGACCAGCGTCACGACGCACTCGATGACCTGCTGCAGCGTGAGCTCGGTGGTGTCCACCTCGACGGCGTCGCCGGCCTTGGCCAGCGGCGACGTCTTGCGGCTTGAGTCGGCCTTGTCGCGGGCGACGAGGGCCTCCTGGGTCGCCTTGACGTCGGCGCCCTTCAGCTCGCCGGAGCGGCGGGCGGCGCGGGCCTCGGGCGAGGCGGTGAGGAAGATCTTGAGGTCGGCGTCGGGCAGCACGGTCGTGCCGATGTCCCGGCCCTCGACGACGATGCCGATCTCGGCGCCCTTGGCGATGGAGCGCTGCAGGTCGGTGATGCGGGCGCGCACCTCGGGCACCGCGCTGACGGCGGAGACCTTCGAGGTGACCTCGGTGGTGCGGATCGGCCCGGCGACGTCCGTGCCGTCCACCGTGATGGTGGGGGCGGCCGGGTCGGTGCCGGAGACGATGTCGGCCTTGCCGGCGACCGCGGCGATCGCGGTCGGGTCGGTCAGGTCGATGCCGTTGTTCACCATCCACCAGGTGATCGCCCGGTACTGGGCGCCGGTGTCCAGGTAGCTCAGACCGAGCTGCGCGGCGACGGCCTTGGACGTGCTGGACTTGCCCGTGCCGGAGGGTCCGTCGATCGCGACGATGACAGCTGCCGGGGTTTCCATGGGTGACGGACACCTTTCTCAGTGCACGGGGGCATGCGTACGGGGCGCGGACACGCCCCGGACAAGGTTACTGGCTCTGGCAGGCGCCTTTTACTGGCGCATGGCCCAGCCCCGCTCGCGCAGGGACGCGGCCAGTTTGGGCGCGGCCGCGGGCTGCACCATGAGCTGCACGAAACCGGCCTGCTGCCCGGTCGCGTGCTCGATGCGGACGTCCTCGACGTTGACCCCGGCCGCGCCGGCGTCGGCGAAGATGCGGGCCAGCTCGCCGGGCTGGTCGGAGATGAGCACGGCGACGATCTCGTACGCGGCCGGGGCCGCGCCGTGCTTGCCGGGCACCCGGGCCTGTCCGGCGTTGCCGCGGCGGAGCATGGTCTCGACGCCCTCGGCGCCCTCGTGCCGCTTGGCGTCGTCGGCGGACTGCAGGGAGCGCAGGGACCGTACGGTCTCCTCCAGGTCACCGGCGACCGCCGAGAGCAGGTCGGCGACCGGGCCGGGGTTCGCGGAGAGGATGTCGATCCACATCTGCGGGTCGGAGCCGGCGATCCGGGTCACGTCGCGGATGCCCTGCCCGCAGAGCCGGACGGCGCTCTCCTCGGCGTTCTCCAGGCGGGCCGCGACCATGGTGGAGACCAGGTGCGGCATGTGGGAGACGAGGGCGACGGCCCGGTCGTGGGCGTCGGCGTCCATGACGACGGGGACCGCGCGGCACAGGGCGACCAGTTCGAGGGCGAGGTTCAGGACCTCGGTGTCGGTGTCCCGGGTCGGGGTGAGCACCCAGGGGCGGCCCTCGAAGAGGTCGGCGGTCGCGGCGAGCGGTCCGCTGCGCTCGCGGCCGCTCATCGGGTGCGTGCCGATGTACGGCGTCAGGTCGAGCCCGAGGGCCTCCAGCTCGCGGCGCGGGCCGCCCTTCACGCTGGCGACGTCCAGGTAGGCGCGGGCCGTGCCGGCGCGCATCGCGTCGGCGAGCTGGGCGGCGACGTGCGCCGGCGGCACGGCGACCACGCACAGGTCGACGACGCCCTCCGGGGGCTCGTCGGTCCCGGCGCCGAGGGCGGCGGCGGTGCGGGCCTGTGCCTGGTCGTGGTCGGCGAGGTGCACGGTGACCCCGCGCGAGACCAGGGCGAGGGCGGCGGAGGTGCCGATCAGGCCGGTGCCGATGACGAGTGCGGTTCTCACTGGGCGATGTCCTTGCGGAGGGCTGCCGCGGCACCGAGGTACACGTGCGCGATCTCGGACTTGGGGAGGTCGGTCTCGATGTGCGCGAGGAGCCGGACGACGCGCGGCATGGCGCCCGCTATCTCCAGCTCCTGGGCGCAGATCAGCGGCACGTCGGCAAGGCCGTCGACGCCCAGCTTGCGGGCGGCGGCGGCCGGGAAGTCGGAGTGCAGGTCGGGGGTGGCCGTGAACCAGATGGAGATCAGGTCGTCCGCGGTCAGGCCGTTGCGCTCCAGGACCGCGGTGAGCAGCTCACCGACCTGCTCGTCCATGTGGTCGGCCGTGTCCCGCTCCAGCTGGACGGCGCCCCGGACCGCTCGTACCGCCACGACGGTGCTCCTTGCTTGTGTTGCGTACGTCTGTCCGCACCAGCGTAATTGGGCCCGCACGCACGGGTGCGCGGCGCCCGTCTGCCGAGACGGGGCCGCGCGCCGGTGCGCGTACCGCGGTACGTGCGTCTCAGAGGTTCTGCTGCTTCGCCAGCTCCTCGAGGGAGACGGCCGGCACCTGCCCGTCGGGAGTGATCCTGTCGACGAGCTGGGGCAGCTCCTGGGCCACCTGGTCGGCGACCTGGTCGCGGCTGATGCCCGCGTCGGCGGCGGCCCGGTCCAGGGTCTCGTCGGGGATGGCCTGCTTGACCTGGTCGGCGTCGAGCGGCTGGTTGCTGCCCGTGCCGACCCACGAGTCGAGCTGCTCCTGGCTGACCAGGCCGGATTTCGTGATCATGTCCATCAGTCCGCCGAGCGGGTTGGAGCCGCCGCCGGCGCCGCCCCCGCCCGTCTTGCCGCTCAGCACGGAGCCGAGAACCTGGCCGAGGATGTTGCCGCTGCCGGACGAGCCGCCCTGGCCGCCTCCGCCGAGGAGACCGCCGAGCAGACTTCCGAGATCGTTGCCCGCCATGGGGGTGCCTTTCGGGCTCGGGGAAACGCGAACCACCTCAATGTCACCCGAAGCGCACCGGGCCGCCACTCGGCCGGGTCAGCGGAAATTCGATCACGCCCGGCGGGCCGGCCGCCTACGCTCACGGCATGCACCCGCACGACCTGGTCCGCGACCACACGATCTACGCCTGTGTGATGGGCTCGCGCGCGTTCGGGCTCGCCACCGGGTCCAGCGACACGGACCGCCGGGGCGTGTACCTGGCGCCGACCCCGCTGTTCTGGCACTTCGACAAGCCGCCGACGCACGTCGACGGGCCGGCCGACGAGCAGTTCTCCTGGGAGCTGGAGCGCTTCTGCGAACTGGCGCTGCGCGCCAACCCCAACATCCTGGAGTGCCTGCACTCCCCCTTGGTCGAGAAGCTGACGCCGACGGGCGAGGAGCTGCTCGCCCTGCGCGGGGCGTTCCTCTCCCGCCGGGCGCACGAGACGTTCGCCCGGTACGCGGCCGGCCAGCACCGGAAGCTGGAGGCCGACGTCCGCGTCCACGGCGCCCCGCGCTGGAAGCACGCGATGCACCTGCTGCGGCTGCTGACGTCCAGCCGCGACCTCCTGCGCACCGGCGCGCTGCGGATCGACGTGGGCGAGGAGCGCGACGCACTGCTCGCGGTGAAGCGCGGCGAGGTGTCGTGGGCCGAGGTGGACCGGCGGATGACCCGGCTGGCCGAGGAGGCGGACGCGGCGGCGGACCGCTCCCCGCTCCCGCCCGAACCGGACCGGCCCCGCATCGAGGACTTCCTCTTCCGGACCCGCCGCGCCTCGGCCCGCGCCTGAGGGAGGTCAGTCCCCCAGTCGGGCCCGCACCACGAAGTCGTGCAGGGCGTCGTACGCGGACGGGGCGTCGGGCAGCTTCGAGGCGGCCTGCGCCTCGTCGAGGCAGATGTGCAGCGCCTCGACGTCGGCCTCGGCCCGGCCCGGGTCGACCGGGGCGGGCCCGTGCTCGGCCGCCGCCTTCACTTCGATCAGCCCGGGCAGATAGTCCGGGCCGAGGCCCACCTCGTCGTACAGGGTGGGCAGGTCGGCCTGGATCTCGCCGGTGCGCATCAGGTGGATTCCGGTGAGCAGCACCCGGAACGTGTACAGCAGCGGCTTCAGCTCCCGGTTCTTCGCGTACAGCCGCCACTGGGTGCCCGCGAAGCCCCGGTAGTGGTGGGCGTGGTGCCGGGTGATGACGCCGGGCGCGAGGGCCGCGAGTTCCCGGTGCGCTGCGCCCGTGTGCACGACGAGCGGGGAGAGCAGCTGCTCCAGCACATAGCCGTTGCGCCGGAGCATGAGGCGGACGAACTTGCGCAGGTCGTGCGTGACGAGGTCCATCTCGACACCGTCCTCGAACCACATCCGCGACCGGGTCTCCTCCGGCTCGCGCAGCCCGACCAGCGCCTCGGCGGGCAGCAGGTGCACCCCGCGCAGGTCCACGTCCGAGTCACGGGACGGGAAGCCGTACAGGTGCGCGCCGGAGACGGTCGCGAAGAGCAGCGGGTCGGGCTCCGCGGCGACCACTGCGGTCAGGTCCACGGACGCCGGCAGCAGGGCGTTCTCGGTCATCTCCCCATGCTCCCCGACTCCACCCGCGCGCCCCACCGAATTATCCGGCGTCGCACCTGCTCACGCGGCGTCCCAGCGCTTTCCGAACCCGAGCAGCTCGTCCCGGTGCTCGATCCGCTCGACCCACGCCTCGGGCCAGGCGTCCGCCCCGAGCCGTGCTCCGGCGAACGCCCCGGCCAGCGCCGCGATGGAGTCGGAGTCGCCCGAGGTGCAGGCGGCCCGGCGCAGCGCGAGCGCGGGTTCGTCGACGAACAGCAGGAAGCACAGCAGCCCGGTGGCGAGGGCCTCCTCGGCGATCCAGCCCGCGCCGGTGGCGAGGCAGGGGTCGACCTCGGGGTTCGCGTTTCGCAGCGCGCCCTCCAGCCGCTCCAGGACGCCCAGGCACTCGTCCCAGCCGCGCGCGATGAACTCCTCGGGGCCCGCGTCCTGCGCGCGCCGCCACAGGTCGCCGAGCCAGCGCTCGTGGTACCGGGTGCGGTTCTCCAGGGCGTACGACCGCAGCCGTCCGACAAGGCCGGTGGGATCGGCGCCCTGGGCGAGGAGGTGCACGGCCCGCGCGGTCAGATCGCTCGCGGCGAGCCCGGTCGGGTGCCCGTGCGTGAGCGCGGCCTGCAACTGCGCGGCCCCGGCCCGCTGTTCGTCGTCGAGGTCCGCTACGAGCCCGAGCGGCGCGACCCGCATGTTGGCGCCGCAGCCCTTGGAGTGGATCTGACTGGCGTCGCGCCAGTCGCGCCGCGGATCCTCCAGGAGGTCGCAGGCGCGCAGGCAGGTGTTGCCGGGGGCTCGGTTGTTCTCTGGCGAGCGGTTCCAGGCGATGAACTCGCGGCGCAGGGCGTCGGCGTACCGCTCCGGGGAGCCGGGGACCCCGGCCCGCGCCACGGCGAGCGCCATCTGCGTGTCGTCGGTGATGTAGGCGACCGGGCCGTCGTCGGGCAGCTCCATCTCCCGCCAGGGCCCGCACATCGACAGGATCGCCGGTACGTCGCTGAACTCGGTCGGGGCGCCGAACGCGTCCCCGAGCGCCAGCCCGAGCAGCGATCCGGTGGCGGCGCGCTTGATCATGAGGAGACACCCTTCTTCGCATCGGGCACTGGCTCGGGCGCGGGCCGCAGCAGCGGCGGGTGGAGGGATCCGGCGCCGCCGGCCCGGTACAGCGCGGCGGGTTTGCCGCGGCCTCCGGTGAGCCGGGACGCGCCGGGGATCTGCTCGACGAAGCCGGGGGTGGCCAGCACCTTGCGGCGGAAGTTCGCCGGGTCGAGCTCGGTCCCCCACACCACCTCGTAGACCTGCCGCAGCTCGCCGAGGGTGAACTCGGGCGGGCAGAACGCGGTGGCCAGGCAGGTGTACTCCAGCTTGCCGCCGATCCGCTCGTGGGCGTCGGCGAGGATCCGGTCGTGGTCGAAGGCGAGCGGGCCGTACGCGCCGCCGGCCCCCTCCTCGTACGGCAGCCAGGCGGCCCGTGCCGCGTCGCCGCCGCCCTGCGCCTGTGGCGCGTCCGGCACCAGGGCGGCGAAGGCGACCGAGACGACGCGCATCCGCGGGTCCCGGTCCGGCTCGCTGTAGGTGCGCAGCTGCTCCAGGTGGAGCCCGGCGACGTCGTCCAGGCCGGTCTCCTCGGCCAGCTCGCGCCGCGCCGCCTCCTCGGCGGCCTCGTCGGGCTCCAGGAAACCGCCGGGCAGCGCCCACTGCCCCGCGTACGGCTCCTGGCCCCGCTCGACGAGCAGAATCTGCAGCCGCCCGGACCTGAGCGTGAACACGGCCAGATCGACGGTGACGGCGAACGGTTCGTAGGCGTACTTGTCGTAGCCCTGCACGGACATGCGGCGACCCCCTCCCTTATTGGTCTAGCAGACTTTAAAGGAGGGGGTCGCCCACGACAACCCTTGCGGGAAGGTCCGGAGGTCCGGTCTACAGATCGACTTCCTTCATCAGCATGCCGACCTCGGTGTTGGACAGGCGCCGCAGCCAGCCCGACTTCTGGTCGCCCAGCGTGATCGGACCGAAGGCGACGCGCACCAGCTTGTCGACCGGGAAGCCGGCCTCGGCGAGCATCCGCCGCACGATGTGCTTGCGGCCCTCGTGCAGGGTGACCTCGACAAGGTAGTTCTTGCCGGTCTGCTCGACGACGCGGAAGTGGTCCGCCTTGGCGTACCCGTCCTCCAGCTGGATGCCGTCCTTGAGCTGCTTGCCAAGGTCGCGCGGGATCGGGCCCACGATGTGCGCGAGGTAGACCTTCTTCACGCCGTACTTCGGGTGCGTGAGGCGGTGGGCCAGCTCACCGTGGTTGGTGAGCAGGATGACGCCCTCGGTCTCGGTGTCGAGCCGCCCGACGTGGAACAGCCGCGTCTCGCGGTTGTTCGTGTAGTCGCCGAGGCACTGCCGGCCCTCGTTGTCCTCCATGGTGGAGACGACGCCGGCCGGCTTGTTCAGCGCGAAGAACTGGTACGACTGCGTGGCCACGGTCAGACCGTCGACCTTGATCTCGTCCTTCTCGGTGTCGACGCGCATGCCCTGCTCGAGCACGATCTCGCCGTTGACCTCGACGCGGGCCTGCTCGACCAGCTCCTCGCAGGCGCGCCGCGAGCCGTAACCGGCCCGGGCGAGCACCTTCTGCAGCCGCTCGCCCTCCTGCTCGGCGCCGGGGAAGGTCTTGGGGAGATTCACCTTCGGCTTGCCCGCGTACCGCTCGCGGTTGCGCTCCTCGGCCCGCGCCTCGTACTCGCGCGAGGTCGCCGGGACCCAGCGCCCACGGCCCTGCGAGGGCTGCTGCCCGCGCTTGGGGCCGCCCTTGGCGCCGCCGCGCGCCGAGGCGCCGCGGCCCGACTTCGGGCCGTCCTGGGTGGCGCCGGGGCCCACGT
This sequence comes from Streptomyces sp. NPDC001904, assembly GCF_040297005.1. Taxonomy (NCBI): domain Bacteria; kingdom Bacillati; phylum Actinomycetota; class Actinomycetes; order Kitasatosporales; family Streptomycetaceae; genus Streptomyces; species Streptomyces sp. NPDC001904. The sequence continues at coordinate 27,861 of NZ_JBEOYI010000004.1, read as the reverse complement.
CGTAACGCCGCTCCTCCGGACGCGGCTTCTTCGGGCGGCCGCTGCCGCCCTGCTTGTCGTCACGGTCGTTGCCGGCGCCGCGGTAGTTGCCCCGGCCGCCGCCACTCCCGCCGCGGCCGCCGCTGTTGCCACCACGGCTCCCGCCGTTGTTTCCGCTGCTGTTCCTGCCGCTGCTGCTTCGCATCAAATTTCCGTTAGTCGGCTGTGTGCTCGGTGTACTCCGGCCCCGGCGCATCGGGTGCGTCCGGGTCGAAGGACGGAACCCCTTCCAGCGTGTCCGCCTCGATCGCGTCCGCCTCGGGGAGGAAGGGCGCGAGTTCCGGCAGCTCGTCCAGGCCGCGCAGGCCCATCCGCTCCAGAAAGTAGTTCGTCGTCCTGTACAGGATCGCACCTGTTTCGGGTTCCGCGCCCGCCTCCTCCACCAGCCCCCGCTGCAACAGGGTCCGCATGACCCCGTCACAGTTCACTCCGCGCACGGCGGAGACCCGGGAACGGCTGACCGGCTGGCGGTACGCGACCACGGCCAGGGTCTCCAGGGCGGCCTGGGTCAGCCGGGCGATCTGCCCGTCCAGGACGAAGCCCTCCACGGCGGCCGCGTACTCGGGCCGCGTGTAGAACCGCCAGCCGCCCGCCACGAGCCGCAGCTCGAAGCCGCGCCCCTGCACGGTGTACTCGTCGGCGAGGGCCCGCAGCGCGTCGGCGACGGCCCGCCGGGGCCGCTGCAGGATCTTGGCGAGGTGTTCCTCGGTGGCCGGCTCGTCGACGACCATGAGGACGGCCTCCAGCGCGGGTCTGAGGTCGAGCCCGGCGACGTCGCTCGCGCTGTCGGTGCTCATCGCGCACTCTCCTTGTCGTCGACGGGCTCGGGGGCCCGGTCGAACTCGTCGGTCACCACCGGCCGGGTGTCACCGTCGCCGCCGGTCCACCGCACGAGCAGCTCACCCAGCGCGGTCTCCTGGTCCAGCGCGACGGCCTTCTCCCGGTACAGCTCCAGGAGCGCCAGGAACCGCGCGACGACGGTGAGGGTGTCGTCGGTGTCGGCCACCAGGTCGCGGAAGGTGGCCTCGCCCAGGTCGCGCAGGCGCGCCATGACCACGCCCGCCTGTTCCTGCACGCTCACCAGCGGGGCGTGGATGTGCTCGATGTACACCTGCGGCTTCGCCTTCGGCTGCATCGCCTTCACGGCCAGCTTGGCGAACCCCTCGGCGCCGATGCTGATGACGACGTCGGGCAGCAGCTCGGCGTGGTGCGGCTCCAGGCCCACGGTCCGGGGATAGCGGCGCGCCTCGTCGTCCATGCGCGCGGTGAAGATGTCGGCGATCCGCTTGTACGCGCGGTACTGGAGCAGCCGGGCGAAGAGCAGGTCCCGGGCCTCCAGGAGCGCGAGGTCCGCCTCGTCCTCGACCTCGGCGGCGGGCAGCAGCCGGGCGGCCTTCAGATCCAGCAGCGTGGCGGCGACGACCAGGAACTCCGTCGTCTGGTCCAGGTCCCAGTCGGGTCCCATGGCGCGGATGTACGCCATGAACTCGTCGGTGACCTTCGACAGCGCGACCTCGGTGACGTCCAGCTTGTGCTTCGAGATCAGCTGGAGGAGCAGATCGAAGGGCCCCTCGAAGTTGGCGAGCCGCACCGTGAAGCGACCGTCGTCCTGAACCTCTTCGGCAGCCTCTTCGGCCGGGACCTCGTGACCGGGCTCGACGGGCTCGGGCGCCGCCTCCTCCGGCGCGGCCAGCGCCCCCCGCCCCAAGGCGCGCCGACGCGCACCCCGGTCGGGCGAGAGGGAGGAGGAATCGTTCACAGGCACAATGCCGGAGGCTACCGCCCGCGCAGCCTGCGTACGAGAATGCTGGCGTCGCCGCGCGACTCCAGGTCGGCCAGGACGACGGCGACGGCCTCGCGCACGATCCGGCCGCGGTCCACGGCGAGCCCGTGCTCCCCGCGGAGCACCAGACGCGCGTGCTCCAGGTCCATCAGCTCCTCGGCGGAGACGTACACGGTGATCTTCTCGTCGTGCCGCTCCCGGCCGCTGGGCCGACGGTTCGCGGCGCGGGCGCGGCGGCGGGCCTGGCCCGTCCCCCGGCCACCACCGGCAGAACCTTCCTGCGCGCCGCCGGACGAGCGCCGTGCGGTCTTCTCGGCCGGCTCGGCGGCGGCGGACCGGCCGCGCGACCCGGAGTCGGACTCCGCGTCCGCGGCGGTGTGTTCGGCGGACGGAGCGGACTCGCCCTCGCCCTCCTCCGGCGCGGACGACGCGGCGGCCGCCTCGTCGCTCTCACCGGCCGGCGCGGGCACCCGCGCCTCACCGTTCGCCGCGCGTCTCGGTGACGACGCCTGCAGTGCCATGCCCCCGGTCGTACGGAACAGTTCGTCGGCCCCCGGCAGACTCACTCGGCGTGACACCGGGCGAGCACCTCCCTGGCGAGCTGGCGATAGGCGGCGGCACCCACGGAGTTGGACGCGTACGTGGTGATCGGCTCACCGGCGACCGTGGTCTCCGGGAAGCGGACGGTCCGGCCGATGACCGTGTGGTAGACGTGATCGTCGAAGGCCTCGACGACACGCGCGAGCACCTCACGGCTGTGCACGGTCCGCGAGTCGTACATCGTGGCGAGGATGCCGTCGAGTTCGAGCTCGGGGTTGAGCCGCTCCTGGACCTTCTCGATGGTCTCGGTCAGCAGCGCGACACCGCGCAGCGCGAAGAACTCGCACTCCAGCGGGACGATGACCTTGTGAGCGGCCGTCAGCGCGTTCACGGTCAGCAGGCCGAGCGAGGGCTGACAGTCGATCACGATGTAGTCGTAGTCGTCCATCAGCGGCTTGAGCGCCCGCTGCAGCGTGGACTCGCGCGCGACCTCACTGACCAACTGCACTTCGGCGGCGGACAGGTCGATGTTGCTGGGCAGCAGATCCATGTTCGGAACGGCCGTCTTCAGCAGCACCTCGTCGGCGGACATCCCCCGCTCCATGAGCAGGTTGTAGACCGTCAGGTCGAGTTCCATCGGGTTCACGCCGAGCCCGACCGACAGGGCACCCTGCGGGTCGAAGTCGACGAGCAGGACCCGGCGGCCGTACTCGGCAAGTGCCGCACCCAGGTTGATGGTCGACGTGGTCTTGCCGACGCCGCCCTTCTGGTTGCACATCGCGATGATCTTCGCGGGGCCGTGATCGGTCAGCGGTCCTGGAATCGGGAAGTACGGGAGCGGGCGCCCGGTCGGGCCGATGCGCTCGCGGCGCTGCCGGGCAGCGTCGGGGGCGAGCGTGGCCGCGTACTCCGGATCGGGCTCGTACTCGGCGTCTGGGTCGTAGAAGTGTCCCTCGGGGGACAGTTCGTCGTAGTCGGCGAAGTGGCTGTGTGTGTCGCCACTTCGGTCGCCGGCCATGGCGTTCACGTGATGGCCATCCATGCTCTGGTGTGCTGTCTGCGTCGGCGTCTGCTGGGGGCTCTGGGACGAGCTGCCCTGATAGCCACTCTGGCGGGCCGCGAAGGTACGTACAGCGACGGAGCCGACAGCCTGAAGCCCCGCGGGTCCTTGTCCGCCTGGCTGGCCACCTCCGGGAGTAAATGTCGACTCATTCACAAGTCGTCTTACCTCCTTGGATGTGACCAGGAACATTTATCGATAGGTCAGCGTGGCACCATGCCGACGGTTTGCGACTCTATGGCGTGTCACCACTCCGCAGCAACACAATCCGCCGGACCCGGCACGATGTGTCGGCACTTCAGCGACAAAGGAACACCCTCATGTCAAGGGCGTATGACGGTTCTTCGGCGGGTTTCGCAGGGGCGCGAATCGGTTAAAGGGTTACGTTCGCCGCGAGTTGACCCTGCCTGCGCGCCCGCGGTGCCCCCAAAAGTACGGCCGGACCCCTCACAAGGTCCGGCCGTAGGCGTGAGATTGACGACTCCCGTTGACGCGCGCCCGGTCCGGGCGGTCGGTCGGGGAGCGGTCGGGGCGTCAGCCCAGGAGGGTCTCCAGCTCGACGTGGTCGAGACCGTGGGCCTCGGCGACCTCCTTGTAAACGACCTTGCCGTCATGCGTGTTCAGGCCCAGGGCCAGGGCCGCGTCCCGGCGCAGGGCCTCGGCCCAGCCGCGGTTGGCGAGCTCGACGATGTACGGGAGCGTCGCGTTGGTCAGCGCGTACGTCGACGTGTTGGGCACGGCGCCGGGCATGTTGGCGACGCAGTAGAAGACCGAGTTGTGGACCGGGAAGGTCGGCTCGGCGTGGGTGGTCGGGTGCGAGTCCTCGAAGCAGCCGCCCTGGTCGATCGCGATGTCGACAAGGACACTTCCGGGCTTCATCCGCGACACGAGCTCGTTGGTGACCAGCTTCGGCGCCTTGGCGCCGGGGATCAGGACGGCACCGATGACGAGGTCCGCGTCGAGGCAGGCCTTCTCCAGCTCGAAGGCGTTGGAGACGACGGTCTGGATCTTCGTACCGAAGATCTTGTCGGCTTCCTTGAGCTTGTTGATGTCCTTGTCGAGCAGGGTCACGTGGAAGCCCATGCCGATGGCGATCTGCGCGGCGTTCCAGCCGGAGACGCCACCGCCGATGACGACGGCCTTGCCGGCGGCGACGCCGGGGACACCGCCGGGCAGCACGCCGCGGCCGCCGTTGGCGGCCATCAGCTGGTAGGCGCCGACCTGCGGGGCGAGACGGCCCGCGACCTCGGACATCGGGGCGAGCAGCGGGAGCGCGCGGTTGGCGGTCTCGACGGTCTCGTACGCGATGGCGGTGGTGCCGGACTCCAGGAGCGCGTCGGTGCACTCCTTGGAGGCCGCGAGGTGCAGGTACGTGAAGAGCGTCTGGTCCTTGCGCAGGCGGTGGTACTCCTCCGCGATCGGCTCCTTGACCTTGAGGAGCAGGTCGGCGGTGGCCCAGACCTCGTCGGCGGTGCCGAGGATCTGCGCGCCGGCCGAGACGTACTCGGCGTCCGTGATCGAGGAACCCACACCGGCGTTCTGCTCGACGAAGACCTGGTGGCCGTGGCGCACCAGCTCGTGCACGCCGGCGGGGGTGATGGCCACCCGGAACTCGTTGTTCTTGACCTCGCGGGGGATGCCGACCTTCATCGTCGATCACGGTCCTTGGCTCAGGGGATTTTTCGGGCAATGCACTACATACCAGTGCCCCGAGGGGCGCACCGGGAGAGACCGCGGAAGGACGCGGCGGAGCCAGTCTAATGAAGGTTTTCTTGCTGTCTAGCCTTTCGATGCATCAATCTTCAGCAGATGCACTACGGATTTCGTAGGCGTTAGCGGCTTGTTCCGAAGGGTTTGCTTCCGGAGCGCCCCGCTTGCCTTCGGCGTCCCCGGCGGGCGCCGGCACGAGTTCCTCTCCCAGCATGCGCTCGGCGGCACTGCGGTGCAGCTTGGCCGCGGCGGGGTCGCCGAGCCGTTCGAGAGTGTCCGCGAGCCGCAGCTGGAGCGCCGCCTGGAGCCGTACGTCCTTGGCCTGCCGGGCCCACTCGACGGCTTCCTGGCACGTGTGGAGCGACTCCTCGGGCCGCCCGGCGTACTCCTGCACGCGCGCCAGTTCGCTCAGCGCCCGGGCCTGGGCCGGGACGTCGCCCTCCTTGCGATACCCGGCGACGGCCGACCGCCAGCCGCGCAGCGCGTCGCCGTAGCGCCCGGCGTACGTGTGCACCGCCGCGATCCGGCCGTGCAGCCGCGCGGCGTCCGACCGCTCGCCCCGGGTGAGCCGCTGGGAGAGGGCACGGCCGTACCAGTCGGCCGCCCGCTGCCAGTCCCCCAGCTCCTGGTACGCGCCGCCAACGGATTCCATCGCGCGGCCGGTGGCGTAGGGGTCGCCGGCCGCCCGTCCGGCGTCCAGCGCGGCCCGGTAGCGGGCCAGGGCCTCCTGGGTGCGGCCGGTGTGCGCGTCGAGGTCGGCGAGGTTGAGCAGGGCCGCGGCCTTCTCGCGCGGCAGGTCGCGCCGCTCGGCGACGTCGAGGACGAGCCGGTGGATGCCGTACAGCTCGGCGGCGGCGTCCTCGGGCCCGCGGTGCGCGACCAGCGCCCGCGTCAGGGCCGCCATCAGCCGCCGCGCCAGGGTGTCCAGCTCGCCGTCCGCCACGGCGAGCCGGGCCGCCGCGAGCAGCGTGGGCTGCCGCACCCGCAGCCATTCGGCGGCCGCCTCGGCGTCGGCGAACCGCAGCGCGCTGGGCAGCCCCGCGAGCTTCTTGCGGGGCGGGGAGCCGTCGGGCTCGGTGATCGCGCGGCAGGACGTGAGCAGTCGCACCGTGCGCTCCAGCATGCGGGCGCGGGCCAGCTGCACCTCGCCGGGGCGGTCCAGCGTCTCGGTGAGCCCGCGCAGCAGCGGCAGCAGACAGCCGGGCACCTCGTACTGCGGCAGCTCGGAGGCGACGCCCCGGACGAGCCCGAGCGTCACGAAGTCGTCGAGCGTGGTGCGCGCGGCGGACACGGAGCAGCCGGCGAGCGCGGAGGCGGTGTGCGGGTCGACGTACCCCTCGGGCGCGAGGGACAGGTATCGCAGTATCCGGGCGGCGGGCCCCGGCAGGGACGCGTAGGCGTGCCGGAACACGCGGGCGAGGGCCGGTCCGTCGCCCTCCAGCGCGTGCAGCTGCTTGGCCAGGTCGGCGACGGACTCCTTGGGACGCACGGCGAGCCAGCCGCCGGCGATCTCCAGGGCCGCGGGTTCCGATCCGCACACCTCGACCAGGGACTCGGCGGAGCGCGGGTCGCAGGTGATCCGGACGGAGCCGGTGTGCCGGGTGAGCAGTTCGACGGCGGACTTGGTGTCGAGGCCGCCGATCGTGCAGGGCCGTACGTCCGGGATGCCGGTGAGGGGCCCTTCGGCGACGGCCACCACCAGGCAGTCGGGGGTCTCGGGCAGCAGGTCGTCCACCTGCTCGGCGCTGCTCGCGTCGTCGAGCAGCAGGACGACCCGGCGCACGGACAGCCCCTCGCGCAGCCGCTCCGTCAGATCGTCGGCGGATTCGCCGGGCGGCGCGGGCAGGTCGAGTGCGTCCAGCAGTTCGCGGGCGACGCGCTCGGTCGGCACCGGGGTGCCGTCCGGCGCGGTCAGCCGGGTCCGGACCGCGCCGTCCGGGTAGCGGTCGGCGATCTGCCGGAGCAGCTCCTCGGCGAGTGCGGTGCGGCCGGTGCCGGGGCGGCCCGCGATCAGCAGGACCCGGGCCCTGGGTGCCTTGCGGCCCGAGAGGGTGTCCAGGCCCGCGCGCTCGATGTCGGCGCGCAGCTCCTTCAACTCGCGCCCGCGCCCGAGGAACTGATGAGCCGTCATGTCCAGGCCCCGGCGGGTGCGGCGCCGCTTTCGGGCTCGCCCCGAGGGCTCCTCGACCGCCTGATTCGTCACGGGCCACGCTCCGTCTCACGCCAGCCCCTCCGGGGGTCGGCAGGGGCGAGGCCGAGCCTAGTTCAGGGGGTGCCGCCGCCCCGGGCGTGCATCGCGGACGGGTCCCCCGATCGGATCAGCGGATGGTCTGACCGGGGGCATCGGGGAGGCTGCGCGCAGCGCATGCCTCAGGGGCGCGGGGAACTGCGCGGCCGGCCACGACGGTGGCGCACCCGCAAACCGGCCGAACCGGCGACGGTGCCTAGGCGTCGAACGGCCGGGCCGGCCACTCGGCATCGGCGGGCCGCAGCGCGTCCACCCCGTCCCCGGCGAGCGCCGCACTCAGCGACAGCACCCCCACCACGAGGCAGTTGTTGTGCAGCTCACCGCGGAGCACCCCCCGCACCAGCTCCCCCACCGGCACCCGGGCGAACTCCATGTCCGCCTCTTCGTCCTCGACCTCGAACCGCGCCCCGTCCGCCTCGGACAACCCGCGAGCGAGAAAGATCCGCACGGCCTCCGAGCACCCGCCCGGCGTCGTGTACACATCGGCCAGCACCCGCCAGTCCTCGGCCTTGACGTGCGCCTCCTCGTACAGCTCCCGCTGCGCCGCGTGCAGCGGGTTCTCGCCGGGGACGTCGAGCAGCCCGGCCGGGATCTCCCAGAGCTTCATGCCGACGGGGTGCCGGTACTGCTTCAGGAGCAGCACCCGGTCCTGGTCGTCGAGGGCGAGCACGGCCACCGAACCGGGGTGGACCTGGTAGTCGCGCCGCGCCACCGACCCGTCCGGCATGACGACCTCGTCCGTGCGCACCGAGGTCTTGTTCCCGACGAAGGGGGTCTCGGTCGCCCGGACCTCCCACTCCTCGGCGGTGTCCTTGATCGTCGTCATGCCGGAACGTCCTCCCACGAGCGCAAAAGAAACCGGGGCACGTGCCGCATTTGACACGCACCCCGGTAACCGTACATCGCTGGTACGACAGGCCTTACTTGGCCTTCTTGGCCCCCGCGGCGGCCTTCACCTTGCGCTCCACGGCGGCCTTGACCAGACCGGCGAAGAGCGGGTGCGGACGCGTCGGGCGCGAGCGCAGCTCCGGGTGGGCCTGGGTGGCGACCAGGTAGGGGTGGACGTCGCGCGGGTACTCGACGTACTCGACGAGCTTGCCGTCCGGGGAGACGCCGGAGAACTGCAGCCCGGCCTTCTTCTCCAGCTCGGCGCGGTACGCGTTGTTCACCTCGTAGCGGTGCCGGTGGCGCTCCTCGACGTACTCCTTGCCGTCGTACACCTCGCGCACGATGGAGCCCTCGGCGAGCTTGGCCGGGTACATGCCGAGCCGCATGGTGCCGCCCATGTCGCCCTCACCGGCGACGATGTCGAGCTGCTCGGCCATGGTGGAGATGACCGGGTGGGCGGTGGCGGCGTCGAACTCGGTGGAGTTGGCGTCCGGGATGTCGGCCAGGTTCCGCGCGGCCTCGATCACCGTGCACTGCAGGCCGAGGCAGAGGCCGAGCAGCGGGATCTTGTTCTCGCGGGCGAACTGGATCGCGCCCACCTTGCCGCTGACACCACGGTCGCCGAAGCCGCCGGGGATGCAGATCGCGTCGACGTCGCCGAGCTGCTTCTTGGCGCCGGCCGGCGTCTTGCAGTCGTCGGAGGTGACCCACTTGATCTTGACGCGGGCCTTGTTGGCGAAGCCGCCGGCGCGCAGCGCCTCGGTCACCGACAGGTAGGCGTCGGGCAGGTCGATGTACTTGCCGACCAGGGCCATGACGATCTCGTGGTCGGGGTTGTGGACGCGGTCGAGCAGGTCGTCCCAGGTCGTCCAGTCCACGTCGCGGAACGGCAGGTCCAGCTTGCGGACCACGTACGCGTCGAGGCCCTCGGTGTGCACGACCTTCGGGATGTCGTAGATCGAGCGAGCGTCGGGGCAGGCCACGACGGCGTCCTCGTCCACGTCGCACATCAGCGAGATCTTGCGCTTGATGGCGGTGGGGACCTCACGGTCGCAGCGCAGCACGATGGCGTCCGGCTGGATGCCGATGTTGCGCAGGGCGGCCACCGAGTGCTGGGTGGGCTTGGTCTTCAGCTCGCCGGAGGGGCCGATGTAGGGCAGCAGCGAGATGTGCACGACGAAGACGTTGTCGCGGCCGACCTCGTGGCGGACCTGGCGGACGGTCTCCAGGAACGGCAGCGACTCGATGTCGCCGACCGTGCCGCCGACCTCGGTGATCACGACGTCGACACCCCCGTCCGAGGACGTCGCCATGCGGCGGATGCGGTGCTTGATCTCGTTCGTGATGTGCGGGATGACCTGGACCGTGTCGCCCAGGTACTCGCCGCGCCGCTCCTTGGCGATGACCTGCGAGTACACCTGGCCGGTTGTGACGTTGGCCGAGCCGTCGAGGTCGACGTCGAGGAAACGCTCGTAGTGGCCGATGTCCAGGTCGGTCTCGGCGCCGTCGTTGGTGACGAACACCTCACCGTGCTGGAACGGGTTCATCGTGCCCGGGTCGACGTTCAGGTACGGGTCGAGCTTCTGCATGACGACGCGGAGGCCCCGTGCCTTGAGCAGCATCCCGAGGCTGGAGGCGGTGAGGCCCTTGCCGAGGGAGGAGGCGACACCCCCGGTGACGAAGATGTGCTTGGTCGTCGTGGATTTGGGCGTCATGGCCAAGAGGGGGCTCCCGTGGTCGCGGTCTGGGGTGCGGGCCGGCGTGCTCTCCCGATGGTGGGAAGTCCTCCGGGGGAGGCGCCGTCGCTGCGGTTCGGGGGTTCTAGGACCACCGGCTCACGGGCTACCAGGGTATCAGCGCATCGGGGAGGCTGCTTCCGGCCACGCTCCGCACACGCGTCACCACAAAGGCGGCACCGGTATACCGCCGTCCCGGCAGTCTCACCCGTGACTCACCCGTTCGGCTCAGGCGCGTTGCCGTGAGCGGCACGCGGATCACTTGAGCGCGTCGTATCCTGCTCGGACACTCGGCTGGCGAGTCACTCAGGAAAACGGCACCACAACGGCAACACCCCCGCCCGTTCCCGCCCGTTCACCGGAAACACGAAGTCCGATCGCATCCGATCGCCGGTGCCTCCACCGGAACAACCGGCTCGTCAGTTCGTTTGACAACCACGTATCAGGTCGACGTATCAAGACCATTCGTTGACCGTTTGTTTGACGTGGTTGACGATCGTTAGTTGACCGTGAAGACCGCAGAGCGCATGCCCCTCGCAGCACTTTCGCCTCGCAGGGGTGTACGTGGCCGTTCGACTGGAGATGCACGTGGCCGGGCGCATCGAGGATTACGCACTCATCGGGGACATGCAGACCGCAGCACTGGTCTGCCGGGACGGCACAGTCGACTGGCTGTGCCTGCCCCGCTTCGACTCGCATGCCATTTTCGCCGGGCTGCTCGGCACCGAGGATCATGGTTTCTGGCGGCTCGGCCCGGCCCACGCGGCCGACGCCGAACCGCCGGCGGCGACCCGGCGCACGTACCGGGGCGACTCGCTGATCCTCGAGTCGGAGTGGGAGACACCGCGCGGCACGGTCCGCGTCACCGACTTCATGCCGCCGCGCGACGGCGCGCCGCAGCTGACCCGGATCGTGGAGGGCGTCAGCGGCCGGGTGCCGATGCGTTCGACCCTGCGCATGCGGTTCTCCTACGGCCGGATCACGCCCTGGGTGCACAAGGTGGACGGCCGTACGGTCGCGGTGGCCGGGCCCGACTCCGTGTGGCTGGATTCCGACGCCGAGACGTACGGCAAGGACCTCACGACGTACGCGGACTTCACGGTGGCCCCGGGCGACCGGATCGCCTTCACCATCCAGTGGCAGCCCTCCCACCGGGAACAGCCGCCGCTGCCGGATCCCGAGGGGTCGCTGGTGGCGACGGAGCAGTTCTGGCGGGAGTGGGTGGAGCACTGTACGTACCACGGGCCCTACCGGGAGGCCGTGGTCCGCTCCCTCATCACGCTGAAGGCCCTGACCTACGCGCCGACCGGCGGCATCGTCGCCGCGCCCACGACCTCGCTGCCGGAGGAGATCGGCGGCGTACGGAACTGGGACTACCGGTACACCTGGCTGCGGGACGCGGCCATCACGCTGTCGTCGCTGCTGCGCACCGGGTACCGGGAGGAGGCACGGGCGTGGCGCGAGTGGCTGCTGCGGGCCGTGGCCGGCGACCCGGAGAACCTGCAGATCATGTACGGCATCGCGGGCGAGCGGGAGCTCGGCGAGGCGGAGCTGGACTGGCTGCCCGGCTACGAGAACTCGGCCCCGGTCCGCGTCGGGAACGGGGCGGCGCACCAGCTCCAGCTCGACGTCTACGGCGAGGTGACGGAGGCCCTGCACCTCGCGCACATGACGGGCCTGGCCCGCAACGACTACGCGTCGCTGCTCCAGCTCAAGCTCATCCAGTACCTGGAGAACCACTGGGACGAGCCGGACGAGGGCATCTGGGAGGTGCGTGGTCCGCGCCGGCACTTCGTGCACTCGAAGGTCATGGCGTGGGTGGCGGTCGACCGCACCATCAAGCTGATCGAGTCCGGTGACGCCGACGGCCCGCTGGAGAAGTGGCGCGAGCTGCGCGACGACATCCACCGGGACGTGTGCGAGAAGGGGTACGACAAGGAGCGGAACACCTTCACGCAGTCGTACGGCAGCAGGGAGCTGGACGCCTCGCTGCTGCTGATCCCCCAGATGGGCTTCCTGCCGCCCGACGACAAGCGCGTCATCGGCACCATCGAGGCGATCCAGCGGGAGCTGTCGACGACGGACGGGTTCATCCTCCGGTACCCCACCGACGGCGACAACGCGGGCGTCGACGGCCTGCCCGGCGACGAGGGCGCCTTCCTCGCCTGCTCGTTCTGGATGGCGGACGACCTCGCGATGATCGGCCGGGTCGACGAGGCCCGCCGCCTCTTCGAGAAGCTGCTGGCCCTCCGCAACGACCTGGGCCTGCTGGCCGAGGAGTGGGACCCGCGGCTGCAACGCCAGGTCGGCAACTTCCCGCAGGCCTTCAGCCACGTCCCCCTGATCGACACGGCCCTGCGGCTGACCGCTTCGGGGGCGTACGGGGGCTGATCGGAACCGCCCTCCGTCCCCGGCGGAGGGCGGCCGTGACGTACGCCACACCGGTGACGCGGGCGGGCAATGCCGTTCGCCGTGTGACGAGTTGCCCTGCGCCCGGGGCCGGTGATCTTCTCCGTGACCGGGCGGATATGTTCCAGGATCGTCCGCGCCGGTACCGTCCGCATCATGGACAGCACCTCCCCCGAGTACGCGCCGTACTCCCCTCCCGCCTCACCCGCAGGGATCACCGTGCAGCGGGCCCTGGAGCTGCCCGGGCTGCGCAGTGGGCTGCCCGAGGTGGTGGCGGGCGGGGACCGGCTGCAGCGGACGGTGCGGTGGGTGCACGCGGGTGAGGTGCCGAACATCGCGTCGCTGCTCAAGGGCGGCGAACTGCTGCTGACCACGGGGTTCGGGCTCGGTACGCGCCCGGCCGAGCAGCGGGCCTTCGTGCGCAAGCTGGCCGAGCGGGGCATCGCCGCGCTGGTGATCGAGCTGGGGCAGCGGTTCGCCCGGCTGCCCGCGGCACTGGTGGAGACGGCGCGGGCGGCGGGCCTCCCGCTGGTGCAGCTGCACCGCGAGGTCCCCTTCGTGACCGTCACCGAGGAGATCCACACCGAGATCGTCAACGGCCACTACGCGCTGCTGCAGCGCGCGGAGGAGGTCCACCGGCGCTGCACGAACGCCCTGCTCGGCGGGGGCGGGGTGCCGCAGGTCCTGCGGATCCTGGCCGAGTTCAGCGGCAACCCGGTGTTCCTGGAGACCGCCGACGGACAGCTGCTGTACGCGGCCGGCGCCGACGGCGACATCACCGATCCGCTCCAGGTGTGGGAGGGCATGCGCGGCACGCACCAGGACGAGCCGCCGAGCGGGGCGCTCCTCGTCGACGTGCCGGGCGGCGGTCCCGGTACGGGGTCGGTGCGGGCCCGGCTCGTCCTGCTCCCGGTGTCGTCGGCGCCGGCGCCCGTGCACCGGATCGCCGCGGAGCGGGCCGCCGGGTCGCTGGCCGTCGTGCTGATGCAGGCGCGGCAGGAGGAGGAGCTGGCGGCGCGCGGGCGCGGTGACTTCCTCACCGATCTCGCGGAGGGCCGGATCACGCCGGAGGACGCCCCGGCGCAGGCCCGTGTGCTCGGCTTCCGGCCGACCGGGCAGGGACCGCTGCTGCCGGTGGTGATGCGGCTGCCGGGAACGCCGGACAGTGCGATGAGCCTGTCGCCGGGCGGCGGCTGGGCGGTGCTCGCGCGGGCCGTGTCGGAGGAGCTGGCGTCGGTCGGCGTGCCCGTGCTGCTCGGCGTACGGCCCGTCGAGGGGCGGGTGCCGCTGCTGCTGGGGCTGCGTTCGGAGTCGGAGCGCACGGCGGTCGCCGACCGGGTGGCGGCGGCGCTGCGGGCGGGCGTGGAGCGGGCCGGGATGCAGCGGGCTGGCGCCCGGCCGCCGGTGGTCGTGGTCGGCGGGGCGGGCGGCTGGGCCGCGGCGGCCGCGGGGCTGCGGCACGCGGCGGAGACGGCGACGGCCGCGCAGGGCCTCACCGACCGCCCGTGGTTCGACGCCCGGCGCCTGGACATCGACCTGCTGCTGTGGCGGCTCCGGGAGCATCCGGACCTGGCGGCGTTCGTGGAGCGGGCGATCGGCCCGCTCCAGGAGCACGACAAGCGCTCGAAGCCGCCCCTGCTCCCCACCCTCCAGACCTACCTGGCCCACGCGGGCCGCAAGGCGGAGACGGCCCGCGAACTGCACCTGAACCGCCAGACGCTGTACAACCGTCTGGCGCGCATAGGGGAGTTGCTCGGCACGGACCTGGACGACCCGCAGACGGTACTGGCCCTGAGCCTGGCGCTGCGGGCCCGGCGGCACGTGGGATAGCCGGCGCTGTCAGAAGGTGCCGGTCAACTCGTCGTACACGCTCAGCACTTGGGTGACCGTCGCGTCCTCGGTCGGCCAGGAGGCGGCCTGCGCGGTGCCCGCGTCGCGGAGCAGGGCGCAGCGCTCGGGGTCCGTGAGCAGTCGTTCGATCGCGCGGGCCAGGGCGGGCGCGTCGCCGTAGGGCACCAATTCGGCCGCGTCCCCGACGAGTTCGGGGATGCCGCCGACGTCGGTGGCGACGAGCGGCACACGGGCGTGCAGAGCCTCCTGGGCGAGCAGTGAGCGGGATTCCCAGCTGCTGGGCAGGACGGCGATGTCGGCGGCGTGCAGCAGTTCGGCGACGTCGTCCCGGCGGCCGACGAGGCGCACCGGCAGGCCCTCGGCCTCGATCCGGCGCTGGAGGGCGCCGCGCTGCGGCCCCTCCCCCGCGATGACGAGGAGCGGCGCCGGGTCCAGATCGAGCCAGGCGTGGGCGGCGTCGAGCAGCACCTCGTAGCCGCGGTGCCGTTCCAGGGTGCCGACCGACATCAGCAACGGGCGTCCCACCGAGCCCAGTTCGGCCCGCGTCTTGTGCCGGGCGCGCTCGGCGTCGTCCTCGTGGGACGGCTCGGGGCGGCGCGGCGGCGGGAAGGAGACGGCGGCGAGACGGGCGTCCCGGGCGCCGCGCCTGCGGGCCCGGTCGACCAGGTCGGACGAGGTACCGAGGACGACGGACGCGGCCCTGGCGACGCGCCGCTCCAGCATCCGCAGCAGATGGGCCCGGGCCCCTTCGGCGTAGGACCGGGTGTGCCAGGTGACGACGAGCGGGATCCGGCGGCCGCTGAGCGCGAGGGAGGCGCGCAGCGCGGCGTGCAGCCCGTGGGCGTGCACCAGGTCGGCGTCGGCGCAGGCCACGCGGAGCGCGGCGACGGACGCCGGGTCGCTGCTGCGCGGTACCGGAAGATGGTGGGCGCCGACGTCACTGAACCCGTACGCGCGCTCGGCCTCGGACGGCGCGCAGACCGTGACCCGCACGCCGCGGGCGACCAACCCGGCCGTCAGGGACCGGACATGGGCACTGCTGCCCGCACTGCCGCCGCCCAGCACTTGCACGGTGCGCAGCGGCGTCTGTCCGTGCGGTGCGTGGCTGCTCACGTGGCTCACGTGACCGGGCTCCTGGTCGATAGGTGCGGTGGGTGCAGGTCCGGGATGCTTGCGCCTGCGGTGCCAAGGATGCCAGCCCGTACGGGCGTTCCGGCACCGCTCACGGTCTCGCACCGCACGAGTCCGGGCAACACGGCACACCGGACCACTCACATGGGTGACTTGACACCCTCCATGTTGCCCTCTCCCCCGGGGGCGCGCGAAGTGCGCCCCTCAGGGGCGCGGGGAACTGCGCGCCCAGCCACGACGAAGCCCGAGGCCGCCCACCCGCACCCCGGCGGAGCACTCACGCATCGGCCCTGGCGGCCGCCAGCAGCTCCTCCGCGTGCGCCCGCGCAGTCTCGGAGTCCTCCTGCCCGGCGAGCATCCGCGACAACTCCCGTACGCGGTCCTCCCCTTCGAGCACGGTGACGCCGGAACGGGTGACCGATCCGTCGTTCGTCTTTTCGACGAGCAGCTGCCGGTCGGCGAACGCCGCGACCTGCGGCAGGTGCGTGACGACCACGACCTGCGCCGATTTGGCCAGCTTGGCGAGGCGCCGACCGATCTCGACGGCCGCCTTGCCACCGACCCCGGCGTCGACCTCGTCGAAGAGGTAGGTGGGCACCGGGTCGGTCCCGGCGAAGACGACCTCGACCGCGAGCATCACGCGGGAGAGTTCACCGCCGGAGGCGCCCTTGGCGATGGGCCGCGGCGGGGCCCCGGGGTGCGGGGCGAGCAGCAGCTCCACCTCGTCGGCACCGCTCGGCCCGCACGCCACGGTCCGTCCGTCGACCTCCACCCCGTCACCGGCGTCGGTCTCGGTCTGCCGGATGTCGAAGGAGATCCGGGCGTGCGGCATGGCCAGCGAGGCCAGCTCCTCGGTGACGGCGGCGGCGAACCGTGCGGCCGCCTCCACCCGGGCATGGGTCAACTCCTGGGCGAGGATTCCGAGTTCGCCGCGCAGCGCGTCGCGCTCCGCCGTCAGTTCGTCGATCCGCTCGTCGTCGCCGTCGAGTTCGAGCAGGCGCGCGGAGCTCTGCTCGGCCCAGGTCAGTACGGCCTCGGTGCCGCCGCCGTCCGCGCCGTACTTCCGCGTGAGCGCGGTCAGCGCGGCGCGGCGCTCCTCGACGGCCGCGAGCCGCAGCGGGTCGGCGTCCAAGTCGTCCGCGTATCCGGCGAGTTCGGCGGCGACGTCGGTGAGCAGGATCTGCACCTCGCCGATCCGCTCGGCGAGCGTACCGAGGGCGGAGTCGTGCGCACGGACGGCTTCCAGCGCCCGGTGGGCGCCGCCGACCAGGGTCTGGGCGTCCACGCCCTCCGGGTCCTCGGGATTTCCGGCGAGCGCGCCGTGCGCGGCCGCGGCGGCGGACGCCAGCGCTTCGGCGTGGCCGAGCCGCGACGCCTCCTCGGCCAGCTCGACGTCCTCACCGGCGCGGGGCTCGACGGCGGCGATCTCGTCGAGCCCGAACCGCAGCAGATCGGCCTCCTGCGCCCGCTCCCGGGCGCGCGTGGTGATCTCCTCGAGCTCGGCGCCGACGGCCCGCAGCCGCTTGTACACGCCCGTGTACTTGGCGAGCGGCTTCACGACGGCGTCCCCGGCGTACCGGTCGAGCGCCTGCCGCTGCCGCCCCTGCTTGAGCAGCCCCTGCTGGTCGGTCTGGCCGTGCACGGCGACGAGGTCGTCGGCGAGTTCGGCGAGTACGCCGACGGGCACCGAGCGGCCGCCCAGGTGGGCCCGCGAGCGCCCCTCGGCGGAAACGGTACGGCTGACGAGCAGCACACCGTCCTCCAGCTCGGCCCCGGCCTCCTCGGCCCGTGCGGCCGCGCCGGAACCGGCCGGCACCCTGACGCTCCCCTCGACCACCGCGTGCTTCGCGCCGATCCGTACGAGCGCGGGGTCGGCCCGCCCGCCCAGCAACAGCCCGAGGCTCGTGACGACCATGGTCTTGCCCGCGCCGGTCTCACCGGTCACCGCCGTGAAACCGGGTGACAGCTCGACCACCGCGTCGTCGATGACTCCGAGCGACCGTATCCGCATCTCCTCCAACACGGACACGACCTTACGAGGTCGGGGGCCGTCCGTGCGACGGGCCCCGGCCCCCGGGGCCGAACCAGCAGGTGGTGCGAGGCCCCTGTCACCCGTGCGTGTGCCCCGGGACGGGCCGCTTCCGGCAGGGCCGCTCCCTGGCCGCGCACGGGCCCGTCCGGGCCCCGCAGCCCCCATTGGCGCGGACGGGCCCTGAGGGCCCGTCCGGCGGCCTTGGCGGGGAATCTAGTGCGGCGCCCCGCGCCACCCCGCCACCGGCAGGGCGAACTTGGCCACGAGCCGGTCCGTGAACACGGCGTGGTGCAGCCGGGCGAGCCGCACCGGCACGGCCCCGCGCCGCACCTCCACCCGAGCGCCCGCGGGCAGCTCGACGGTCCGCCGTCCGTCGCACCACAGCACCCCGTGCGGGGTGTGCGGCTGCACCTCGACGGCCAGGACCGAGTTCGGCGAGGTGACCAGCGGCTTGGCGAACAGCGCGTGGGCGCTGATCGGCACCATGAGGAGCGCCTCGACCTCGGGCCACACCACGGGCCCGCCCGCCGAGAAGGCGTAGGCGGTCGATCCGGTCGGGGTGGCGCACACGATGCCGTCGCAGCCGAATCCGGTCACCGGCCGGCCGTCGATCTCCAGGACGACTTCCAGCATCCGCTCGGGCTCGGTCTTCTGCACGGCCGCCTCGTTGAGCGCCCAGTCCTGGTGCACGACATCGCCGTTGCGGTGCACGACGACGTCGATCGTCATGCGCTCCTCGACCTCGTACTCCTTGGTGACGACCCGGTCGACGACCTTGTCCAGGTCGTCGCGCTCGGCCTCCGCCAGGAAGCCCACGCGGCCCAGGTTCACCCCGAGCATCGGCACTCCGGAGGCGCGGGCGAACTCGGCGCCGCGCAGCAGCGTCCCGTCCCCGCCGAGCACGATGAGCAGTTCGCACCCGTCCAGGCAGGCCGGGGTCGCCTCCTTCACCAGCTGCACGGAGTCCGGCAGCGGCAGGTCCGATGCCTCGGACTCCAGGACCCGCACCCCGAGGCCGCTGCGCAGCAGGCCCTCGACGACGCGTTCGGCACTGCGGATGGCCGCGGGCCGTCCGGTGTGCGCGAGCAGGAAAACAGTACGAGCTCGGGTCTCGGTCAACGCGGCCCCTCCGCCACTGCACGGTCGACATCGGCCGGGTCCAGTTCGGGCGCACCGGCACGCAGCCACAGAAAGTACTCGACGTTCCCGGACGGACCGGGCAGCGGGCTCGCGGTCACGCCCCGCACGCCGAGGCCGAGCCGATACGCCTGCGCGGCGACCCCGCGCACGGCCTCGGCCCGCAGCTCGGGGCTGCGCACGACACCGCCGCTGCCCAGCCGCTCCTTGCCCACCTCGAACTGCGGCTTCACCATCAGCACCAGGTCGGCGTCGGGTGCCGCGCACCGCACCAGGGCGGGCAGCACCAGGCCGAGCGGGATGAAGGACAGGTCTCCCACCACCACGTCCACGGGCACCTCGTCGATCGCCTCCAGCGTCAGTTCGCGCACGTTCGTACGGTCCTTGACGGTGACGCGTTCATCGCTCTGCAGCGACCAGGCGAGCTGCCCGTACCCGACGTCGACGGCGACGACGTGCGCGACGCCGGAGCGCAGCAGCACGTCGGTGAAGCCGCCGGTGGAGGCCCCGGCGTCCAGGGCCCGCCGGCCCTCCACCACGAGCCCCTGCGGCAGGAACGCCGCCAGGGCGCCCGCCAGCTTGTGCCCGCCGCGCGAGACGTACTCGGGGTCGCTGTCGTCCTGCTGCACGACGATGGCCGCGGCCGTCTCCACCTGGGTCGCGGGCTTGGTCGCGACGGTCTTGCCGACGCTGACCCGCCCCGCGGCGATCAGCTGACTGGCGTGCTCGCGCGAGCGGGCCAGTTTGCGGCGGACGAGTTCGGCGTCGAGGCGGCGACGTGTCACACCTGCCACGGTCGGTTCAGCTCCTGTTGTCGTACGAGGGTGAAGGCTGGGGCCGTGCGTCCAGTGCCGTCAGCGCTGATCGCAAGCCCTGATGTACATCCTCGTACACCTCGACGTGTCCGTCCGCCGCGAGGTGGTCCACATCGCCGAGCCGCTCCAGCTGCGCGTCGACCTCGGCGTTGCCGGTGACGGTGCGCTCGATGCCGAGGGGGGCGGGTGCCGCGGGGTCGTACGACGGTTCCGCGGGAACCGGGGCCTCGGCGGCGGGTGTCTCGCTCATGCCCAGACGCTACCTCGTGGCGCCGGTGTACCGTCGATCACGATGGCGACGATTGAGGAGTGCCGGGAGGCACTGGGCAGGCTCGCGGACACCATGGCCGGCGCGGACGGCGACGTACGCGCCGCGGTCGCCCTGGACCGTTCGCTGAGCTGCCACATCAGAGATCTGGACACGACGTTCGCCGGCCGTCTCGAGGACGGCCGGATCACGGTGGTCGGCACCCGCCCCGGTCCTCCGGCCGAGAAGGCGCAGATCCGGCTGGCGATGACGGGCGACGATCTCGTGGCGATGGTGGACGGGCGGCTGAACTTCGCGAAGGCGTGGGCCGCCGGCCGCGTGAAGCTGGAGGCGTCCTTCCGCGACCTGCTGCGCCTCAGGACGCTGCTTTAGCGACCTCCACGGGGGCGGCGGCCTGCGCGGCCCGCTTGCCGCGGGCCTGCCGCGCCGCGGGGACCACCAGCGGCGTGCCGGTCTCCGGGTCGTCGATGACCTGGCACTTCATCCCGAAGAGCCGTTCGACGAGGTCGGCGGTGACGATGTCCTTGGGCGCGCCCTCGGCGATCACCTCGCCGTCACGCAGCGCGATCAGGTGCGTCGCGTACCGGGCGGCGTGGTTGAGGTCGTGCAGCACGGCGACGAGGGTGCGGCCCTGCTCCTCGTGGAGGTCGGCGCAGAGGTCCAGGACGTCGATCTGGTGCTGGATGTCGAGGTAGGTGGTCGGCTCGTCGAGCAGCAGCAGCGGGGTCTGCTGGGCGAGCGCCATGGCGATCCACACGCGCTGGCGCTGACCGCCGGAGAGCTCGTCCACGTACCGGTCGGCGAGTTCGGCGACGCCGGTGGACTCCATCGACTCGTGGACGACCTTCTCGTCCTCGGGCGACCACTGGCGCAGCAGCCCCTGGTGCGGGTAGCGGCCGCGGGCGACGAGGTCGGCGACGGTGATGCCGTCGGGCGCGACGGAGGACTGCGGGAGCAGACCGAGCGTCTTGGCGACCTTCTTCGCGGGCATCGACTGGATGACGCTGCCGTCGAGCAGGACCCGGCCGGTGCTGGGCTTGAGCATGCGCGACAGGGCGCGCAGGAGCGTGGATTTGCCGCAGGCGTTCGGGCCGACGATCACCGTGAAGGACTGGTCGGGGATCTCGACGGACAGCTTCTCGGCGATGACGCGCTGGTCGTATCCGAGGGTCACGTCGTCGGCTATCAGCCTGTTCACGGCGGTGCTCCTTTGGTTCGTACGAATACCGGGGCTCAAATCCGCCCCGCCTTGCGCTCGGTGACGAGCAGCCACAGCAGATAGGCACCGCCGACGACACCCGTGACGACGCCCACGGGCAGCTGGTCGGCACCGAACGCGCGCTGCGACGCCAGGTCGGCGACGATCAGCAGGGTGGCGCCGAGGGCGGTGGCGGCCAGCAGGTTCGGCCCGGGCGACCTGGTCAGGCGGCGGGCGATCTGCGGGGCGGTGAGCGCCACGAAGGTCACCGGCCCCGCGGCGGCGGTGGCGGCCGCGGTCAGCACCACGGAGGCGGCGAGCAGCAGCAGCCGGGTCCGCTCGACGGGCACGCCGAGCGCGCCGGCGGCGTCGTCGCCCATCTCCAGCATCCGCAGCGGCCGCCCGTACCAGGCGACGAGCGGCGCGATGACGACGAACATGATCAGCAGCGGCCACACCTGGGTCCAGTCGCGTCCGTTGAGCGATCCGGTCATCCAGACGGTGGCGCGGGCGGCGTCGACGAAGTCGGCCTTGGTGAGGAGATAGCCGTTGACGGCGGTCACGAAGGCGGAGACGCCGATGCCGACGAGCACGAGCCGGTAGCCGTGCACGCCCCGCTTCCAGGCGAGTACGTAGATGGCGACGCCGGTGACGAGACCGCCGACGAGCGCGCCGAGGGCGACCTGGGCCGCGCTGCCGCCGAAGATCACGATCATCACGAGGGCACCGGCGGTGGCGCCCTGGCCGAGCCCGAGCACGTCCGGGCTGCCCAGCGGGTTGCGGGAGATGGACTGGAACAGCGCGCCGGAGAGTCCGAGCGCGCCGCCCACGAGCAGCCCGACGAGGACCCGCGGCAGCCGCAGGTCGTTGATGATGAACTCCTGGCCGGCGTTCCCGTGCCCGGCCAGGGTGCGCAGCACGTCCATCGCGGGGATCGGGAAGTCGCCGGTGCCGATGAGCACGACGCTCGCGGCCAGCACGGCGACGAGGAGGACGGCCACGACGACGACGGTGCGCGGGTCGAGCCGTACGGAGAGTCCGCCCGGGGTGCGGACCGCCTTGGTGGACTTCACAGCTGGGCCATCCTCCGGCGTCGTACGAGAACGATGAAGACGGGTGCGCCGATGACGGCGGTGACGATGCCGACCTGGAGTTCGGAGGGCCGGGCCACGATCCGGCCGAGCACGTCGGCGCCGAGCAGCAGCACCGGTGACAGGACCGCCGAGTACGGCAGCAGCCAGCGCTGGTCGGGTCCGGTGAAGGAGCGCACCATGTGCGGCACCATCAGGCCGACGAATGCGATGGGACCGCAGGCCGCGGTGGCCGCGCCGCACAGCAGGGTGGCGGAGAGCATGCCGAGGGCGCGGGTCCGTCCGAGGTGCGCGCCGAGCGCCCGCGCGGTGTCGTCGCCCATCGCCATGGCGTTCAGCGGCCGCGCCAGACCGAGCGCGAGCAGCGAGCCGACCGCGATGAACGGCCACACCTGCTGGATCGTGTGCATGCTGGCGGTGGCCAGCGAGCCGACCTGCCAGAACCGCATCCGGTTCAGCGCGACGTCGTCGGTGATCATCACGGCGTAGACGTAGCCGGAGAGCGCGGCGGCGACGGCGGTACCGGCGAGCGCGAGGCGTACGGGCGTCGCGCTCCTGGTCCCCCCGAGCACGTACACCAGCACGCCCACGGCGGCCGCGCCCGCGAACGCGAACCACACGTAGCCGCTCAGCGAGGTCACGCCGAAGAAGCTGATGGCGGTGACGACGGCGGCCGACGCCCCCATGTTGATGCCGAGGATGCCGGGGTCGGCCAGCGGGTTGCGGGTGAGCGCCTGGAGCACGGCGCCGGAGAGCCCCAGCGCGAGCCCGGCGAGCAGCCCGAGCACGGTGCGCGAGACCCGCTCCCCGACGACCACGTCCGCGTAGGTGTTGGTGTCGTGGAACAGGCCGTGCCACACCTGGTCCAACGTGAGCGACTTGGCGCCCACGGCGATGCTCGCCACCGCGACGGCGACCAGCAGGAGGACCGACGCGAACAGCACGACGGTACGGATCGTCGTACGACGGCCGGGGGGCGCGGGAGCGGTCTGCGCTCCGGCTTCTGGGGGACTCTCGACCAACACGAGGTTAGGTTAGCCTATCCTCCCGCTACCCAGGGGTGCGGGGATCGTCGTGACCAGCCTGGGGGCCAGGCCCCCAGGCCCTGTCCCCCACGCCTGACCCGTCAGCGCGTTCCTAAAGCCCCGCCTCCGCCAACCGCTTCAACACCTTCACAGAGTCCAGCTCACAGACTCCGTCCCCGGCGGCCCCCCAGGCGGCTCCGCACAGCGCCCGCAGCCCGTCGACCGGGTCCCCGTCCCCGCTCAGCTCGAGGTGCCCGTCCCCGGCCGAGGCGGTCCAGCCGCCGCAGCGCACTCCGCCGTCCGCCTCCTCGACGTCCGGCTGTCCGCGCAGCAGCCCGCGCAGATCGCGGTCGACGTACGTCGGCCGGTGCTCCGGCGGCGCGGCCAGCAGCTGCGCTCCGTCGGTCACTCCGGTGAGGACGAGCAGCGAGTCCACCCCGCCGTTGAACGCCCCCTCGATGTCCGTGTCGAGCCGGTCGCCGACGACGAGCGGCGTCCTGGCCCCGGTCCGCAGCACGGTCTCGCGGTGCATCGGCGGCAGCGGCTTGCCGGCGACCTGCGGATCGGCACCCGTCGCGATCCGGACGACCTCGACCGCCGCTCCGTTCCCCGGCGCGATGCCGCGGCCGCTCGGGATAGTGAGGTCGGTGTTGGACGCGAACCAGGGAACACCCCGCGCGATCGCGTAGCAGGCCTCGGCGAACCGGCTCCACGTCAGGTCGGGCCCGCCGTACCCCTGGGCCACGGCGGCGGGGTCGTCATCAGCGGATTCGACCGGCACGAGACCGCGCTCGCGCAGCGCGACCCGCAGCCCCTCACCGCCGATCACCAGCACCCGCGCCCCCTCGGGCACCTGCTCGCTGATCAGCCGGGCGACGGCCTGGGCGGAGGTGATCACGTCCTCGGCCCCGGTCGGGATCCCGAGCTCGCTCAGGTGCTCGGCGACGGCGTCCGGCGTCCGCAGCGCGTTGTTCGTCACGTACGCGAGGCCCATTCCGCCGTCCCGCGCGGTGGCCAGCGCGTCCACGGCGTGGTCGATGGCGCGGCCACCCGCGTAGACGACCCCGTCCAGATCGAGCAGGGCGGTGTCATAGGCCTCGCTCAACGCCCGCGCACTGCCCTCGGGCCGCACTCGCGTGCCGCTGCCGGCCGCCCCGCGTTCACTCTGGCTCATTACGTATCGCTCCTCGTTCGATCCCACTCCCCGATCATCCCTCACCGCACCGACACTCGTACGATGCTCGAATGAACACTGCAGGTCGCACGGCACAGACGGGAAACCACGGCCTGGACCTGATGCCGTTCAGGGGTGTGCGGTACGTCCCCGAGCGGGTCGGCAGCCTCGCCGCCGTGACCTCACCCCCGTACGACGTCGTCGTGCGCCCCGACGGGCTGCTCCATCTGGAGAGCGCGGACCCGTTCAACATCGTCCGGCTGATCCTGCCGCAGGCGACGGACCCGGGCGCCCGCAACGCCCAGGCGGCCGCCACCCTGCGGCACTGGCTCACCGAGGGCGTCCTCGCCCCCGACCCGGATCCCGCGCTGTACGTCTACGAACAGCGGGGCGGCGACATGCTCCAGCGCGGTGTCATCGGCGCCCTGCGCCTGTCCGAGGCGGCGGAGGGCGTCGTGCTGCCCCACGAGGGCGTCATGCCGCACGTCGTCGAGGACCGCGCGGGCGTCATGCGCGCCACGGAGGCGAACCTCGAGCCGCTCCTGCTGACCTACCGCGGCAACGGCGGCGCGACGGGCACCTCGGCCGTCATCGAGCGCACCGTGCGGCAGCCCCCGCTCCTGGCGACGACCACCGAGGACGGCTACGACCATCGTCTGTGGGCCGTCACCGACCCGGCGGAGCTCGCGCACATCCACACCGACCTGGGCTCCCACCAGGCTCTGATCGCCGACGGCCACCACCGCTGGGCCACCTATCTGCGCCTGCGTACGGAACACCCGGCGTCCGCGGCCTCTCCGTGGAACTACGGCCTGGTGCTCCTGGTCGACACGGCCAAGTACCCGCTGCGGGTCCGCGCCATCCACCGCCTCCTCAACCGGCTCCCGCTCGACGAGGCCCTGGCCAGGGCGGACGGCTCGTTCCGCGTACGGGAGGTCAAGGGCCCCGTTCCGCACGCCATGGAGGCACTGGCGCGGGCGTCGGCGGAGGGCAACGCCTTTCTGCTCGCCGGTGGTACCTCGGACACGTTCCATCTCCTGGACCGCCCCGATCCGGCCCTTCTCGCCCGCACGATCCGCGCGGACCGTCCGGAGGCCTGGCGCACGCTGGACGCGACGGTGCTGCACGCGACGCTCCTCGCCCACGTCTGGGGCATCCCGGAGGACTCGCCGGCCGACATCGCGTACATCCACGACACGGAGGCCACGGTCGACAAGGCGCGTCGTGACGGCGGTACGGCGGTGCTGATGCACCCGGTGCGCGAGGACGTCGTCCGCGAGCTGGCGCGGCAGGGCGTGACGATGCCCCGCAAGTCGACCTCGTTCGGCCCGAAGCCGGCGACGGGTCTGGTCCTGCGCACCCTCACCGACGACTGACGGGCGGGCCCCCGAAGGGACCCGCCCGTCACTCACCGCTCGAAGCAGTCCCTACTGGTCCTGCTCGTCACGCCGCTCTTCGTCGGCCTGCGCGGGCGCGGCACCGTCCTCGGCGGCCTCGTCCTCGTCGAAGGCGTCGACGAACTCGACCCCGTCCAGCTCGGCCAGCCGGTCCGACGCGTCCGTGCTGCCGTCCTTGTCGGACTCGACGGCCTTGGCGAACCACTCGCGCGCCTCGCCCTCACGGTCGGCGGCGAGCAGCGCGTCGGCGTACGCGTAGCGCAGTCGCGCCGTCCACGGCTGTACGGAGTTGGAGGCGAGCTCGGGGCTCTGCAGGGTGACGATGGCGGCGTCGAGCTGCCCCATGTCCCGCCGTGCCCCGGCCGCGACGAGCCGCATCTCGACCTGCCCGGCCTTGTCCAGCTTCGCCACCTCGGGCGCCCCGGCCATGTCGAGCGCCTTCTCCGGCCGACCGAGCCCTCGCTCGCAGTCGGCCATGACGGGCCACAGCTCGACGTTGCCGGTCATGCGCCGCGCGGCGCGGAACTCGGCGAGCGCCTCGCTGTACTTCTGGTTCGCGTACGCGGCGAAGCCCGCGGCCTCGCGCACGGCGGCGACCCTGGAGGCGAGGCGCAGCGCGATCCGCGAGTACGCGTAGGCGCCCTCGGGGTCCTCGTCGATCAGCCGCGCCACCATCACCAGGTTCTTGCCGACATCCTCGGCCAGCCCCTTGGGCAGCGACTGAAGCTCCTGCTGTACGCCCTTGTCGAGCTCGAACCCGGAGACGTCCTCGGGAATCGGCAGCCGCTTGATCGGCTCACGGTCCCGCTCGTCCCGCCCACGGAAGCCACCACCGCGCCGGTCGTCCCGCCGGTCATCACGACGGTCGTCCCGCCCACGGAGCCCACCGGGCCGCCCACCACGGTCGTCCCGCCGCGGCCCACGCGCACCACGGTCGTCATCCCGCCCACGGAAGCCGCCACCGCGGTTGTCGTCACGCCGGGCACCGTACGAGGGCCGGTCGTCACGGCGATCGTCGCGGCGGTCGTCGCGGCGGTCATCGCGGCGGAAGGGGGGACGGTCGCCGTCGCGCCGGGGCCCGCGGTCCCGGTCCCGGTCGCCGTACGAGGGGCGGTCGTCACGCCGGTCGCGGTAACCGCCGCCACCACGGTTGTCATCACGCCGGTCGCGGAACCCGCCACCACGGTTGTCGTCACGCCGAGCACCATACGAGGGCCGGTCATCACGGCGATCGTCACGGCGGTCATCGCGCCGGTCATCGCGGCGGTCATCGCGGCGGTCGTCGCGGCGGAAGGGGGGACGGTCGCCATCGCGCCGGGGCCCACGGTCCCGGTCACGGTCACCGTACGAGGGACGGTCATCCCGCCCACGGAAGCCGCCACCGCGGTTGTCGTCACGCCGGGCACCGTACGAGGGCCGGTCGTCACGACGGTCGTCGCGGCGGTCATCGCGGCGGTCGTCGCGGCGGAAGGGGGGACGGTCGCCATCACGACGAGGCCCACGGTCCCGGTCACGGTCACCGTACGAGGGACGGTCATCCCGCCCACGGAAGCCGCCACCGCGGTTGTCATCACGCCGGTCGCGGAACCCGCCACCACGGTTGTCGTCACGCCGAGCACCGTACGAGGGCCGGTCATCACGACGATCGTCACGGCGATCATCGCGCCTGTCGTCACGACGGTCGTCGCGGCGGAAGGGGGGACGGTCGCCATCACGACGAGGCCCACGGTCACGGTCACCGTACGAGGGACGGTCATCGCGGCGATCGCGACGCGGCCCGCCGGTGTTCCCGCGGTACCCGCCCCGATCACCACTGTCCCGGCGGCGCTGGTCGCGCTCGGGTCGCTCGTCGGGAGAGTTGGTGGGCATCGGTGGGCTCCTGTCTTCGGTACCGCAGTCATTCTCGCGCAGCCGGGGTGCCGGCGCGCTCCGAGAAAAGTTCTGGAAATAGAAAAGGACCCTTGGTCCCAGCATGTGTGCCGGGACCAAGGGTCCTCTCAATAATAGTTCGGCGGCGTCCTACTCTCCCACAGGGTCCCCCCTGCAGTACCATCGGCGCTGTAAGGCTTAGCTTCCGGGTTCGGAATGTAACCGGGCGTTTCCCTCACGCTATGACCACCGAAACCCTTTCAGACATCCCTCGCAAGGGACGTAAGAACAGGGCGGCGAACTAGCACACTCTTCAATTGATAAGTGAAACTGTTCAGCCAGCACAACTGTTCGTTGTCTGGGAACAACACAGTGGACGCGAGCAACTGAGGACAAGCCCTCGGCCTATTAGTACCGGTCACCTCCACACCTCACGGTGCTTCCAGATCCGGCCTATCAA